>CBFHWY010000008.1:0-50677 GCA_965659675.1 Salibacteraceae bacterium | reverse complement strand
AGAACAGCAAAACATTCGAGAGCTATTTCCGATGGAAACTCAACGACTTTCTTTCCTACTTCACAGATTACGGTACCAACCCTGCCAAAGCTGTTGTAAAGAGTATTTGGGTCATCATGCTATTCTCATTAGGCTACCTCTTTTTTCCATCGGAATGGGATATTTCTGATAGAAATGCAATTATCAAATCAGCCAAAGAGTTGAGAAATAAGAAAAAAACAAGAACTCTGATCGCTGGTTCAATTTTTGTTTTCTTTTCATCACTCATTCATATTTTAAACGCTATCACGCTGAGCCTAAACGCATTTACAACGCTTGGCTTCGGTGATATACCTACCAATGGAATCGCACGCTACATGTGTATTTTGGAAGGTTTTATCGGTTGGTTCCTGCTGACAATATTCTCTGTGAGTATGATCAACCAGGTATTGGGTTAATCGACAAGAATTATCGACGAGATGAGAAGATTTTCTTGTGATTTGGAGCGCATTTATTACGTTATTTGCACTTGGAGAATCAGACAAAACACAGTTGTAAGAATTTTTCATGAGAATGTTTTACTTTTTCGCACCTATTAAGGTCACCATCACTTGCTAAAGCGACTAGTTGTTATACTGATTTTGGTACTCAGCACTACTGCCCTGTTCAGTCAGATGGTGGTGAAGCTGAACATGGAGGGATCTCGGAAACTTATTTCTGGGGACACTCGAGGTGCGGTAGAGTTATTCAAACGCGCTATCCAGATCGATGCTAATTACCCTAAGAGTTATTTCAAGCTGGGCTTGGTTTACTACAAGCAGTCTAAGTATTCCATTGCCGAAAAGTATTTTGCCAAAGCGCTCGAATTTGGTCCGGATGATATTCTTGCCAGGTATCACCATGCCCTGGTTTCCTTTAAGATCCAAAAGTATGATGCCGCAATTGACGACTTTTCGAAGTTGATCACATTGGATCCAAAAAACTCAAATTACTGGAAGTACAGAGGATTGGCTCACATGAGAGAGCGTCAATACGATAAATGCAGAGCCGATCTCAAAAAAGCGATTAGTATGACCTCCGGAGATCACATACTTATCTATCAGTTGGGAAGAAGTTACCTGTACGAGCAACAGTATACTGAGGCTATCAAATACTTTAACGAGGCTTTAACCCTCAAAAGCAATTATCGAGATGCTATTGCCGAACGTGGCATAGCTTATGTTTACACAGGTAATATTAAAGGAGCATGTGCAGACTTGAAAAAGGCGCTGAACATGGGAGATAATTCAAATGCAGTTATTTCATTGATTACAACACACTGCGAGAACTAAGCTTTTATTCATACTATTTAGCTTCCTCTTTTCTGTTCCGATTTTTTCTCAAACAGCAGTTATCCACACAAATAATGGAGCTAAGAAAGCATTGAATGGAGACCTCAATGGAGCTGTAGCCGAATTTCAAAAAGCGATCGAACTTGATCCTGAATACGATAAGGCCTATTTCAACATGGCCATTTGCCAATTCAAGTTGAAGGACTATGAAGGTGCCGTAAAAAGCCTGACCAAAGTATTAGAGATCAAACCTGGCTTTTATAATGCCCTCTATTATCGGGCTTATTCAAATTACAGGATGAAAGCCTATGATGCTGCCTTGGAGGACTTCGCTGCTTTACTTCGCAAAGACCCTCGCAAATCTGACTACTATAGATACCGCGCAGATATTTACTATCACCGACAGGATTGGGCTAAGGCTGGCGTCGAGTATGAAAAGATGATTCAGATCAAGCCATCTGACTCTTTTGCTAACTATAGAATGGGCATGTATCTGCTAAAAATGAGAAAAGCTAAAGAAGCACTTCCCTACTTCGATGCGGCTATCGAATCAAAACCCACTTACAAAGAAGCATTAGCAGAACGTGGGGTTGTAAAAATCCAACTGGGAGACAAAAGCGGTTGCGACGACCTTCAGAAGTCAGTAGACCTGGGCGAAGATGCCGAATCAGTTCAAGAACCGATCAAAACCTACTGCAAATAGTTACCTGGTCAGAATTCTTATAACAGTTCTTAAGATCACTTGAAAGTAAGTCAACAGACTCCTGTTTTCGACATACTCCAAATTGAGCTGTATTTTCCTGGGCATTACATCTTCAATGTAGGTTCTTTCAGGGTCTGCGCTTCTAGATAGAAGTTCATTCTCTCTAAAAAACCGCAAAGAAGCTATATCTGTTATACCAGGTTTCACCTTTAGAATACGCTTCTGCTCTGAAGTATAGGCTTCAACATATTTAGGAACTTCTGGTCTGGGACCAACCATGCTCATGGATCCTCCCAGCACATTCATCAGTTGAGGAAGTTCGTCAAATTTGTATTTCCGCAATAGCTTTCCAATCGAGGTAATTCGTTTGTCTTCCTTACCCACTGTCAACTGGCCAGCTTGCTCTGAATTGGTCCGCATTGTTCTAAACTTGATGATTTTGAACAATTTACCTTTCTTTCCTACTCTGGTCTGTAGGAAAAAGACCGGGCCTCGATCGGCGATCATGATAAGCAATGAGATCAAAACAAAGAACGGGCTGAGCAACAGCAGACCAAAAAAAGAAAGCACAAAGTCGAAGAATCGAATCATCATCCTAATTCATCTTCCACCGAAGTGATCACTGCATCGATCACTGTTTGTTGATCTTCTTGACTCAAGTCATAATAGATCGGCAATGAGATCTCCCTCTGATAGTTATCAAATGCCTTTGGATAATCTGACATTTCATATCCCAGGTTCATGTATGCCGTAAATAGAGGCAAAGGCTGAAAGTGCACATTGACCGACACCTCTTTTTCAAAGATGGCCTGAATAATGCGATCTCTGGTTTCCTCTTTGATCCCATTAATGCGAAGCATATAAAGATGATATGACGACCTTTTCATATCCGTTCGAAACTCCGGACATTGCGCCCAGACTTTATCTTTAAAGGCATCGTGATAGGCCTCCATGATCTCTCTTCTTCTTGGAAGGGTCTCAGATTCATAACGAGCTAATTCCACCAGCCCGAGTGAAGCTGACAGGTCAGTCATATTACACTTAAAACCAGGTTCGATAATATCATATCTCCAGTTGCCTTTTTGGGTTTTAGCCAGGGCATCTTTGGTTTGCCCATGCAATGACAAGACACATAAATATTTATAGATCTCATCGTGATCAAACGATTCCGGTAGATTCAGACAAACACAACCACCTTCTGCGGTCGAAAGGTTCTTTACGGCATGAAAAGAAAAACAATGGGCATCTGATATGCTCCCTATCATTTGACCCTTGTAAGAAGCACCAAAGGCATGTGCAGAATCAGATAGCAATAGCGGTCTCCCTAATTTTTCCTGTCGTTCGTTATTTGGTTCAAAGAGCGCTTTTATATCATCATCCTCAAGTATGGCTTTGATCTCGTCATAATCCACAGGAAAGCCACCCAGATCTACCGGCATCACAGCTTTAGTTTTTGCTGTGATCGCCTTTCGGATAGCTTCAGGGTCGACATTAAGATCATCCTTTGCATCCACCAGCACCACTTTTGCCCCACAGTGAAGGACCACATTACCTGTAGAACAGTATGTGTAAGCTGGAACGATCACTTCATCACCTGGACCTACCCCGTACCATCGCAACATCAACTCGAGTCCGGCTGTGGCAGAGTTCAAACAAACAGTAACCTGAGCACCAAGGTACTTTGTGATTCGTTTCTCAAATTCTTTGGTTTTTGGACCTGTTGTGATCCAACCCGATAGAAGCGTGTCGTTCACTTCATCGAGGTTGCTCTGATCCATTCTAGGCGGTGAAAAGGGTATCATATCTAGCTGAGTTCTTTGATTATTTCACTGATTATGAGTTCTGCAGCATCTGCTCTACCATATAAAGCTTCAGGAAAGTCCTTTTGTTCCCCGCTTGCTCTTTTAAATGCTTCAATCAAACCGTTATCAAGGGGATCCACCAATTCATTTACCCCATGATCGATCAGTTCAAGCCACTCGGTTTGATCTCTAACCGTTAAACAGTACTTTTTAAAGAAGTATGCTTCCTTTTGGAGTCCACCCGAGTCAGTAATCACCATTTTGGCATTTTTGAGCAATGCCAACATTTCAAGGTAACCCTGAGGCTCAATGATCTTGACCTCAAGCTCCAGCCCTTCTCTTTCGATTGCAGCCTTTGTTCTGGGATGTAATGGTAATACAAGCTGCATTTCGCGATGCACTGCATTGAGCTGTTCAACAATGGACTTTAGTTTTATCGAACTATCTGTATTCTCAGCTCGATGGATCGTAGAAAGCACAAAGTCATCGTCAATTCCTAGATGCTTTAACACTTTCTCCTGATCAACTAGATTTACAAAGTGCATGGCAGAGTCGTACATCACATCACCCGTTCTTATCACCCTCGATTGAAACGAATCAAAACCTTCTTGCTTTAGGTTATCCACAGCAATTTGAGTTGGACAAAACAACAGGTCTGATATGCGGTCGGTCAGGATCCTATTGATCTCCTCAGGCATTTGATTATTAAAGCTTCTTAGTCCCGCCTCGACGTGTGCTACTGGAATATGAAGTTTACTGGCGACCAATGCTCCAGCCAGGGTAGAGTTTGTATCTCCATATACCAATAAGATATCAGGCTTTTCATGCTCAACAACTTTTTCCAATTCGATCATCATGTTACCAGTCATGGCACCATGCTTCATCGAGTTTATCCCCAAATTATAATCAGGTTTTGGAATTTCCATCTGCTCAAAGAAAACCTCTGACATGTTGCGATCAAAATGCTGACCTGTATGTACTATGCACTCACTGATTTTGTCCGTCTTAGCAATACTGCGGCTCAGAGCGCTGGCTTTTATGAATTGAGGCCGTGCTCCAATGACTGTGAGTTGTTTAATCATATCGTTTAACAAATAAAGGGTAGAAAAAGGCAAAGAAAAAGACTCCAGCCTGACGCTCGAGCATGCTCTCGGTAAAGAAACTCACAAAGCAAAGTGTCAAAAACCATAGAAATATGCGGTAGTCGGGGATTGAGGACATCGCAAAAGGAGCGATGAAGCAAACAAGGATCAATAGAATACCTGGAATTCCGTGGGCAAGCGCAGTTTGCAGAAACTGATTGTGCGTGTTGTAATATTCCCTTTGTGGTTTATCAAGGCCTTTTTCTTCAAACTTCTCTGAGAGCTCTTCACGTTCGAAACCTGAACCCACACCAAAGCCCAGGTTTGAATTGATCACCTCGATGCTGTTTTCCCAAACCAGGAATCGAAGACCCATGGAATTTGTGACATATTCCTCTTTATCGAGGTTAAAGAAGTCCAAAGCGCTTTTCATTCGGGTTCTAACCCGATCATTTTGAGAAACAAGCCCTGATACGAAGAGTAACACTAGCATCAAGCTAAAGAACTGAGTCCACTTCTTTGAACGAAGCAACATAAAGCTCAGGAATAAGATATTGAAGCCAAGAAAGAGTATGGCGTTACGGGAAAGCAAAAGAAGGATGAAAATAGCCATAAGGCTGAGGGAGGAATATATTCTGACGGACTTGAAAGAACGCTGTTTAAGTTTTAGAACGCCAATGCTAAAGGCAAAGTTCAGGTACATGCCTAAATAGGCTGGATCAATGGAAGGTGATAGCTTTGAGTAGGTCAAATAGACCAGGTCCTTAAATACATAGACCCTTACGATAGCGTAAAAGAAGTTTACCCCTACTGCGATCAAGCAGGCATAGAAGAAAACATTCAAAAGTTGATCCCGAAGCTGCTTCTCTGGAGACCACGAAAGAAATATAAGTGGAAAGAACAAGAAGGGTAGTTTGAGGAAGACCGATCGCCATGCCATAGCATCGTCTTCCGCCGGAAAAAACCCGAGGAGTTTCACAAGGAACCAGATAGGGAGAACCAATAAGAGCCAGGAGTAGTTCTTCCAATGCGCTTTAAAATGTTTGAATTGAAAAACTGACAGAATTATGGAGATGAAAAGGATCAACGAGCCCACTTTAATGTGATCGGGGGCATTCGGTAGGGCAATCAGAAAGGCTGCACACAGATAAAACTGGATTTGATTATAGCGCTTAACAGGAATCACAACAATTGATCAATATGTTTTTCTAAAAAACGCTGAACCTTATTTAAATCTACCTTTAAAGGTAAATTTACGATCTGCGATGACACTTCATTTGATACTGGGAACTCGTTTCGATCAAAGAACCATGGACTCAGATCTCCTTTTACGGGGTGTAAAGGGGAAATAAACCAATCTCCCAGTCGTATTTTAGCAGCTTCAGCCAGCTTGAAAAAGTTCTCTCGCTCTTTTACCAGAATCGGATATTTTAAAAAACTGTGATCCCGATGTAGTTCCGAAATCACATGATATTTCCCATGTTTCTCTAAAAATTCGGTGTAAGTATGAGCTGCCTGTTTTCTCTGGTCAATGACCTGATCCAGGTGCTTTAATTCTTTGATGCCCTTTCGAGCCTGTACTTCACTAAAAGCTTTGAAGTAGTCCTGAGGCATAGCAGTATTCTCAATCTCTGTCCCAGAAGAAGAACCTGTAAGAAGCCCAGCTTTGGTCAATCTCCTGTAGAGCCTCAATAGATTCCAATAGTTGGCATCAGTAAGTAGCTTCTCTTTCGCAAAATACTGCAAGCTCAAACTCAAGCGCTCAGTCCATGATGGCGTGATCAATTTCTTTGAAAGTTCTCTTAATCCTTGCTTATGCTCGTCATGGGCCGTGATCACAAAGCCCCCTATTCCTGTTGAAAATGGCTTATTCCATTGACTAGAGTAAAACGCGGCATCACAAAATGAACCATTGGGTTTAGACTTGAATTGGCCACCATATCCATGGGTGCAATCTTCAATGCTTAATATTCCTTCTTGTCGACACCAGGTTGAAATTTGATCTAATTCAGAACTTAGGCCAAAAGTGTTTTGTACGATAACGGCCTTAGTCCGATCTGTTCTCGCTTTACGAATATCCTCAAAACCTGCGTTTAAACTGGTTCTCTGAATGTCGACATAAACAGGTTTGGCTTTGAGATAGATAATGGCGTTGGGGACTACCACACAAGTAAATGCAGGCAATATGACCTCATCCCCCTCTCCTACTCCAGCTGCTTTCAGGATAGCGTACAAACCAACTCTCCCTTTCCAATACAAGAAACACTCATGCTCCTTACTGAAGGGCTCAAGTAGTTTCGATCTATATTTTTCCAGCAGCTCAGACATCAATCATACAAAGCTATCCAATCAGATATCATAAGAAGATTCAGGTATGGTTCTGAATAAACCCGAAAGAGAGCCAAAACCATAGGAGAAATGGAGTACGATAAACGCAATTAAAGTATAGAAGAAGTTGCTTTTCAAGGTAATGCTAATTACCGATAGCGTTGCTAAATAAATTACAGAGAGAAATAGAAAAGCAAGCAGAAAGAAGACATCGTAGAACGCCAATCCAGCCAGGATGATCAATGTCAATATAAAAGTCAGAGGGATAAAATGTCGGAGGCTCAATGAATCTGAGTTCCTCGTAATTCTTACCACAAACAGATTCCACATCCCATTTCGGAAATTGTTTTTCGCCAATTCTGAAAAGTGCTCTCGAGCATAATAACTGCAGCTGACATCGGGACTCAAGATGATCTTAGCCCCTCGGGCCAGTAGGCGTTTGCTTAACTCAATATCATGATTCCTAACCAATCTTTCGTCATAACCTCCGGCTTCAACCAGCAATGCTCTCTTATATAGTCCAAATGGAACGGTATCCACCTGCTGATCCTGGTCTACCCCGGTTCTAAAGCTTGAGTTACCAACTCCAAGAGGGTGTGATAACACCTTCACAATTGCTCTTGACTTTGGAGTGGAATGCTTTACCTCTGTCTTCATGACTCCTCCCGCCACGTCTGCTTGAGTTTCCTGCATCTTCTGAAGCAATACCCCAATATATTCCCTTTCATAGCTAGAATGGGCCGATGCGATGAGCACATACTCCTTGTTTGCTTCATTTATTCCCAGGTTCAAAGCCACTGGAGTAATTCTTCGCTTATTCTGAATGAGTTTTACTCTGGGGTCATCTTCAATGATGCTCTGAACGATCTGCACTGTATTATCGGTACTTTGACCATCTACAACGATGATCTCGAGCTCAGCGTCGAACTGGTTGTTCAGAAGTGAGTTGATACAATCTGCTATATAGCCCTCCTCGTTCCTGCATGGAATGATCACGCTTACACCAAATGTCATGGAAAAATCCGCTTTTTCAGCCATTGCAATTGTTTAAAGCCCTTTGGCAGTTTGGAAGATGCGAAATAATTCAGCTCCTCTGCTCCAAAACGACGGTAGAATTCTGCGATTCCCGGGATCTCTGACCCTTCAAAATCAAAGATGTCAACCCCCTCTTTCTTAGCCCAAATCAATGCATTCCAAATCAAAAAACTATTCACCAGAGAGCTATGCTCACTTTTGTCGTCAAAACCTCCCCCTAGGTAAAATGCTCTTTTTCCGTCGCTTACAACAAAGATCGCCCCTACCGCCTTGCCATCGATTTCGAGCAATGGAATATACGATTGAGATTGGCTCTTGAGCTTTAGTTTGAGCCTTTCCAGGTCGATCTCATAATTATTTCGCCTGGCCGTCAGCTTAAAGAAATACAGTATTTCATCAATAGTAGCTTTTCGAATACTGTGATCAAGATTCTGAGCCTTGTTTATTTGACGCCTTTTATCAGAGCCAAGTTTACTCCATAGTACGTCTTCTGTGTACTTAAGGTCAAGGGTGAAGGTTACTTTGGATCTGGTGAATGCGCTAATATTCTTCTTGAAAGGGATCTCTGGTCTGAACTGAAGTTCGTGATACTTATCCTGCAGGAGCTTTAGAGTGTTGATCATCAATGCTTCACTAAGATCCTTCGTCCATGGTCCGCAATGAGGCGTAAAGTATGGGTTAACCAATACACTAAAGGGGCCTTTCTTTAGCTCTTCCGTTGCAAGGACAGCCTCCAGACCTTGTTCGGTTTTCAGGCCAAAGAACTTCAACCTATGCTCCGACCCAGGCTTCAGCCAGTTGTTTTGCGCGAAAAAGTCCTTATCCTTAAGTTCTTCAAGATAAGCGGTATATTCCTCAGGACTTATTTCAATCAGTTTCATTGCCTGAACCACTTAGTGAATGATATAGATTGAGTAAAGCTTCTGACTCTTTTTCCCAATTGAGTTCTTCTCTGACCCTGGTTTGAGCATAGTTGCTCATTTGCTCAAGTTCGGCAGTATTATCTAAGGCATTTTTGATTGCATGAGCAATAGAAAGAGGGTCTTTGGCTCTTGCGAAAAATGCAGCCCCGGTGAATTGTTCTTTCCAAAATGGAAAATCAGACATGACCATCGGAACACCATGAGCCATATATTCAAACGCCTTCACGGGCAAACTTCTCAAATAGTTCTTTAGAGGATACAACATCGCTAAACCCAGGTCTGCACTACTTATTTCGCGATAAACCTCTGCCATTGATAAATAACCGAGATAGCGAACTGCCTTAAACTCATTTAAAGACTCACATTCTATTCGATATTCATCTGATTCCCATTTTCCGATCAAACTGAGCTCTACCCTATCTTCAAGTCCATGAAGTGCCTGAATACTCTCTTTTATTCCCCTGAGTCGGGCTAAACCACCGGCATATATGAGTTTAACCTTCCTGGTCTTTTCAGTAGTCTCTGCAGCTTTAATGAGCTTTAAAACAGGAAGGTTGCGAACACAAATGGTTTTGGATTCTGGAAAGCGATCAGCAATATCTTTCGTTGCTGCAACTATGGCATCGAGCTTTTGGGCAGCGCGATCTTCAACTCTGTTTACGAAATAAGCAGCGAGCGGACGTAGAAAAAAGGGAATCCATGATTTATATCTCAATTGGGTGGGCAGATCCTCATGCACATCATAAATGAGCTTATAGTTCTTCCGTTTGAGTTTTAGTGCCAGAGGAATGAGTTCCGGGTCATGAAAGTGAACGATATCTGGCTTAAACTCCTCCACCCTCTTCAAAATCTTATTTGGAGCATTTAAAAGGCGATCCCATCTGGATCTGAAAGGATCTATGGAGAGGTATTGTACACCGTCGATCTCCTTATCTTCCTCTATGCTTGCCACGATAGCCACAGCCTTACAATGTTCCTGAAGTGTTTTGACCTCTTTAAAGTGAATACGGTTATCTAAGGCAGGATGCACTGAAGTGATATGTAAAACTCTGAGGTCTTTCACAGGATCTGACTTTCTGCTATTTTGCTTTTGAGAAATGGAAATAGCGGGCGAAATAGGCCGTGGTTCACATTATTTGGATGCCATAAAACACAGAGCTCACCCTGAAATTTCTTAACCTGCGACTCAATTTTATTCCAGGAGCTCATAAAGTCTTTCTCTTTCGAACATTGCTTCCAAAGCGCAACATCCATGATGATGCAGGGTTGCTCGATCAGCTTAAGTGTTTTTCTCGCCACAACATCAAACACAGGAAAGGAATAGCAGATCCCGGCTCTAAAACCTGCGTGTTCAATAAATCCAAGAGTACTGTCCTTTTTCAAGCCATATTTATCCCACAAGTTCCAGGATTCAGGCACTCGAAATCTAAAGAAATGCTGTCGTCCTTCCTCTACTTCGTATCCCAGTTCTTTCATTCTAAGCAACTCTTCTTCAAACTGATCTTCATTGAGAAAAGTATCGTAACCCGGATGAAAACCAATCTCCACTTCAAAGCCTTTCAAATACTCCTTACAATCATCAATCTTATACCGCCAATCTCTTTCGCCTTTTCGGGAAGGAATAAGATAGAGTTTCAGTTTCCCACCTTTGGCAATCAGATTCTCCGAAAGAAAGCCCAGCCCCTTGTAATAGGGATCCTGCTCTTTCTCTGAAATTGCCATAAGCCCTTCTCTAAAATTGATGAGCGCTTCTCCGAAATCCAATCGCCTTATGACGGAGCCAAGTACAGATCTAATAACATGGACCATGTTTTTGTACTTGTAGTGGTACTCCAAATCAGCAGTCCATATGTATTTAAAGGCTTTGCTTTCCTTTGATTGCACCCCTATTTGTTTTAGCAGCTCATTGAGAAGCTGGATATATTCATTTACCACTGGGCGATCATAGAATCCTTGCTGTATGGCGAATTGAGCTTCATCTGGACAGCGTCCGTGTTTATCAAATTCCTCGCAGAGTGTTTCTTCCCAGCGAGACAACATATAGAAGCTCGAAGCAAACAGGTCTAGACCACAGCGCGTGAGTTCTTCATAAGTATCGATCTGCCCATTGCCATAGATCACGACATAATCTTCATTTTGGTATTTGCAGGTAGAGGTATTTACAGGCAGAGCCGCTTTACAGCGATAGCTGCCTTGTTGAGGAAATTGATTAAAAAAATGATCTTCAATGATCAATTCTTGCTCCGATTCTCCATGAATATGATAATGCTCTGTGCTGTCATCGGTGATCAATTCAACTTCCAGCCCCAGAACTGAGAATATGTATTGGAGAACATATGTCCTCTCTTCTACATTATTAGCGGGAAATCGAACTTTCAGCATCTCAATTCTAGAAAAAGCTTTTAAGGTCAAGCTTCTTTTTTTGACCTATGCCTAAGGGATTCTGTATTTTTGAAAATAATGTCCGTTTACAGGCAATACTTCAAAGAAAAGAAAGTCTGGTTAATTCGAAGCAGTCGTATACTGGTCGCTAACCTCATTAGTTCATTGGAAAGCTTCTATTCCCTGAACTATGCCTGGGCTCTTGAGTTGCTTTTTGCACTTATACTAAGCCTGAGTTTTCAATTCACTTATCTCCAGGATGAGAATACTGCTGTGATGGCTTATCAACTGTTTGTCAATACAGGCTTCTGGTTTGTTTTCCTCAGGATGATCAGCAAGTATCTGAGAGGGAAAAGACTTAAAAATGAGCGCCTTAATGTATTCCTGAGTATCGGGCTCTACTCATTACTTTGGATACCCTTTGGGTTTGACTTAACTGATGAAGGTTGGCGCCTGATGGGGGCTTACTCCTTATGGAATTACCCGGAATTTTACGAGAATAAGGCAAGTGTAGTTGGTTCAGACTTTTTACTTGGACTCTGGCTTAAGCTTGGACCAAATATGCTGATCTGGTCCAGATTGAGTTTCCTGATCGTGCTTATCATCATCACTCACTACAGCTACAAGCTATTGCGGCTATTCTATACCACCAATGTTTTAGGGATACTGCTTGTGATCAGCATTATCTATTTCTCTACCAATGTTCGATATGTAGCCGATTACAACAATTTGGGCGTCATGTTTTTGCTTGCTGCTGCCTATCACCTAACACGATCGGAGCAGAGTGAAAGAAATGGCCTTCATGCGGCTACCGCAGGGGTATTCCTCAGCTTTGCTGTACTGTGCAACTTCTCCCTGATCATTTTCATGTTGGTATTTCCAGCTTATAATATCTTTTTCCGAAAGAAGTTTTCAGCCGGTTATTTCAGTATCAGCTTTGTTATCAGTGTTTTTATTCTCTATTTACTGCTTTATGCCTTTAATGTACATGAGGTTTATTGGGCTGAGGTTAGCTCATTGGTGGCGAACTTATTCGGCTCCTCGGCCGGGGAAAGTTGGGAGTTGAGTTATCACAGCTCTGATTATTTGTTAAATAGATACTTAAGTGATGGAAAGACCCTTGGTGTGTTGAGTCTCATCAATATGGGGATCTTATTTGCAGGCACGCTTCTATTGCCTCGAATTCACAAGGCAGCGCGGATCTTCGTTTTCACGGCATGCTATCTTCTCATTTGGGCCATAAGCTCATATTATCGCTTTGAATTTGTCGTCAGTTCTTTACTCCTGGCACTGCTCTTTCTCAGCACTTTCATACAAAATGTTGAACAGAAAAACTTTAGAGCATGGTACTGGGCAATTAGCCTTTTCTTTTTGACCTTTCTTGGAAGCAATAACGGAGTTTGGGCGATCACTTTCAGTGGTGGAACCATTCTGCTTACCCCTATCATTCTGATCACATTAAAAAGCAGACTATTAAAATGGGATGCGGGAACTTTTAGCTTGAGGTTTCACACTATAGGTGCCTTCTTCTTTATCATGATATTCAGCTATTGGTCAAAACCTTCTATGATCTATAGAGATCTTCCAGCAGAATCACTCACTTCAGGTTTTAGCCATTCCAGTTTACTTGGTATAGTAAGCAATGAGGCTAAGGTAGATGCCGTTGAAGGCCTGTTTGCATCGCTTGAAAAGGAAGTTAAAAGCCATGAAAAAGTTTTGTTTATCAATAACCTGAGTACTGTCGAGTATTTGAGTGGACGCTCTTTTCCTATGCAGTGGCATATGGACAAAGCAGGAGTTGAGCGTAAAGAAGCGCTGATAAATTCAAAGAATGGACCACAGTACCTTATGATCAACTACAAAGACCCAATGGATCCTAATTGGCCACAAAGTGCCAACGAAAGCACCAGGATAGACCGCGGGAGCATGAAATACTACAAAAAGTTTTCGGAGCGTTTGGAGCCTCTTGCTAAGAACGATGTTTTTGGATTATTTCGAATAGACTAGTAGGTTCGATTATCCATCGCCTCATACATGCGTTCGATCATTTCCACAACTTTCATTCCCTCAAGTGCATTGGTTGATATCACCGCTTTTCCCTGAAGCACCTCGATCACATTTTGAATCACGTAGTGATGGTTTGCAGCTGAACCCTTATAATCGCCGTAATCGTTTGGTGGATTTGGTGGGGGAAGCTCAGGCATCTCATAGTCTTCGATATTCACATGCGTGATCTGGTCCATATACTGGCCTGAGATCTTAACACTCCCCTTTTCTCCGATGACTGCAATGGAACTTTCCATATTCCCTCCCCAAACGGAAGTAGAGAAATTTAGTGAGCCAATTCCTCCATTAACAAAGTCGAAGTTCACTATGCCTGAGTCGTCAAACTCTGTGCTGTCTTTATGGTTAAAGTTTTCTGCTCTCCCTCTGATATTCTTGATATCTCCAAAAAGCCAATACATGATATCCACAAAGTGGCTGAACTGGGTAAAGAGCACCCCTCCATCAAGTTCTTTAGTTCCTTTCCATCCGCCTTTCTTGTAGTAGCGAGAATCTCGATTCCAATAGCAATTCAACTGAACCAAAAAGACCTCACCAAGATGTTCATTATCGATCACCTCTTTCAGCCAGGCCGATGTTGGACTATAGCGGTTTTGCTTAACACAGAATACGTTTCGCGAAGCCTGCAAGCTTTTGAAGATCACATCTTCACACTCCGCTCTATTGAGCCCCATCGGTTTTTCTAAAATCACATGGTACTTCTGCTCCAGACTTTTGCTAGCCATATCGCAGTGATATCCATTAGGTGTACATACGTTTACGACGTCCAGCTCAAGATCCGCGCTGAGAAAAGCATCGATATTCTCAAAAACCTGATCACAGTACTTCTTTGCAGCTTCACGAGCTTCTGCGTTAGTATCTACAATGGCCACAAGCTCCGCATCTGGATTTCCTAATACCATGGAGGCGTGTTTCTTGCCAATATGTCCATAGCCTACTACAGCAAATCTTATTTTCTTCATTTCTCTCTCTTATTCTTTTAAATTATGCCAATACCAATCGATGGCTTCTTCCAGTCCCTCGAGCACACTGTGAGAGGGTTCATAATCCAGGATTCTACGTGCCTTATCAATACTTGCTAAACTATGCCTAACATCCCCCAACCGAGGGGCCGCATAGCTCAACTCCACAGCTTTGATCTCTTCATCATGCATAGAAAGTAAGTCACGGATCTTCTCTACAATGGCATTGATAGTGGTTTGTCCACCATAAGCCACATTAAAGACCTCCCCAAAAGCCTCTTTTTGCTTTGTTTCAAGCGCAAGTTCGTTCATTTTGAGCACATTGTCAATATATGTGAAGTCGCGGGTTTGCTCTCCATCCCCATGAATCGTTGGCGACTCATGATTGACAAAGCTCTTTATAAATCGCGGAATAGCGGCGGCATATGCGCCATCAGGATCCTGGTTTCTGCCAAAAACATTGAAGTACCTCAAACCAATTAGCTCCATACCGAAGAGATCGTGATAAACCCTGGCATATAATTCATTAACGTATTTGGTAACCGCATAGGGTGAAAGTGGTTTCCCAATGCGCTCTTCCACTTTAGGTAGCTCTTTATGGTCGCCATAGGTTGAACTACTCGCCGCATAAACGAATCGCTTCACACCTGCTCTTCGCGCAGCATCAAGCATATTCAAAAAACCGTCGATATTAACGGAATTGGTCCTTAATGGATCATCGATCGATCTTGGAACAGATCCCAGGGCAGCCTGGTGAAGAACCGCATCTACTCCTTCCACCAAGGACTTGCATTCTTCGGGGTCTCTGATGTCCGATTCAATCAATTCGAAATGCTCATGATCAATGAATGACTCGAGGTTTTGCTTTCGACCGGTTGCAAAATTGTCAGCACATCGCACCCGATAATCTCTGGAAAGGAAATACTCACAGAGGTTAGAACCTATGAATCCGGCACCACCGGTTATGAGTATAAAAGGTTTTGTCATTGGGTCGACAAAGTTAAACGCATCCTTAAGTTAAGCATTAGGGGATGATGATCTTTATTTGATTTTCTGTGAAATTCGTTGAAGTGTTGCTTTAAAGACATAAAAAAACCCGCATAACAAAATGTAAACCCCTGAAAGTTCAAGAGCGAGGAAGTGAACTGCCGGATCGATCGTCCTCCGTCCCGGCCCTGGGATCATTCGCCAAAGGCGAACTACATAGGCCTGATCTACTCGTTGTTACTACTTACCTCAACGATTATAATGTTGAGTTTACAAATATGCTGTTACGCGGGTGTAAGTTTAGGGCTTAAGCCCTGAATGTCTTTGAAAGAACGTCAATTCTCAAGTGCTTCCTTGAGCTTCCTCTCAAAGTTAAGAATTTTATTGATTAAATCCTCATCTTCTGCTGTATTTTGGATCTTGTCTTGATAGCGCGTTGCAAAATCCAGCGCTACCATGGCAAAGAGGTCAGCAGTGTCCTTTATCCCATAATTCTCCTTGAGCTCTTTAAGGCTTTCGTTTACCTGATTTGCAGCTTTTCGGATCTGTTCCTCTTCTTCGCGTTGGATGGTTAGTGGATAGCTCCTCTGTCCTAGCTTGACTGTAATATCGATCTTAGACATAATCTAGGCTTTAAGGACAGCGATGCATTTATCCAATTCACGCATCATCTCGTTTATCTTTAATTTAAGCTCCTTCTTATCATCAGACTCCTCACCATCAAATCTCTTTGCTAGAGAAATCACCTTTAGCTTTTCTTTCAGTTCTTCAACCTGCTTTGAGCGTTCTTTCAGTGATTGCTCAGCGCTCAGCAACTGTTCCTTCATCTTGAGGTTCTCCTGACTCAAACTATGATGACTATCCAGCACTTCATTGAGTGCGCTTTCCAGACTTTCTATGCTTTTTGAGAGTGTTGTCAAGCTATCAGTTTTTATGCAAAGTTAATAGCGTAACTGAATGAAGCAAGTTTTTAAATAAGAAGTGTTAAATATTGATTTTTAGTCAAATACAATCACTCATTTTGAGTCATACATTTGGCTGTATGAATCGAATTTTATTTCTGCTGTTATTCACGGTATGGCTCACACCGGCCCATTCCGATTCGCTTCCTAAGAACTACTTCACTCCACCCGTTGATATACCAATGTTTCTGGCGGGTAATTTTGGCGAAATCCGCAGCAATCACTTTCATGCGGGAATTGACATCAAAACTCAAGGGCGCATAGGAATCCCAATAAAAACCTGTAATGAGGGCTTTGTGAGTAGGATCAAGATCTCGCTTAGAGGCTACGGAAAGGTCTTATACGTAGATCACCCTAATGGCTACACCACTGTATATGCTCATCTGCACCGTTTCAGCGATAAAATTGAAGCATACGTAAAGCAAAAGCAATACGAACAACAAAATTTCGAGATCGAGCTCTTTCCAAAACCTGGGGAATTGAGTGTGGAAGCAGGTGAGTCTATAGCGTTATCGGGGAACACCGGTGGGTCTACCGCTCCACACCTGCATTTTGAAATACGAGAAACACTGAGCGAAAAACCTGTAAATCCCCTGCTCTTCAACTTTCCGATCAAAGACAATATTCCGCCTGAGATCAGAAGGCTGGCCATATATCCACTGAATTCCGTAAGCGCGGTAAATGGTAAAACTGAAACACTTTATCTGCGTGTAAGAAAACAAGGTGATACTTACCATCCTATTCATAATGGCCTGATCACGGTGAATGGAAAGATCGGTTTTGGGGTGGAAACAATTGATCGCCTCAACGGAGTACCCAACCGCAATGGTATCTATGAGATCAAGCTGCTAAAAGACAATAAACTCGCCTATCGCTATGAGATGCGCTCCTTCCATTTTGATGAAACCAGGTACATACACTCCCATGTGGATTATAGATACTGGAAGCAAAGAGGGCCAAGAGTTCAAAGGTGCTACCTGGAGCCAGCCAATCAACTTTCAACCTACAGTGATCTGGTCAATAACGGGCAACTATTTTTTCTCGATAGCAACAATCACAAAATGCGTATTGAGGTCAGCGATACCTATGGCAATCAATCTAATCTGGCCTTTGAGCTTAGATCTGGTGTTTCAGGCTCAGAAGTCAGAAAGCTTGAGATCAAAGGACAACTGGTATCGAATGGACAATCAGCCATTATTGAAGGTGAAGGACTTAAGCTTGAGTTGCCTGAAAATGCACTTTATTCACCTGCTGAATTCAGCATTCATAGTGAACAGGCCATAGGGCGCGCTGTTTCACCTATCTACGAGCTAAAGGATCGCTATGTTCCTCTGCATGATTATGCAAAACTGAGCATCCAAATTCCAAATTACCAGCCTAAGTACCAGCGAAACTACTTCCTTGCAGAACTTGACGCCCGCAAGGTCTTTCAAGGAGGAATCACAGGTGAAGTGAAAGGAGATAGTTTGGTTACCGAAATAAGAGATCTGGGCTACTACACCATTATGATAGATTCAGTTGCCCCCTGGATAAAGGCTCTGAACTTTGGAAATGGTACTAATTTAAACTCCCTTAAAGCTTCCATCTTGAAAACAGGAGATGCATTGAATGACATCAAAAAATTTGATGCCTATGTAGACGGAGAATGGGTATTGATGGAATTTGACAAAAAAAGTGGTCGTTTGAGCATCGACAAAAATGAGCTGTACCGCTTTCCTGTAGGTCAGCATCTTTTGGTTGTGGAGATCAGCGATGCTTGCGGAAATCAAGCCAGAAAAGAATACAATATCCTCTTGTAGGCTACTTCTTCATATTCTTTTTGATATGCTCTGCAGGGGCTAATCCGAATTTCAGATCTTCCTTTTGCGTAAAAGAGTTATAGTCATAGAAGAAGACCAACTCAAGGTCTGCAGTGCTGATCGCGCGTTTCTCTCCACCTCTGCTGAGCACACTCAAGCCGCCACTTAAGAGGTAAGGAGAATGTGTGTAGGTATCGTAGAGGATCTCATAATAACCATCTTTTCCAACAACAAAAGCAAACTTGGAGTTCATCACATCATGCTTTTCAAATACAGGATTTATGCAGCCATATCTTCTCATTCCCAAGTCTTTCAGCTTCATCAGGTCACCTTTATCATTGCGTACCTCATTCAACATAAAAAGTACCGTATCACCCTCCTGGAAGTAAACCATTTGTTTCACAGGGCGCTCTATAGCATACTTCAGTTTATAGTCTTTCCCACTTTCACAGCAACTCAGGTTAAGAATACTTCCTCGATAGTAGTTTTGATCAAAATCTTTTATTTCCTTTTCGGCAATGAAGACATCTCCTTTGTAAAGGAGCTCCATGAACACCTCTCTTTTCTTGTAGGCTTCAACCGGGCTGCCAATGAGCGACTTTCCCGCTTCATAGTTTGAATATTTGAACATTTTGGAAGCGCTGGCGATCGTTGGGTATTTATCCCCTTCACCCATTTTAGCTTCAATGTTCATCGAGATCTTTCTCAAAGAACCTGCAGGCTGATCAAACTTTAATCTGTACACCCCTGGAGTAGGCACATCTACCTGTGCATCACTAAGGGTCTTAAACTTTTCATCTTGTCTGAATATTGTTTTTACATCTACCGTTCCATCTGTCTTCCATTTCATCTGATCAAGTTGAAAGCCTTTTAGAGGCTTGTTTCGGGTCTCTACAACATCAATGTAGAGCGTTACAGGTTTAGTGAAATTATAGGTGAATTCCGAAGCATCACCCTCCTTCCAAATGGTATCGTTGTAAAGTACCTTGCGATCTTCAATATTCAACATCGCTGACGCTACTGGTGCCGACTTTAGCTCTGGTTTACTTTCTGATTCTGTTTCGGCAGAGTCTTTATAGGCAAGAGCTAGTAGGGAGTCAACGCCTGTTTGCGCAGGTGGATCATCCACAATGGTGGAGTCAGTGGTTCCTGAAGAATCCACTTTGGTACTGTGATGTACTACTTCCATCCCAGCTGGCACTTCTTCCTCTTTAAGCAGACTGTCTTTACGTGCTTTCTCCTTTGCCTCATCTTCCTTCGTTTGCCCGTCATTCATGTTTGAAATGACAGCGCCTGCTGCAGCAGCAGAAGCAGCTCCTGCAATAATTGCCCCTCCAGAATTGTCCTCTTTTTGAGCGCTATCTACCGCTATCTCTTCAACTTCGGGTTCTGGCTCTGGTTCAGGCTCTGGTTCAGGTTCTGGAGCGGGAATTGGCTCTGTTTGCGCCTCGCTGGCGATCTCATTTATCGGTGTTATATCGGTACTTAAACCAAGTGCATCTTTCACTGCTACTCTCTGGCCATCAACATAGGCGGTAATAAAGGCGTCTTTAAAGCGTTTGTGCAGCGCATTCAAGTAGGCTTTTGCATCATCAATATTATCGAAGGTACCAAGGTTAAATCTTTTGATGCCTTCTGGGCTTTCAGCCAGGATAAGCTCTTTTTCAGCCTTAAAGAAAGAGTTGGGAGGAGGAGACATATAAGCCCCAACCTGAATGGTCAGAAAGGTACCTTCAATATCCTTTACATTCTTTTGAGCGAATGATAGTTCGACTGATAAGATCAAAAGTAAAAAGGCGAATAGGGCTTTGACAAAGTTTCGCATAGCCCACAAAAATATAAAAGCCTTTATCATTTAGAAACTATAAACCTCTTAACCTTCATACTATTTCCGTTTCTCAATCTGAGATAGTACATCCCCGACTCCAATTTGGGGTTTAGACTCAGTTTCTCAAAGTCTGTGATATTCACTTCTTTCGAATAACAGACTTTTCCCTGCACATCAGCGATCTCGAGCATCAAGTCATGTGTTCCGGGTATCTGAATTTCAAGTTCAAATTCAGACTTGTTTGGGTTTGGATAAATATCCATGCGCTTTAATTGATCCAGCTGGAAGAGGCTACTGGTATTGGGGTTTTGACTTGTATCGGGCGGAGGAGCTATCGTTGTGTCCATAAGGTCGGCAAACCAAATACCACGACCGAATGTAGAAGCGTAAAGTTTCTCTTCACTGTAATGGATCTCGAGATCTGATACGATCACATTCGGAAGCCCATCACTGTATAACTGCCATTCAGGAGTTGTATCATTCCTGAAATAAATTCCAATATCGGTTCCTAAATACATGCTATTGTAACTACTGTGATGTTGTCTTTTGATGATGTTCACCGGGATATTTGGTAGCCCCTCAGAAATATTTTGCCAGCTACTCCCTCCATCATGGGTAACAAAGACCTTCGTGGAATCCACAAATCCGCCAAATGTCACCCAGGCTGTATCATCATTTAACTCATGCACTTCAACAGAGGTTGGATAAAGTGAGTCTGGAAGCCCATTTGAGATATCAACCCATTGTGTCCCTTGCCTTTTCCACACCGATGAGGGTTCATTGTATTCGAAATACACTCTCTTAGCGAGGTAAATACTTGCGGGTTTAGCTTCGCAGATATCAAATGCCGTAATGAGGTTTGGAGCTCCAAATCCCTGTAAATTAGGAAAGTTCGAGATACTATTCCAAAATGAACCCTGACTCTGCGATTGGTAAAGGTTCCCATACCCTGCATAGATGATTCCCGGATTTTGAGGATGCATGTGCATTGGGGTGGTCCACTCCCCTTCTTCATTTGAGGGGATATCAGAGATATTCCTTGATTGGAATCCAGCATTGTAAGACCTTACAAGACGTCCGTATTGAGAGCTCATGTAGATGGTATTTGGATCTACTGGATCGATCATACAATCCATGCCATCACCGCCGTATACATTTCTCCAGGATCCTGAATTCTTGTAATAGGTGCCGTTATCCTGAGCACCTGCAATCACATTGCCTGGGTTTCCTTCTGAGATCCCAAGTCTGTAAAAGGCGGTGATTTGCATCCCGTTGCTCAGATTTTCCCAATCGGTTGGCCACCTGAAATTCCATGGGGATGTTAAAGGCCAGTTGGTCAGCCCTATGGAGTCCGTTCGATATAGTCCTCCATCGTTGCAGACATAGAATTTTTGATCGAGTGGGTTATAGTCAAAGAAATGCTGGTCAGCGTGCGTACTCCAGCCGTCTCTATGATACCAGTATGAAGCAGCTTTCCATGAGATCCCTCCATCTTCACTACCCCAGATATTCACGCCACCTGTCAGGATGCGCTCAGGGTCATTGGGATCGACTAAAATTGCCAGGTCATAGGTTCCCTGTCCTCCTGAGCCAGACCCATCTGACCATTCAAGCACATTGGGAGAATCAGCCGTTTTTATCCAATTCTGTCCCGCATCGAAAGACCGATAAACACCTTCAAGTCCGCGGTCAAGATCGCAGGTGATCGCATAAACATTATTAGGATGAGATGCTGAAATGGCGATCTCGACCCTTTGTGCCGATCTTGCTGGAATACCTGTGTTGAGATCGACCCATGTTCTGCCATAGTCGGTGCTCTTGATCATTCCTGCACTACCCAGGTTCAAGTTCGCTACATAACCTGTGCTGGCATAAATGGTTCCCGGGTTGCTGCGGTCCTGCTCAATATCCCAGATCAAAGAATCTCGAATTTGATTCCAGGTTTGACCAGAATCCAATGTTTCCCATATTCCACTCACTCCAGCAGCGACCGCTCTTCCAGGAATTGTATCGAAGATCACCCGACGCATCAAACTAGCGTCTTTTGATTCCTGATCAAACCCCAAACTGGTTGCTGTCCAATTCTCTCCACCATCTTCGGAGCGATAGACCCCAATACCATAATGCGTATTTCGTTTACGACCATCTGTTTCAAGTGCCACTCCGATATAGGCATAGTCTCCCACACAGATATAGATCTCATCTGGGTTATTTTGGTTCACCGCAACATCGCTGATCCTGATGATTGGAAGATCATCTGTTAATGGTCGCCAACTTTGTCCGTGGTTCTCAGTTTTCCAAACCCCACCCTGGGCAACACCAACATAAAAGATGTTTGAGTCGGTAGGATGAAATGCCATACAGTTGATCCGTCCCATATTATGAGAAGCATAACTGGAAACACCTGGGGGCCTATTCACAGGTCCAGCAGGACTCCAGGAACTACCTGATCTGACATTCGAATGATTCAGCTTTTTCAGCTCCGCTATGCGCGATAGTTCATTCTGATATTCAATTGTATTGGGGAATTGTCCCTTGCCATTCATTCGAGAGGCGGTGAAGGCCTTATGTCTGGCATACCACTTCCAGCCTTTAGCTTGTTCGAGATCCACATTCGACTTCCAATCATCAAAGATCCGTCCTGACTCAAGAGGGTTCTCGCTCAAATTAGGCATTAGAACCTGGGAAAAACCCGGATTGATAATGGTAAAAAGAATGACGCTAAGCAGAACTTCTTTCATTGACGCATAGGATAATTGAGCAATGCATCAAATATAGCCGCCAGATCATTTAAATATGGAGGAGCTTCTTGAAAGGTAAGCTCATCCTGGCCCTCAGCAAACTTGTATTGAAGTGTGATTTTAGGATCATTCACAGGACCCTTATCCTCGGCAGCCGCGTAGATCTTTGGCTTCACATCATCCACCTGAGACCAAAATCCGACAGCCATACCTTCTTCCATCTTGAAATTAACTCGGCCTTTCACAGGCACTCCTTTGTTTCCGACATAAGTGACCTTTCCATCTCTGTAGACTTGAAAGCTATACTTAACTGAATCTGTCTGATAAGAATATTTGATTTCCTCATCCTTAAGTTCGATCGCCTTGTTTGATGCACAGGAGATCGTCATAAGAGCGATTGAAATGAACAGTAGGATCCTAAACATATATTGCTTCTGCTTTTGGCCTTATATTATACGAAGAAGACATGACTTCTCCATAAGCACCGCTTGAGCGAATCGCAATTAGGTCTCCGCGATGACTTTCAGGAAGCATTACTGCTTTTCCAAAACAGTCACTCGATTCACATATTGGGCCAACCACATCATATTTATGATCTGCTTCGACATCAGTGCTGGACCAGTTTTCTATTTTGTGATAGCTCTGATACAATGCGGGTCTGATCAATTCGGTCATACCGGCATCCAGGATCAAAAAGTTCGTGGCGATCCCCGTTTTTACGTAAAGCACCTTCGAAATGAGGCTTCCGCAATTGGCAACTACAGCTCTTCCCAGTTCGAAATGGATCTGCTGACCTGGATAAACCACAAGGTGATCTTCAAAGGTCTGGAAGAAGGCCTCATAATCTGGAATGTTCTGTTCATCTGGATCATTGTAATTGAGTCCTAGTCCGCCTCCCAGATTCAGATGAGGAATTTCGATCTTTCTCGATTCAAACCACTTCTGAATCTCATTCACCCTCAGGCATAAATTTCGGAAAACATCCATATCCGTGATCTGAGAACCAATGTGAAAATGAATTCCGATCAGGTCGAGAGCACTTGAATTTTGAATCAACGGTAAAACTTCATCCAGATCGTGAAAGTCGATCCCGAATTTATTGTCCTCAAGGCCTGTGGTAATGTACTTATGTGTTCTGGCATCTACATTTGGCTTAATGCGAATGGCTATACGCGCTCTTTTGCCCATATTTTCAGCCAATTCTGCAATCACACTCACCTCTTGCGCCGACTCCACATTAAAGCAGAAAATATCGTTTTCAAGGCCGATGCGGATCTCATCATCATTTTTACCTACACCTGCAAATACGATATGATCAGGTTCAAAGCCAGCTTTGATCGATTCCTGTACCTCCCCTCCACTCACACAGTCTGCTCCAAAACCGTAGGATCTGATCTTTTGTAGGATCTTTTGATTGGCATTCGCCTTTACCGCATAATGCACTTTATAGCCTCTGGCATCACTGGCACGCTTTAGTTCCTTTAGGTTCGCCTCAAGCACATTCATCTCATAGAGATAGAAGGGTGTTTTATGTCCGCTTATTTCAGGTCTCATTGACCAAATAGGTGTTCGTTCAATGCCAGAAGCGCTTTTTTCTTGTCTTTGGAATCAATTAAAACTGAAACATTGTTCTTGCTTCCTCCAAAAGAGATCATTCGAATGTTGACCTCGCTCAGTGCTTCAAATATTTTTACCGCCACTCCACTCTGCTCCTGAAGGTGATCACCCACGATGCACAGGATACTCTGGTCTTTATCTACTTCCACTGACCCAAATTTCTTGAGGTCATCAACTATTGCATCTAAATGCTCGTCGCTATCAATGGTAAGAGAAACCGCTACCTCTGAGGTCGTGATCATATCAATGGAAGTGCGGTACCATTCAAACACCTCAAATAGTCGTTTCAGAAAACCATAGGCCAGAAGCATGTGGGCCGACTTTATCTTCAATGCAGTGATACCATCCTTGGCAGCAATGGCCTTGATACCAATGTCATCTGCTTCTGTTGAGATGAGTGTGCCTTTCGCCTCTGGCTTCAATGTATTCTTGAGCCTTACAGGTATGTTCTTTTCAGCCGCAGGTCTAACGCTGCTCGGGTGTAGGATCTTTGCTCCAAAATAAGCCAACTCAGCAGCCTCTTCAAAACTCAATCTTTCAATGGGACGGGTATTTTCAACGATCCGAGGGTCATTGTTATGCATGCCGTCGATATCTGTCCATATCTGCACTTCTTCTGCCATAACTGCCGCACCTATCAGCGAAGCAGAATAGTCACTACCCCCTCTTTTCAGGTTATCGATCTCCCCGAAAGTATTTCTGCAAATGAAGCCCTGGGTGACATAGATTCCATCCCGAGCTACCATCTTCTTCAGTGCTGAAGCCATGAATATCCTATCTGGTTCGCCGTTCTGATCGACCTTCATGAAGTCGAGTGCGGAGATCAAATGACTTGAATTATGAAGCGTTCTTAAGTAGGTATAGAATATCTCGGTACTCATTAACTCGCCCTGAGCTAAGACCGATCTTTCCATTGCCGGCGTGATCAGTTTTCGGGTGATCTGCTCCAGGGCATTGAATTTATCATTTAAAAAATCCTGAACCTCAACAAGGTCGGCCGAACCTTCAAATAGCTCTGAGATATATCCCTCATAGTGCTTTCGGAGGACAACAACCTTGTTTCTGGCTCCTTCTTCATTTTGCTCCTTGAGTAATGCGCAGATCTCCACAAGGGCATTTGTGGTACCAGAAAATGCACTGAGAACCACAACCGCATCGTGCTCTTGAAGCACAATATTGGCAACCGTCTTTAAACGCTTAGGGTTCGCCAGAGATGTTCCTCCAAATTTCAGGACTTTCATAAGGAGCGCAAATGTAGTGACTAGAAAGCTCAATTGGTGAAAGCTTATTTAGAATTTGTCTAAACAAAGCATCAATCGAATGAATCTTAGGCCTACATTTGCCCGGATCATTGGCTTTTGGAAGAGAGAGAAAAAAGACGCTTAAGTGAGGTGGCCATAGGAGAGGCAGTCACGCTCTACGATTTTGAGAACGAAGAACGCCGGAACCAGCTTATGGAAATGGGTTGCATTCCTGGTGTACGTATAAAGCGCTCTTTTGACGCCCCGTTTGGGGATCCAATGTGTATTGCAGTTGGCGGATATTTTCTAATGATCCGCAAAAAAGAAGCAGAAGAGATCATTGTTGAATAGTGAGAAATAAGCTCCTGAATATTGCTATTGCCGGAAATCCGAATTCCGGGAAGTCTTCGCTTTTCAATAAGCTCACCGGGCTAAGTCAAAGAACGGGAAACTATCCTGGTATCACGGTAGACAAAAAGCAAGGACGCTATAAGCAGCATGCGATGATCACTGACCTGCCAGGGACCTACAGCATCTATGCTCGATCCGAGGACGAAAGGGTGGTCATAAACGAACTCTCAAACCTTCAAGGCAAGAACTTTGACCTCGTATTGGTGGTAGTAGATGCCACTAACCTCAGAAGGCAGCTACTTCTTTTCAGTCAGATCAGGGACCTCGGTATTCCAACTGCACTTGTGCTAAATATGTCAGATATCCTAGAAAAGAATGGCTGGACCATCAAGCTGGATCAAATGGAGAAAGATCTGGGAACTGACATCTTCCTGCTTTCAGCTCGCACAGGCAAGGGCATTCGAGAACTCAAAGAATACATAAAAGAATTCGACCATAGTCAGTATGAGTTTCGGCCAGAAAAGGATTTTGTTGAGAACAGAACTGAGTTACAGCAATTCCTGGATGAGCTGCAGGGTCTGCTGAATATCAAATATCCATACATGGCCTGGCAGTATGTTAGTCAGCACCATGTATTGACTTCTCTAAGTGAGAAAAAGCAGCAGGAAATTCAACAACTTCTAGAAAAACATGAGATCAAGGTTCCACAATATCTCACAGCTGGGATCATCCATCGCTTTGAAAAGATCGATGAGGTAGTTAGTGCCTGCCTCGAACGGAAAACTGAGCTAAAACAAGTGAACTTTACAAGGGGGATAGACAAAGTGCTCACTCACAAGGTCTTCGGTTTTGTGATTTTTACACTCATCCTCTTATTGGTTTTTCAAGCCATCTTCACCTGGGCCAGTGTTCCAATGGATTTCATCGATGAACAAATGGGCTTGCTCAGCTCCTGGGTATCCAACACACTTCCTAATGGGTTCCTCAATTCCCTGATAAGTCAAGGGCTTTTACCCGGACTTACTGGCATCCTGATCTTTGTTCCACAGATTGCCCTTCTCTTCTTTTTCATCTCAATCCTGGAGGAATCGGGTTACATGAGTCGGGTGGTTTTCATACTTGATAGATTACTCAGACCCCTCGGACTAAACGGTAAAAGTGTTGTTCCTCTCTTATCTGGAGCAGCTTGTGCCATTCCAGCGGTTATGGCGGCACGCACCATTGAAAATCCAAGAGAAAGATTGCTCACCATATTGGTCACCCCATTTATGACCTGCTCTGCCAGAATTCCGATCTACACCATACTCATCGCTTTGGTGGTGCCAAGCGGCTATTTTTTAGGAATTCACTACCAGGCACTTGCATTATTCGGAATGTATTTTATTGGCGCTGCTACCGCCCTTTTCGCATCCTATGTTTTACATAAGGTTATGAGACAAAAAGCAGAAGGAGGTTTGTTGATGGAAATGCCCCTGTACAAATTGCCCAGTTTGAGAAACACCCTTTTTACAGTCTATGAGAAGTCTAAGACCTTCGTCGTTGAGGCTGGAAAAGTAATTCTAAGTATTGCACTTATCCTTTGGCTGCTCGCTTCCTTTGGTCCGGGTGAAGAATTTAACAAGGCAGAGAGCATTATTGCCAGCGAATATCCAGAATTGGTTGATAGTCCCGAGTTCGAGAACAAGGTTGAATCTTATCGTTTAGAGCACTCTTTTATAGGATATCTTGGGAAAGGAATCGAACCAGTGATCAGGCCTCTTGGTTACGATTGGAAGATCGGGATTGCGCTCATCACTTCTTTTGCGGCTCGAGAAGTTTTTGTAGGAACGATGGGTACGATCTATGGATTGGGTAGTAACAGCGATGAGGCCTCGAGTATCAAGAAACGCATGAAGGCAGATATCAATCCCAAGACCGGCGAGCCACTATTTAGTTTACCTGTTGCCATTTCATTGCTTCTTTTTTATGCCTTCGCGTTACAATGCATGAGCACCGTGGCTGTGGTGCACCGCGAACTTAAATCATGGAAATATCCAATTTACCAGTTTATCGCTATGGGTGCTTTGGCCTATCTGAGTGCACTTTTAGTGTATCAGCTACTCACGCTATAGTTAAGCGAGACCAACCGCTTAATCTTCATTTCATAACTCTTGTGGATTTCACTTCTCACTGCAATGAGGAATACTACTTTTGCACTCCATGTGGAGTTTGCTACAAAAAGAGGTAAACACTTTCCTTAACTCGCTTATTGGCTACATAGTCATTGCGCTATTTCTGTTAGCCATAGGATTATTCATGTGGATATTCCCAGGACAATTTAATGTTCTGGACGCCGGATACAGTAACATCGATACTCTGTTTGTGATCGCACCCTGGGTTTTCATATTTCTGGCTCCCGCCGTGACCATGAGAAGTTTTTCTGAGGAGTTCAGAACGGGAAGCATTGAGCTTTTACTTACTAAACCTCTTACAGACTGGCAGATCATACTTTCAAAATATTTGGCCGCTGTGTTGCTGGTAGTGTTTGCCCTGCTACCGACTCTGATCTATTATTTCTCCATCGGAAAGTTAGGGATGACCCCTTTCAATATGGACAAAGGGGCAACCTGGGGCTCATATTTGGGACTCCTTTTCCTTGCATCTGCTTTCGTTAGTATTGGGGTCTTTGCCTCTTCATTAAGCTCAAGCCAGATCGTCTCATTCATCATTGGCGTATTCCTGAGCTTCTTTGTTTACATCGGTTTTGAATCGATCAGTAGTATCCCTTTTCTTCAAAATATTGAAGGTTTGCTGCTAAATCTCGGGATCAATGAGCATTATATTTCAATGAGTCGGGGCGTGATCGACACAAGGGATGTGCTTTATTTCCTTGGACTGAATGCTGTTTTCATTTTGCTTACCAAAACACGAATTGAGAGTCGGAGATGGTAAAAAGGAAGTTTAAGGTAAAACTGGATAGCTGGATCGGTCTTTTGGCCGGAATCGCCATTGTTGTGCTGCTTAACGTGATCGGTCAACGCGTTTATCAGCGATTCGACCTCACCAGTGATAAACGATACTCTCTTTCAGATAAGAGTCAGGCACTGCTTGAAGAAGTTGATGACATCGTTTACGTCCGGGTGTATCTCGATGGAGACCTCCCTCCTAACTATCAGAAGCTGAAAGACGCCACCAGGGATATGTTGGAAGAATTTCGAGCCATCAATCCGAACATCAACTATGATTTCATTAATCCAAATGAGGATCCGGATGAAAGAGAGCGAAGAAAGATCTATCAAAAGCTAACCAAAGAAGGGCTCGAGTTTACGAGCATAAAATATCGCGATGGCGATAAAGACGCTGAAAGGATCCTTTTCCCCGGAGCAATCATGTCATACCGGGGCAAACAGAGGCCAATTCAGCTTTTGAAAGGGATCATGGGTGCACCTGAGGAGTATGTGATCAATTCATCGATCCAACAGATCGAATATGAACTTGCCTCAAGTTTAGAGAAGCTCAGAAAAGAAAAAAATGCACTTGTTGGATTCATTGAAGGGCACGGTGAATACGAAGAGCTTGAGGTGGCTGATTTCGCCTACAGTCTGGAAGATAACTTTGAAGTAAAGCGCCTTTCGGTCAATGGACAACTAAAAGCACTCAATGGTTACGATGCGATTGTAATCGCTGGTCCTGATTCAAGTTTTAGTGAAAAGGACAAATATGTGATCGACCAATTTGTCATGAAAGGCGGAAAGGTACTATGGTTGATAGATGGTGCCTGGGCCAGTATGGATAGCCTCCAATCAAAGAATATTACCGTGAGTATTCCGAAGTCGGTCAACCTGGAAGATCAGCTCTTCAAATACGGCGTGCGACTGAACACGAATTTACTTCTCGACCTGCAGGCCTTGCCAATTCCAGTAGTCACTGGTCAGGTTGGAAATCAGCCGAGACAGGAATTATTTCCCTGGTATTATTTTCCGCTCATCTTCCCAGTAAGTGAGCATCCGATCGTGAAGAATTTGGATGGCATCAAAACACAGTTTGCGAGCTCTCTAGACACCATAGGTAGAAAAGGAATCAAAAAGGAGATCCTACTCACTACCAGTCCATATTCTAAAGTTCAAAGCACCCCGACCAGAATCAGTTTGAATATACTCAGAGAAGAACCCGATAGAAGTAGATTCAATATGGGGGCAATACCGATAGCCGTGCTTTTGGAAGGAAAGTTTGAATCCGTTTTTAATAACCGACTTCCTGAAGAGATCATCGGAAATCAGGAGTTTAAGTTCAAGAGCATGAGCGTGAATAATAAAATGATCGTCATCTCTGATGCCGATATTGCCAAAAACCGGGTGAATCTCAAAGATGAGCAATACTTCGCCCTGGGCTTTGATCGCTACACACGCAAACGATATGCAAACAAGGAATTCCTTCTCAACTGCATGGATTATTTGCTTGAAGAGAGTGGCTTACTTGAAGTCAGGAGCAAGGAGATCAAAATGCGCCTTTTAGATAAGCAACGCATTGAGCAGGAAAAACTCAATTGGCAGATCCTGAATACTGCCGGACCTATAGCGCTGATCAGCTTATTTGGTCTCTGGCAGCTTTGGGCCAGAAGAAGAAAGTATACCAAAAAGAAGAAATCATGAAACGTAGTTTTTTCTTCATATTTATCCTAATTCTAAGCCTTTTGGCTGTGTATCTCTTTAACAAAGAGGATAATAGCACACTCAAGGGGGAATTGAGTGATTTTGCAGTAGAAGATACTGCAGCCATAGATAAGATCTTTCTTGCCGACAAGGCTGATAAAACCATTTTGCTCGAACGCAATGAAGCTGTTGGCTGGATGCTGAATGGAAAGTATCGCGCGCGTCAGGATGCTGTGAATAACCTGCTTTATACCATCAAAGAAGTGAGCGTGCGCACACCTGTTCCGAAGAATGCCTTTGAAAATATCATTAAGAACATCGCTGGAAAGTCCGTTAAAGTTGAAATATACCAGGGTGGTGATGATCCGGTGAAGACCTATTATGTTGGTAGTTCCAATCAGGATCACAGTGGCACCTATATGCTCATAGAGAACTCTAGCGTTCCATTTGTAACGCATCTGGAGGGACATTATGGAAACCTTGGACCAAGGTATTTTATCAACGAAAATGATTGGCGAAGTCATGTCATCTTCAATTATCAACTGGAAGCAATAAAGTCCATTGAGGTCACCTACCCTTCTGATCCAGCGAGCAATATTCTGATCGCCCAAAATGAGGAAGGTGCATTTGGTCTGGTTGATCCATCAGACATGAGCTTCATCCCAAATATCGACTCAGCGCGTTTTTTCCGTTACATCAACCTGTTTAAGCGGGTCAACTTTGAAGGTTTTGAGGAAACCAAGAGTGAATCTTACATCGACTCCATCATCAATACTGAACCCGAAGTGATCTATGCAGTTACCAATCAGCTCGGTGTTAGAAAAGAGGTTAAAGCATACAAAAAACCTGTTCCGGAAGGTTACGAGGATTATGATGGAAACGCGATCAATTACGACCTCGATAGATTGTATGCGCATATTGATGGGAGAGATTTCGTCATAATTCAATATTATGTCTTCGATCCGATGACCTTAAAAAGGTCTGATCTCCTCCTTAAATAATTGTTGATAAATCTGGTCCGCATATGGGGCTAAAACTTCCTCTTCTTTTCAATAAGAGATATATTTGTTATGCTCAATTTGGGCAGTTAATCACGTCTTAAAACACTGAAAGAATGAAGTTTATCGTATCGAGTACTAGTCTGCAAAAAGAACTACAGAACATTGCAGGAGTTATTAACACTAACAACACTTTGCCCATACTCGACAACTTTCTTTTTAGGCTCGAAGGAGGTACCTTGAGTGTTTCTGCATCTGACCTTGAAAGTACGATGATCACCGCCCTCAATGTGACCAAAGGAGAGAAAGACGGAGCTGTTTGTATCCCTGCGCGGATCATTCTCGATACCCTAAAGACCTTTGCCGAGCAGCCTTTGAGTTTCGATATCGACGAAAAGAATTTTGGTGTTGAGATCACCTCAGATAACGGCAAGTATCGCGTGCCTGGGGTAAGTGCTGATGAATTCCCAAAGCTTCCAGAGATCAGCTCGCCGATCACATTAAACATTTCTGCAGACGCCCTTTACAATGGGATCAACAAGTGTTTGTTCGCCACGGGCAACGATGAGTTGCGTCCGGTAATGAGCGGAATCTTTTTTGAGATCCATAAAGACAAGTCGGTGTTTGTCGCCACAGATGCTCATAAGTTGGTGAAATACGAACGAAGTGATGTAAGCTCTAAAAAAGAATCCTCTTTCATTCTTCCTAAAAAACCAAACAACCTCTTGAAGGCGCTTCTCAGCAACTTTAATGATGACATCGAATTACAATTCAATGATACTAATGCTCACTTTAAAATTGGTAGCACAGAGTTGATCTGTCGACTCATCGATGGGAAATATCCGAACTACGATGCGGTCATTCCTAAGGAGAATCCAAATAAACTGACCCTTGATCGTCAACTGTTTCTGAATACCATTAAGCGTATCTCTCTTTTCTCCAACAAGACCACGCACCAGGTGCGCCTAAAGATCGCTGGAAGTGAATTGAGTATTTCCGCTGAGGATCTCGATTTCAGCAATGAGGCTCACGAAAGACTCACCTGTAGTTATGAAGGAGAGGATATGGAGATCGGATTTAACTCCAGATTCCTGATCGAAATGCTGTCAAATATCGAAAGTGATACGGTGGCCCTAGAAATGTCTGCACCTAACAGAGCAGGAATTTTAGTGCCAGGAGATGACAGTGACGATTTTGAGCATGTGATCATGCTCGTGATGCCGGTTATGCTGAATAGCTAAAATCCTCGGTGTTAAAGCTTCCATCAAAGCTCTTCACTGCTGGACCGATCAACCAAATATCTTTAAATAGATCCCCCTCTCTTTGGGCTTTCACACTGAGCTTGCCTCCTTCTGCCTGGAGGTGAACCTCAGATCCTTTGCCCGCATATTTCATCAAGACCAATGCCGCAGCGGTTACTCCAGTTCCGCATGCAAGTGTTTCATTCTCCACTCCCCTCTCATATGTTCTGAGCTTTGCACCATCCTGTGTTTCTCTAACGAAGTTCACATTGATTCCATTTTCCTTAAATCGAATCCCATTTCTCACTCTTCTTGCCTCTTCTATAAAGTCTTCTCCATTGTCTTGATGCTTCAAAACCACATAATGTGGAGAACCGGTATCCAGCACATAGCCCTCGCCAACGGGTTCTATCGCTGATACATTCTGCATCTGCAACTCGATCTTATCTTTATGAATGACCGCATCATGTATACCATCAATGGCTTCAAAGCGAACTTCCTTTGCCTTCACAAAAGCATTATCCGCAGCATACCTCACGATACAACGGCCTCCATTACCACACATACTACTCTGTCGACCATCGGAGTTATAGTAGATCATTTTAAAGTCGAGTTCTGGATGATCCTCATAAAGGATCATACCATCGGCGCCAATACCGAAGTGCCTATGGCATAATGCAGCGTAAAAGGCTGTATCGGAGTGAGACAGTTTGGCAGCTCTATTATCGATAATGATAAAGTCATTACCTGCACCGTGATATTTTTGGAAATCAACCTTCATTTTAATGGTCTTTGGTCTACAAAGTTATCCGATTTGAAGATGCTTAACATCCATTAACAGCGGATTTAAAACATGGACAAGCTCAGGTACGTTATTTGAGTGTAACAAAAGAAAAAAAGCCATGAGAAAATTCTTGAGTTTAACACTAGCAGCAATACTCGGAAGCGCAATGAGCTTCTATATCGTATCAGAAACAGGTATTCTGGTAAAGGAAACGATCGTAAAGGATACCGTAAATCAAGCCAGCGTGCAATTTGCAAACTTGAACGGCCCTCTGCCCGCCCCAGATAATTTTACTGTTGCGGCAGAAAAGAGTCTGGATGCTGTTGTTCATGTTAAGACGACGATGGCCGGACAGCAAGATCAAAATATCGATCCGTGGATGTACTTCTTTTTTGGTCCGGGTTACCAAAACCGACCACAAAGACCACAAATGGGTTCCGGGTCTGGTGTCATCATTTCAGATGAAGGTTACATTGTCACCAACAATCATGTCATTGATAAGGCCGACATCATTGAGGTAAGTATGAATAACAAGAAAAATTACCGTGCAGAGTTGATAGGTCGAGACCCTGCAAGCGACCTGGCACTTTTAAAGATCAAGTCAGATGAGGAGCTTCCTTATCTGGATTTTGCCAATTCCGACCAAACCAGAGTGGGTGAATGGGTGTTAGCGGTTGGAAACCCTTTCAATCTGAACTCCACAGTTACCGCTGGAATCATAAGTGCTAAAGGAAGAGATATCAATATCCTAAAGTTCGATCCAAACAGTGGCCTACCGCCAATAGAGTCATTCATTCAAACTGACGCAGCCGTCAACCCTGGTAACTCGGGTGGTGCATTGGTGAATACCCGAGGCGAACTGGTGGGGATCAATACGGCCATCAAATCAAATACAGGTTCCTATGCTGGGTACTCCTTTGCCATCCCAGCAAACATTGCCCGGAAGGTGGTGAGCGATATCAAAGAATTCGGAACGGTCCAAAGAGGATTCATCGGAGTGAATATTCGAGAGATCGATGAGGACTTAGCGGATGAGGAAGGAATTGATGACCTGAACGGGATCTATGTGAGCGGACTCTCAGATAATGGAGCAGCTGAAGAGGCAGGTATTAGAGAAGGGGATGTGATCGTGAAAGTTGCCAGCCGCGAGGTAAGCGATATTCCTCAGCTACAGGAAGAGTTGAGCAAATATCGCCCAGGAGACAAGGTACTGGTTGGCGTAAAGCGAAAAGGTGAATTTAAGGAATTCATGGTCGAACTGAGGAATCGATTTGGCGAAACCAGTCTTGTTAAAAAAGAGACCAGGTTGATCAATCAGGTCTTGGGCGCAGAGTTCGAAACGCTCGACAAAAAGAGCCTAAAAGAGATGGAGCTAAGCTATGGTGTGAAGGTCACAAATCTGAGGAATGGAAAATTGAGAGAATCAGGTATGAGAGCGGGCTTCATCATAACCACAATCGACAGTCAGCCCGTGTATCAAGAATCAGATATTTATGATGCTCTGGAAAACAAAAAGGGGGGTGTGCTCGTTGAAGGAGTGTACCCCGATGGAAAGGCAGCATACTACGGTTTTGGCCTAGGCTAAATCCCTCAGGAAATAAAGATTGAATAAGTTGTATTTCAGAAAATTAAGGCCTACCTTTGCACACCGTTTGCAAGGCGGGCCTTTCTAGCAGAAAAAAGAAAGAAAATACTGAATATGAGGCAATTAAAAATCACCAAATCGATAACGAATCGCGAAAGTAAGTCACTAGACAAGTACTTATCTGACATCTCCCGTGAGGGAATGATCACTGCAGATGAGGAAGTAGAGTTGGCAAAAAGGATCAAGCAAGGCGACCAACGCGCCCTTGAGAAAATGGTTCGTGCCAACCTTCGATTCGTGGTTTCGGTTTCGAAACAATATCAAAATCAGGGATTGAGTTTACCTGACCTGATCAACGAGGGTAATCTTGGTTTGATCAAAGCGGCTTCGCGTTTTGACGAGACAAGAGGTTTCAAATTCATCTCCTATGCCGTTTGGTGGATTCGTCAGAGCATTCTTCAGGCACTTGCTGAACAAAGCAGAATTGTGCGTTTACCCTTGAACCAGGTAGGGTCACTTAATAAGATTAACAAAACCTTTTCTCAATTAGAGCAAGAGTATGAAAGAGCTCCTTCGATGGATGAGATTGCCGACAAGCTAGAGCTTTCTCAGAATAAAGTAAAAGAGACCATGAAGGTGGGAGGTCGTCATGTTTCCATGGACGCCCCATTTAAAGAAGGAGAAGATCATGGATTGATCGATGTGCTTCCAAACAACGATGTTCCTGATACGGACAATGATCTGGTTAGAGAATCACTTAGATTGGAGATCGAACGTTCACTAAAGTCACTTTCAGAAAGAGAAAGGGACGTATTGATGCTATACTACGGCATCGGAGCGAAGCACGAGCACACACTTGATGAGATCGGCGACAAGTTTGACCTCACCAGAGAACGCGTAAGACAATTGAAAGAAAAAGCGATCAGAAGACTGCGTCAACATTCAAGAAGCAAACTTTTGAAAGCATATTTAGGCCAATAAACCATTCAATTAACTAGCTACATTAAAACAAATGAGTGTTCTTACTGATGATGTCCTTGCCCAGGACAAAGAATGGCAAGCACATATCGAAGATGAAAAATCCGCTGTTAAACTAAGTTCAGCAGTTGGTGAACTGCTCTATGGTAAATCCGTAGAGCTTGTCCTTTTCCGCAACCACTTGGTTGACCGAAGTACTTCAGAGATTTTAAAGCTTCATGACTACGCGAAGAACGTTGTAGAAAAAGAAATCAGTGTTGATGATTCGGCTGAGCTTGCAAAGGCATTAAGAGACATTGACCTTGCTCCTGCTAAGATCGACATTGGTCGACTTGCCAGTGAGTGGAAAGCTGAAGGGGCTAATTATGCAGATAAAAAAACTTTCCTTGAGGAAAAGCTGAAAGATTTCAAAAGCGACGGAAGCGGTCATGACCTGGAACCTAGAGATGTTGTTCTCTTTGGTTTTGGGCGAATTGGTAGACTGGCAGCCAGAGAGTTGATCAAACAAGCTGGAAAAGGTCAGCAACTCAGATTAAAGGCTATTGTTGTAAGAAACGACAGTGATGAGCAACTCATTAAAAGGGCCGCACTTTTCAGAATGGATTCAGTTCATGGAGAGTTTGACGGTTCAGTTGAGCTCGACCTTCCCAACAAATGCATCATCATCAACGGTCAGCGCATCAATATCATTGCTGCTCCATCACCTGATCAGATTGATTATACCAGTTATGGCATTGACAATGCACTTGTGATTGACAATACAGGTGTATACAAAGATCGCGAAGCATTGAGTATTCACCTCAAAGCCAAAGGCATTTCGAAGGTCCTTCTGACTGCCCCTGGAAAAGAGATTCCCAATATCGTTTACGGAGTGAACAACCACGATATCGACGTTGAAAATGAGACCATTTTCTCTGCAGCGAGTTGTACTACCAATGCGATAAGCACAGTACTGAAGGTCATTGAGGATAATTTAGGCGTTGAAAAAGGACATATTGAAACGGTTCACGCATATACCAATGACCAGAACCTATTGGACAATATGCACAAGAAGCCCAGAAGAGGACGTTCTGCTGCCATCAACATGGTGATCACCTCTACCGGTGCCGGACAAGCTGTTGCCAAAGCAATTCCATCACTCGCTGGAAAGCTCACCGCTAATGCTGTAAGGGTTCCAACTCCAAACGGTTCACTGGCGATATTGAGCTTGACTGTTAAGAAAGATACCAGCGTAGAAGGTGTGAATGCTCTGGTAAAGAATGAGGCCCTACACGGAAACCTCATCAACCAGATCCACTACTCCGTTGAACCTGAGTTGGTTTCTAATGATATTATCGATAACACCTGTTGCTCCGTGTTTGATTCACCGGCAACCATTGCAAGCAAGGATGGAAAGAACGTTGTCTTGTATGTATGGTACGACAATGAATTCGGATACACCAAACAGGTCATTCGTTTAGCTAAGAAAATTGCTAAAGTTCAACGCTTGATCTACTACTAGGATCTCAGGAAATAAGCATTCAGGCCCTTCTTCCTTTGTTGGTTGAAGGGCTTTTTGTTTTTGGGAGTTGGGAATCAGGAGTCAGGAGTCAGAGTGCTGTCTCACGATATTGGTAGTCGATAGCGGTACGGGAGTACGTAAATAAAGAAGTCTAAGCGACTCACAAATCGCGAATCAAAAATTAGAACGAACAACAGGACGAGATTAGATCCAATTGAAGGTATCCAGAGACTCATTATTTGAGCTAAAACCTTTGAATGTTGAATGGTAAATAATACTGGAAATGAGACTTATAAGGTTGCGGGTCTGCAACACTCCCTGATTTTCGGACCATGGGCTTAGTTAAAAATGCGCTTTTTTTTAGATTGACGCCCCACCGAATCCTAACTCCTGAACCCTAACTCCGGACTCCCATTCATATACTACCTTGCTAAGTTTATTACCTTGCATTGCATAGTACTATATTTTTATATATCTTTGTATCAGATTCTGATCGAATGAAAGTTGAAAACACAAAAGCACAGATGAGAAAGGGTATCCTTGAGTACTGCATTCTATCTGCTTTACAGAAAAAAGAGGCTTACCCTTCTGAGATCATTGAAGAATTAAAAGAGGTCAGGCTCATTATCGTAGAAGGAACCCTCTACCCGCTTCTCACCCGTTTGAAGAATGCCGGGCTGCTGACCTATCGCTGGGAAGAATCCAGCGCAGGTCCTCCGAGAAAATACTACAAACTCACCAAGCTTGGAGAGAAGTTCAAGCTAGAACTTGAGAATACCTGGAGCGAATTAAAAACCGCAGTAGAAAAAATTGATAAGAACAAGAAATAACCAAACAGATGAACAAGACCATATCTATCAATCTAGCCGGCATTGTTTACAACATTGATGAACAAGCCTTTAAGAAACTAGACAAATATCTCGAAACCATCAGCAGCTATTTCAGCGAGGCAGATGGGAAGAAAGACATCATGTCGGATATCGAAAGTCGCATTGCAGAAATGTTCCAGGAGAGAATGGGAAAGGTACGCAGTGTGGTTTCTGAAGATGATGTTGATCACGTAATCAGTGTGATGGGTCAGCCTGAGGACTACCTTCAAGACCCAGACGAGGCTCCCGAGGAAGAGCCCGAAGTGGTTTTCACATCAAAACGTCTGTTTAGAGATCCAGATAACAGAATTATGGGTGGGGTTTGCTCTGGTATTGGACACTATTTTGGCTTTGATCCGGTCATTTTGCGAATCATCTTTGTACTCACCTTCATTTTTGTGGGAAGCGGACTTCTGATTTACCTCATTCTATGGGCTATCATACCAAAAGCAAGCACGGCCTCAGACAAACTCCAGATGAAAGGGAAAGCTGTAACGGTTGACAACATCAAGCGGAGGGTGCAAGAAGAAGCTGATCAGGTAAAAAAAAAGATAAATGATTCCAAAGCCCCTGACTCCATCAAGCAATTCAGCAATGAAGCCCAAAATTTCATAGGAAGCATATTTAACTTTTTGGGGAATATCCTGGGCTACATCCTGAAATTTGCTGGAGGAGCCTTCGGACTGCTCCTTCTACTGGGCTCATCAATTTCATTCATGCTGATCGTGGGTATGCTTTTGGGTGGAGAAGGATCCATTTCCTTTAGCGATGAGAACACCTATATCCAAACCAGCTTTCACCAACTCGCTCTCTACCTATTGGAGAATGATACGCAGTACTACATGCTCTCCTTTGGCATTGCACTGGTAAGTTTATTGCCTATAGCCCTCATCCTTGTGCTTGGCTTAAAGCTTTTAGGAACAAGATATAAATTCAAATATTTTCTGCTTGCCATGCTTGGTGCATGGGTGGTTGGCATCGGACTTTTGATCAGTAGCGGCGCAAATCTTCAAAGAGAATATTGGTCTGACGCACAAGTCCAAAGCAACATCGCCATCTCCCCTCTGAGCATGGATACCATTATCGTAGGAGTGAACAAGAAAGAGGATTGGTATGAAGAAGAAGACCATTTCTTTCTCGTGGATCAAGACAAAGCACAGATCAGCGGCGTGCGCTTTGATATCCTTAGATCACCAAATGACAGCATCTATATCAATGTTACCCGTCGCTCCAAAGGTCGATCGATGAAAGATGCCAAAGAGAGAGCAAAAGCCATCGACTTCGGCTATCAACTGATGGACAACAGCTTAAGACTTGACCCTTTCTTTACGGTCTATCAAGACAACAAGTGGAGAGAACAGGAGCTGCATATCGATCTCTTACTTCCTGAAGGAAAGTCCGTTTACCTGGATAAAGGAACTGAAAAGGTGATCTGGGACATCAAGAATACAAGTAATACGCTTGATTCAAGTATGCCGCTGAAAACCTGGTCCATGACTCCGCAAGGCTTAAATTGCAGCTCTTGTTAATTTTACGTCAATTCCACTACTGTATTGACTTTCAGTAATTTAATCCTACACAAGCAAAGACCCTTTTTTCGTAACTTCGCGAGACCTCAAAAATCTGGTTAAAGACGCAGATCATGGCAAAAGAAGAAGCAGAATTAGAGATCTCAAAAGAAGAATTGAAGCAGGAGATCCTCAAGGATTATAGGTTGGCAAATCTCAGTCGGGAAGCCAGCCTTTTGGGACGTAAGGAAGTACTCACGGGAAAAGCGAAATTTGGAATTTTTGGCGATGGAAAGGAGATCGCTCAAATCGCTCTTGCCAAACAATGGAAGAATGGCGACTTCAGGTCTGGATACTACAGAGACCAAACGATGATGATGGCCGCTGGGCTATTGACCGTGCAGGAGTTTTTCGCTCAACTTTACGCTCACACCGATGTAGAAGCCGACCCAAGTTCTGCTGGGCGTCAAATGAACGGCCACTACGCAACAAGAAATTTGAATGATGATGGTAGTTGGAAAGACCTAACTGCTCAGAAGAACAGTTCTGCCGATGTGTCCCCTACCGCTTCGCAAATGCCTCGTTTGTTGGGTCTGGCATATGCTTCAAAATTCTACAGAAATAATCCGGAGTTAAAGGACAATCAGGCAGGCTTTTCCCGAAATGGTGATGAGATCGCCTTTGGAACCATTGGTGATGCCTCTACTTCTGAGGGAATCTTTTGGGAGACCATCAATGCCGCAGGAGTACTCGAAGTGCCTTTAGTGATGTCAGTTTGGGACGATGGACATGGGATCTCTGTAGAGAAGAAATACCAAACGACCAAAGAGAGCATTTCAACAGTACTGTCGGGGTTCGAAAAAGAGAAAGGCAGTAATGGATATCGCATTTTCAAGGTAAAAGGCTGGGATTATCCAAATCTTGTTTTAACCTATGAGAAAGCTGCGGATATTGCCCGTAAGGAGCATACTCCTGTGCTCATACATGTTGAGGAGGTTACACAACCCCAGGGACACTCAACATCGGGGTCTCATGAGCGCTACAAATCAAAGGAGCGTTTGGAATGGGAGAATTCATTTGATCCTATTTTAAAAATGAAGGAATGGATCCTGGAAAAAGGTCTGGCTAAAGAAGAGGAACTTGAAAGCCTCGAAAAAGAAGCAAAAGACGAAGTTAAAAACGCTAAAAGGGAAGCCTGGAAGGCTTATACCAGCTCAATAAAGTCTGATATCAGTGAAGCAGGCGAATTGCTTCAGGCATTGGCAGAAGAGAGTGCGAATGATGAGATAGCCAAGATCCATCAAGACCTAAAATCTGCCATGGATCCCATGCGCAAGGATATTGTTGCCGCAGTGCGTAAAGCTTTGCGATATGTTAGCAGTGAAGATCTGAATTCAAGAACAAATCTGATCAATTGGTACACAGCCAGCAAAGCTGGAAACGAGGATCGATACGATTCTTATCTCTATTCTGAATCAGATCAGGCTGCTTTGAACATTAGCCCCATTCCAGCAGAATATGCTGAAGAGAAAAGAGTTGATGGAAGAGAAGTTCTGAGAGATAACTTTTCAGCCATACTTGAAAAGCACCCAAATGTGATCATCTTCGGAGAGGACTCTGGGCGTATTGGTGGTGTAAATCAAGGACTTGAAGGCTTGCAGGAGAAATTCGGAGAACATCGAGTGTTTGACACTGGTATTCGAGAAGCTACCATAATTGGTCAGGGAATTGGCATGGCCATGCGAGGCTTACGACCAATTGCTGAGATTCAATATCTCGACTACCTGCTTTATGCTTTGCAGATCATGAGTGATGACCTTGCAACGGTTCAATACAGAACTAAAGGGGGGCAAAAAGCACCTTTGATCATCAGGACAAGGGGACATCGCTTGGAGGGTATATGGCATTCAGGTTCTCCAATGGGAATGATCATCAATGCCTGCCGTGGTATTCATGTGTGTGTACCGCGAGACATGACTCAGGCTGCAGGTTTTTACAATACCCTGTTGGCATCTGACGAACCGGGCTTAGTGATCGAATCGCTGAACGGATATCGACTTAAAGAAAACTTACCAGGCAATTTGGGTGAGTTCCGAGTTGAACTTGGTGTACCTGAGCTTATGCTTGAGGGAGACGATATTTCGCTAATTACCTATGGTTCAATGGTCAGAATGGCGGTGCAGGCGGCCCAAGAACTTGAAGAGTTTGGTATCTCCGCTGAAGTAATTGATGTTCAGACCTTGCTTCCATTTGATGTTCATCACAGCATCAAAGCTTCGCTGGAAAAAACAAATCGAGTGGTATTCATCGATGAAGACGTTCCAGGAGGAGCTTCTGCCTATATGATGCAAAAAGTACTCGAAGAGCAAGGTGGCTATTATCTGCTAGATTCTGAGCCAAAGACCTTAAGCTCAAAAGAACACCGTCCGGCATATGGCTCAGATGGAGATTACTTTTCTAAACCGAGCATTGAAGATATCTTCGATGCGGCATATGGACTAATGCATGAGGCTGATCCAGAAGAATATCCGAGGATCTATTAAGCCCCTACTGCTTTCTTTTTTTCTGCTCGGTTTGTGCACGAATATGGCACTTGGGCAGGACAAGTATCATCTTACTGTTGTGGTCTCACCCAGCATGGAGCAGATCAGCGATAGAAAGATCAAACAAAGACTGCCGCTGGAATGGAAACCAAGTTATCATTTTGGTGTAGAGTATAAAGGTTTTCTGGATCCTGATTTTAGCTTCACCACGGGTATCAACTTTCAGAACAAAGGCTTTAGAACGCGACCATTGAATATGACCACTCCTGGTGTTTTCGACACTTCAAAAAGCGGACATATCATTATTTCGGCTCGATACATCACCGTTCCTTTTGGCTTGGATAAACACTTCCAACTGGGAGACAGAACCTGGTTTCTGGTTTCAGGCGCACTTCATGGTGGATATCTTGTTAGCCAGGTATTTAATGGACGACGTTTTGATGGGCCTGACGAAATACAAGATCCATTATTTAGAAATGTCGACAAGGACGGAAGCACACCTATTTACTGGTTTCGCAAAGCCTATTTTGCCTGGAGTGCTGGCGCAGGAATCGTACAGTACATAAAAGCAAAGGGAGTGATATCAGCCCAGCTCATGTATCAGCGTCAACTCAACAACAATATTGACCCAGACGGACCTGTATTGGGTACAGAAAAACCCCGCTTCGACGCCATCTACCTCAACCTAAAAGCCGGCTACTACTTCAACAAGCAGATCAAGAACTACAAGAAATCACTCTAATGGACAAGCAAACGGAAAAAGAATCGAACTACGATCATCTCGAGAAGATGAGCACCCGAGACTTGATCGAAAACATGAACAAAGAGGACCAGACTGTTCCCCAGGCCATTGCCATGGTATTCGACAACATTGAGGTATTGATCGATGCGGCTGCTATAAAGTTGAAGGATGGTGGAAGACTCTTTTACATTGGAGCCGGTACCAGCGGCAGATTAGGGATCGTTGATGCCAGTGAATGTCCACCCACTTTTGGTGTGCCCCATGGACTGGTTGTAGGCTTAATGGCTGGGGGCGACAAAGCGATGAGAAAAGCGGTAGAGTTCGCAGAGGATGATGAAGCCCTTGGCTGGAAGGACCTTAAAGAGCATCTCGTAGACGAAAAAGACTTTGTTGTAGGAATAGCAGCCTCAGGCACAACACCCTATGTGGTAGGCGCTTTAAAAAGATGCAGAGCGATGGGTATACAAACTGGTAGCATCTCTTGTAATCTGAACACGCCACTAAGTGAAGAAGCCGATTTCCCGATCGAAGTGATTGTGGGTCCGGAATTCGTTACAGGAAGTACCAGAATGAAGGCAGGCACAGCACAAAAGCTGGTTTTGAACATGATCTCCACTTCTTTGATGATCAAATTAGGTCGTGTAGAGGGCAATCGAATGGTTGATATGCAGTTGTCAAATAACAAATTGCTTGACCGGGGTACGCGAATGATCATGAAAGCCACTGGACTCGACTACGAGGAATCCAGGGCGATGCTGGATAAATGCGGAAGCGTAAGGAATGCCATCAGGGAAGCATCATAAACGTCAGTGCAAATGCCAGTGTAGATAGCTGAAGCATTATTTGAACCTTTACGCCATGACCAAAGTCTACAAGAAGCCATTTATTGCCATCATAAACTTACTGGGAGCAAGAGTTCGTAAAAAGGATTTTAGCAAGGAGCCGATCTACATAGGTGGTTGCGGGCGTTCAGGCACTACCCTTTTACTTTCGATCATTTCGAGTCACCCAGAGGTGTTTGCATGTCCAGAAGAACTAAGACTCTTCGACAAGGTCGAAACCGATCAAAATGGAAGGTCAATCCCACAGCGTTGGTATCGTTTACACAGAACTCTACTTCTAAAGAAAATAAAGAGTACAGCCAATCGATGGTGCGAAAAAAGCCCGACAAATATTCTCAAGCTAAAGGATATTGAATCCTATCATCAGGCCAAATTCAAGTTTCTTAATATCGTAAGAGATGGACGCGATGTGATATTATCCAAGCACCCTACTGCACCGGGCCAGTATTGGGTTGATCCAGAAAGGTGGATACGTGACGTTGGTGCTGGCTATGAAGCACGCGAGCATCCCAATGTTATGACAGTGAGGTATGAGGATCTCATCCTCGACTTTGAACCTCAGATCAAAAATATCTGTGAGTTTTTGGATATTCCAGTGTGCGATGAAATACTGAACTGGCATGATCATGCGGATGTGCGAACCAACCGGGCCTATCATGGCAAAGTTCAGAACATCTTTGCCGACTCCATTGGTAAATGGAAAAAAGAAGAGCATATCGAGCGGGCGAAAGTATTGACCAAGGAACCTGAAGCTGAGAAATTGCTTCAGTTTTATGGATATCTCAAGTAGGAAACAGCTCTTTGGCTTTCATAGCAGAATGTCAACAAGTTGTTTGGAGCACCATCGCTTTTGGCGTTTCGTAAACTTAGTTTCGCAGAAATTATAACAGATTACAATGAAAACTATTTTTACTTTATTCATAGCAGGACTTCTGCTTTTGAGTCCAAACATCTCCTATAGCCAATGTAGTATCGATCAAAGCTTTACAGGTACCGATACTCGTCAAACAACTGTTGGCTCCGATACATTAACAGGCGATGGCCAATCATTTAGAGCTGGTCAGTCAGGCACACTCAGTGCAGTTGGTCTTGATTTGAGCGCCACAAACGCTGCATGTAGTGGAAACATGACCATTCGTGTTGATATTCTTGACGGTGACACCATTCGTGGAACTCAGCTTGCATCGGAGGTTTTCTCGCGATCAGTGAATTTTACACGAACCCTGGATACTTTCAATTTTAGTAATCCTGCAACACTTGTCTCTGGACAGATGTACACCATCCGTGTAACATTGACCCCAGGTCAATTATGCGGAAGGGTTGAGCCACAGCTTATTTGGTATTTTCAGTTCCCAACCAACTTTTGGACCAATACCGGAGGTATATGTTATCAGAATGGAAACGTAGGATCCCTGGGTAACACCCATTATTTCTTCACTTGCATGAGTTCATGTAGCAATACCACGAGCAGTATTTCACCTTCTGCCTGTGACACCTACACTTCACCAAGCGGTAAAACCTTCACAATGAGCGGTACTTATCAGGATACCATTCCTAATGCAGCAAATTGTGATAGCATCATTACGATCAACCTTAGCGTCAATAACACTGATAGCTCAGCCGTCCTGGATGAAAGAGCTTGTTATAGATATACATCTCCTAGTGGTAAAACGTGGATGATGTCTGGAACCTACATGGATACCATTGCTACCATGGGTGGATGTGATAGTATCATGACAATTAACTTGACCATCGACACCGTTGAAACTGGAGTTACCAATACAGCTCCAATCTTAACAGCACTGGCAACGGGTGCTAGTTATCAATGGTTGGATTGTGACACTGGTTATATGGCTCTAGTTGGAGACACAAATCAGAGTTTTACTGCAACAAGCAATGGTAATTACGCTGTAGAAATCACTCAGAATGGCTGTGTTGACACTTCGGATTGTGAGTCTGTCATGGGGCTTAGTTTGATAGAAAACAATTTTGATGGAGCGCTCAAATTGTATCCTAATCCAACTGAAGGAAAGTTCTTGATCGATTTAGGTGAAGAGTTTGAAAAGGCCTCGATTGTCATTCGCAATGCCATTGGACAAGAAGTGAAAAAAGAATCCTTCTCCGCTTCTGGCACTTTTAATATCGATTTTGATGGAGAGACTGGGCTTTACTTCGTTGAAGTATCAGCAGGTGAACATCATGCAATAATTCGATTGATCAAAGAATAAAACCTAGCTAACATATCAGCACCAATGAACGGCGGACTTTGTCCGCCGTTTTCTTTTCATCAAATAGCTTAATTACAATTAACGATAAAGCCAGGCTTTAAAGAGTCTTATGATAAACGCGCAAAATTCGTTTGATACGTTTTAACTCCTTTAATAGATCTTCAGTCTTTCCAGGTCTTTGTGCTTTAACGTGTTCAAGCATGCGAAAGGCTTCCAACTTTTCATTCGGGGGAACCTCTTCATATTCGATCGTGTCCAGATCAAATTCTTCATCAACCAGATCATAATAATGCTCTTCCAGGGCAATCATCTTCATTAATGCTCCAGTCATTTCATCCACACCTTCGGCATTCATGAACTCCAATCGGAAGGCATTCAAATATGCATCATATTGAGCTAGATAACCATGGAGCTTGAGGTTTTTATAGTCATATATACTACCCTCTTTATCAGTATTTTCTGATATTTTAATGGTTGTATCACTTGAAGCATTGTGATCTTCAACCAAATGCAGTAGTTTACTTAATCTTTTTCGAAAAAGTCCGGGTATGATGGCAGGCTGGCGAAGCAACCAAAGTTTCTCCTCATGAAGCTTTTCATGAAGCAACTCGAGGAGTTCTTCATCACTCGCACCCTGTTCTTTTATTTGTTTAAAGGGATTCAAGTTTAGGTCCAGGCTTTAATCCTTTGAAGAAAATCATTTCGAGAGATCAGGTCAGCCCCCATGCGCTGCAGATGTTCGGTATAAACCTGACAGTCGATCAGTTTAAGCTCGGGCATGAGTTCTGCCTTTGCCAGGGCAATAAAGGCGCGCTTAGAGGCATTCGACACTTTGCTGAACATACTCTCCCCAAAAAAGACATCACCTATCCGGAGGCCATACAAGCCGCCAACGAGCTCTCCTTCTTTCCATACCTCTACAGATCTGGCAATTCCTTCTTCAGCAAGGCTAGCGTACACTTCAATAAAATCCTCCGTGATCCAGGTCCCCTCCTGCCCTCGCCTTCTGACAGAGGCACAACTGCGAACAACCTCTTCGAAACACTGATCTACGGTCAACTCAAACTCATTTCTTCGAATCAGCTGCCTCATGGATTTCGAAACCTTGATGTTCTGCGGATCAAGAACCATTCTTGGATCTGGAGAATACCACCAGTAAGCCTTAAGAAACTTATACCATGGAAAGGCGCCACCTCGATATGCTTTCAGTACAATTTCAGGGTTAAAATCCTGAGAGATCCCAATGAGACCCTCATCGTTCAAATTGTCTAGCTGATGGAAATCTGTTTCAGCGCTTAAAAGCGAAATTGAAAGACTGTGAGGATCACTCATTTTAGAAGGCTGGCATCTCTGGTTTGTTATCCAATATCTCCTCAATATTCTCCATTATTTCATTTGTAATGAGATCTTTATGGTTTATTGACTCAATGTTTGATTTAAGATGTGAGATTTTACTCGCGCCAGTGATCGCTGTGCTCACATTAGGGTTCTTTAAGACCCATAAAAGCGCAAGGTCGGCCATGCTCATTCCAAGGTCATTTGCCAAAGAACTTAGCTTGCGAACCTTCTCCAAATTCTCTTCCCGGTAGACCCGATCTTTAAGCCAATCCAATCCTTCAATGCTCAGTCGGGTATCATCTGGAAAACCATCATTGTACTTTCCACTTAAAATACCAGAAGCGAGGGGCGACCAAATGGTAGTACCCATTCCGATCTCCCTGTAAAGTTTATAGTACTCAACCTCTACCCTTTCACGGTGAAGCATATTGTATTGTGGTTGTTCCATGCTAGGTGGTATCAAACCATATTGACGGGCGATTCCGTAGGCCTCCTGAATTTCCTGGGCACTCCATTCGCTTGTACCCCAATAAAGCACCTTACCTTGCTGTATAAGGTCGTTCATGGTGCGAACAGTCTCTTCTACTGGAGTATTCTTATCTGGTCGATGGCAGAAATACAGATCCAGATAATCAACCTGAAGTCTTTTTAAGGCCGCATGACAGGCTTCAAAGACATGTTTACGGCTCAAACCGGTCTGATTAGGCTTGTCTCCACCCCAAAAGACTTTTGAGCTCACTACGAAGCTATCTCTCGACCATCCCATCTTCTTGAGGATCTTTCCCATCACGACCTCAGACTGCCCTTTCGAGTAGATCTCGGCATTATCAAAGAAGTTCACCCCATTATCGTAGGCATACTTCATTAGCTCTTCAGCGGTGTTGTCTTCTATCTGCTTGGCAAAGGTGAGCCATGAACCAAATGATAGTTCGCTTACCTGCAATCCTGAACGTCCTAGTCTTCTATAATCCATATCCTGATTTGATGATTCTAACAAAGAAACAAAGATTGCTGTTCAAACAATATTTAAGAACTACGACGTTAAAGCCAAAGGAGTACTTTTGCCGCACTCATGCAAGCCTTGCGCATTACCATTTTCCTCTTGTTTTTGAGTTCAAGTTTGATCGCTCAAAAAGCTACACTCACCGGACAAGTTTCTGATGAGCTTGGTAGACCCATGCAGGCGGTCTCAGTTTCAATCCCCGGATACCCCAAGGGAAGTGTCACCAACCAATCGGGTAACTTTAGCTTTGACATACCCCCTGACAGCAGTGTAACAGTCTACTTTTCCTTTATCGGCTACTTCACTGAAAAGGTACCCATGATCATCAAGGCGGGCGAGCGTCGAAAGATCGAAGTTGGCTTAAGACGCAAGACCGAAACCTTCCAGGAAGTGGTTATCGAAGACAAAGAAACTCGCAGAAGTACTTTGATGAGACTTGACCCAAAGGTCGTTTCCAAGCTACCTTCTGCCAGTGGAAATTTTGAGGCGATCCTGTTTACCCTGCCTGGGGTCACTTCTAACAATGAATTAAGTTCAGCATATTCGGTCAGAGGTGGAAACTACGATGAGAACCTCATCTATGTGAATGATGTATTGGTGTACCGCCCTTTTCTTGTGCGCAGTGGTCAACAAGAAGGACTAAGCTTCATCAACTCAGACCTGGTTTCCTCCATTCAGTTCTCAGCAGGAGGTTTTGAAGCCAGATATGGCGATAAGATGAGCTCTGTACTGGATATAAAGTACAAGAAGCCCAGGAAGTTTGGTGGAGGTTTCTCTGGAAGTTTGCTAGGTGGCTCCGTGCACATTGAAGATGCCAGTAAGAACTACCGATTCACTCAGATTCACGGATTGAGGTACCGCAGTAATCAATATGTCTTGAGAGGCCTCGACACTCAGGGTGATTATCAGCCGTCCTTTCTTGATTATCAAACTTACCTGACCTACGACCTGAGCGATGCATGGGAGCTATCTTTTATGGGCAACCTCAGCAGGAATCGCTATCTATTTGTCCCTGAAACCCGTGAGACCGACTTTGGAACGGTAAATGAAGCCTTGAGATTGACCATTTTCTTCCAGGGTCAGGAAATAGACCAATATCAAACTGCCACCGGAGCACTTAGCGCCAACTATCAAAATCCCAATGGTTTGGACCTGAAGTTCATTGCTTCAAGCTATATGACGGATGAAGTAGAAACCTTCGATATCGAGGGAGCTTACCGACTGGATGAATTAGAGCGCGACCTGAGTTCACAAGAATTTGGTGACGTCGCCTTCAATCGCGGTGTTGGTGGCTTTATCGATCATGCCAGAAATTACCTGAATGCCTGGGTTGTTAGCACGGAACACAAAGGAAGTTTTAAGAAAGAGAGCAATAAGTTTCACTGGGGATTAAAATTGCAGCACGAAGACATCTTTGATGAGTTGAATGAATGGTACTATGTTGACTCCGCAGGATTTAGCTCTCCTCAGGGAGTTGGCGTGAGTGGCTGGACCTACTTACCAGAGGATTCTCTTCAGCTCAACCCCATTCCAGTAAGCCCAAGAGATGAGATCAACCTAAAGGAAACGATCAGAGCAGAGAATCGTGTGATATCAAATCGGGCGATGGGCTATGCCCAATGGGATAAAGTGATCGAGCTCGACTCTGCAGAACTCAGCTTCACCGGAGGTTTGCGTTTTAATTACTGGGACTTTAACGATCAATTATTGATCTCTCCAAGGATCACCGCAAGCTTTATCCCCAACTGGGAAAAAGACGTACTCTTCAG
>CBFHWY010000007.1:0-54194 GCA_965659675.1 Salibacteraceae bacterium | reverse complement strand
CGATCTCATCTTTGATGGCAAACTGGATATTGATCAGACCCACTGTATTCATTGCCAGGGCAATGCGTTTTGTATGATCCTCAATTTGGGTCATCACAAAATCTCCCAGGTTGTAAGGTGGCAGCACTGCGTAGGAATCACCAGAATGTATCCCTGCAGGCTCAATATGTTGCATCACTCCAATGATATAGACATGCTCACCATCGCAAATCGCATCCGCTTCTGCCTCTATGGCACCATCGAGAAAATGATCCAAAAGGATCTGATTGTCGGGCATGTCTCGAAGTATATCTACCACATGATGCTCGAGCTCCTGCTCATTGATCACGATCTTCATCTTTTGCCCTCCCAGAACATAGGAAGGACGCACAAGTAATGGAAAGCCCAGATCTTTTGAAAGAGTGATGGCCTGCTCAGCACTTTCTACAACTCCAAATTTAGGATAGGGGATATTATTCTCCTTTAGCAAGGTTGAGAAAGAACCACGGTCTTCTGCCAGGTCAAGAGACTTGTAGCTTGTTCCGAGTATCTTAATACCATATCGATCCAGCTTCTCCGCAAGCTTCAGTGCAGTTTGACCACCGAGCTGAACGATAACCCCTTCGGGTTTTTCATGAAGAATAATATCATAGATATGTTCCCAAAAAACGGGTTCAAAGTATAGCTTGTCGGCAATATCAAAGTCGGTTGATACCGTCTCCGGATTACAGTTGATCATGATGGTTTCATAACCTTCTTCCTTGGCAGCAAGTACACCGTGCACACAGCAATAGTCAAATTCAATACCCTGGCCAATTCGATTTGGACCAGAACCTAAGACAATGATCTTTTTCTTGTCGGTACGAACTGACTCATTCTCATCCTCAAATGAGGAATAGTAATAAGGCGTTTGGGCTTCAAATTCTGCGGCGCAGGTATCAACGAGTTTGTAGACTCGCTTGATGCCCATCTCATTCCGTTTATCGTATACTTCACTCTCGAGGCATCGAAGCAAGTGAGCGACCTGCCTGTCTGCATATCCTTTTTGTTTGGCCTCATAAAGCAATTCTCTGGGAAGCGAATTCAAATTGTGCTTCTCGATCTTATCTTCCAATTTGATCAGATCATCGATCTGGCGAAGGAACCACTCATCGATCTTGGTTTTCTCAATAATGGTCTTAAATGGAATGCCAAGTTTAATGGCATCATAGATATGAAATAACCTATTCCATGAGGGTGATTCAAGGCTTTGCAGGATCTTGTCCTGATCCCTCCATTCCCGACCATCTGCTCCGAGACCATTTCTATTGATCTCCAGGGACTGACAAGCCTTCTGAAGCGCCTCCTGAAAGCACCTTCCAATACCCATTGCTTCTCCTACGGACTTCATTTGAAGTCCTAATCTGCGATCAGAGTTCTGAAACTTATTGAAGTTCCATCGAGGAATCTTCACGATCACATAATCAAGTGTTGGCTCAAAGAAAGCAGAGGTAGATTTAGTGATCTGATTGTCCAGTTCATCCAGGGTATAACCGATGGCCAGTTTTGCAGCGATCTTTGCAATTGGATATCCTGTGGCTTTAGAAGCTAATGCTGAACTTCTCGACACCCTTGGGTTGATCTCAATGGCAATGATGTCTTCTTCTTCATCTGGACTTACTGCAAACTGCACATTGCAGCCCCCTGCGAAATCACCAATGGATCTCATCATTTTGATGGCCATATCTCGCATGCGCTGATAGGTCTTGTCGCTGAGGGTCATCGCCGGTGCCACGGTGATCGAGTCTCCCGTGTGGATACCCATCGGGTCAAAGTTTTCGATGGAACAGATGATGATCACATTATCGTTGGCATCACGAAGCAATTCCAGCTCAAATTCTTTCCACCCAAGCAATGCTTTATCGATCATCACTTCATGAATGGGCGACTTATGGAGCCCTCGAGTAAGAAGCTTCTCAAACTCCTCGTAGTTATGTACGAAAGAGGCTCCCGACCCACCAAGCGTATATGAAGGTCTGATACAAAGAGGAATTCCAAATTCTTGTGCGATCTCCTTTCCTTCCAGAAATGACTTCGCTGTTTTTTGGGGGGCCATCGGAATGTCGATCTCTTCCATCAGGTTTCTGAACTCCTGCCGGTTCTCGGTGATCTCGATCGCATCAATATCTACCCCGATCAACTTTACCCCATGTTCTTCCCATAAACCTACTTTCTCACAATCGATGCATAGGTTTAGCGCTGTTTGTCCGCCCATTGTTGGAAGCACTGCGTCAATTTCATTCTCGCCGAGGATCTTTTCAATCGACTCAACTTCGAGGGGTAGGAGATAAACTTTATCCGCAGTGACCTTGTCGGTCATGATGGTAGCTGGATTGGAATTGATGAGCACTACCTCAATTCCTTCTTCACGAAGTGATCTTGCCGCCTGAGATCCTGAATAGTCAAATTCACAGGCCTGACCAATGACAATTGGACCGCTTCCAATGATCAGCACTCGTTTTATCTCCTTATTTCTTGGCATAAGTGTAGGTATTTAGAATATGCAATGGGCATTGCGAAAATAGGTAGAAAGCAAGGCTTAAGCTGCCTTTTAAGGCGAGAGGATATTAACAGTTCTCTAACAGTTGCATGATTCATTTCAAGAGAATTTTGGCCAAAAAAAAGCCCCTCCAAAAGGAGAGGCTTCTAAACCAAAAACTACTTAATGACCTTTCTTCGGAACTTCATCCGACACGGTCAATCTCTTTCTCCCTTTCGCCCTTCTAGCCGACAGCACCTTTCTACCATTCTTGGTAGCCATTCTCTCTCTGAATCCGTGTTTATTTCTTCTCTTCCTCTTGGAAGGTTGGTAAGTTCTTTTCATAACTCTTATTCGTTCCGAAAATTGGGAGTGCAAATGTAGGGTTTTTTGACTTCCCTACAAGCGATCTTTACTTTTTTCCGAATATTTCATTTTCGAAGATAGACGATCTTCTTTGTTTCAAAGAATTCTTCCTGGAAATACATGTCAATTCTTTCAATTATAGCGCGTTTTCCGAAAGGGTTCAGCTCAACTCTCAGATCTCCGCCCTTTAGGGCGATCAAACCGTTGGGCATGGCATTTAATTCATTTGTGTGAATCTTGTTCCGCGACCATGACCAGAGTTTATTCATGGGAGCGACGGCCCGGCTCACTACAAAGTCAAATTCCGAGTTTATTTCTTCTGCTCTTCCGTGAACAGCCTTTATGTTCTTTAAGCCGAGTTGGGTTGATATATCGTCCACTACTTTGATCTTCTTTGCTATACTATCGACCAGGAGGAATTCTGTTTTTGGAAAGAATATCGCCAATGGTATTCCAGGAAAGCCTCCTCCACAGCCAAGATCCATTACATGGCTTCCTTCCTTGAACTGGATGAACTTAGCAATTGACAGACTATGAAGCGTATGCCGCTCCTCGAGATGCTCCATATCCTTTCTGGAGATCAGGTTGATCTTTGAGTTCCACGCAAGAAAAAGCTCATGAAAGGCACTAAAGGCCTCTAGTCTATCCTGATCAAGGTCTGGAAAGTATTTTTTGATCAGCTCCAACTTAGATCTTTTCTTTTCGATCCTTTAGCACTTCGAATAAAAGCTCTTTAGCACGATAGAGCTGCGCTTTTACAGTTCCGAGAGGAATATCCATTTCTTGTGAGATCTCATCGTATGACAACTCTTTGAAGTACCTCAATTCAATGATCTTTCTGTAACGGGGCTTCAATCCTGAAACCACTTCATGCATAACCTTGATCTTTTGAGTTTTGATCGCTTCCTCCTCTGGAGTGAGCTTGGAATCTGGGATCTGCAAACTGTATTCCCCACCTTCATCGTCGGTACCACCGCTCTCTAAGGATACTGTTTGCGCGCGATTTTTTCGCATGAAATCGATGCAATTGTTGGTAGCGATCTTAAATAACCAGGTGCTAAAGGCATGCTGTGGGGTATATTGGTGTAAGCGCTTGAAAGCTTTGCCAAAGGTCTCAATCGCCAGATCCTCAGCATCAACCTCGTTTTTCACCATCTTCCTAAGCATAAAGTAAATGCTATCTCTATAGAGCTGCATGATCTCGCCATAGGCTCTTTGATCACCCTCATCAAGTGCACGTCGGACAATCTTATAGTCCCTTTGGGCTTTTTCACTTAGGTGCTTCATATCTTCCACGTTCCTTTTTTATAGATCCTCGAACTAACAAAAAACGAGGGGTAAATGGCATACAATATCAGCTCCCAAATTAATGGAATCAAAATAAATGAAGGCAGACTATGTTCTTTCCTGATCTTTAGCATGACAAAAGAAAGCAGTAAACCTTTGAAGGTCAAAAGACTTGCGCTTATAATGTAATACGGGCTAAACAGAAAAAAGATGCCCAAAGTGAAACAAAGTGCCTGTGATATATTTAAAAGTCCGACCGCAAAACTATTTTTTGGGCGATAATGCTTGTAGGTTGTAAGATGACGACCCTTTTGTCTGACCCAATCCAATAAGCTGCTTTTTGGTTCGGACCATGTCTTTGCTTCTTTGCTAAAGTTGATCGCTGTATTCGACTTGTTTGCCGCCTGTCCAATAAAAAGATCATCATCACCACTATCAATATGTTGGTGCTTTGCGAAGCCTTTTTCTGCCAGAAACAATGACTTTCTATAGGCCAGATTTCTGCCTACACCCATATAAGCCAATCCATTCCGCGCAAAGGACATATACTGCAAGGCGATCAGTAGAGTGTCAAACCTTATCAATGCATTGAGGAAGCCTTTTCGAATTTCATAATCACCAAAGCCAAGTACGATCTTCTTACCTTCTGACATTGTACTACTCATGGCTCTTAACCATGTTCTGGAATCGGGCCGACAATCGGCATCGGTAAATACGATAAGGTCATGCTGTGCAGCTTTGATCCCAAGTGTTAGCGCATATTTCTTACTTGTGTAAAATTGGTCGTTCTCATTTACGCGAACAAGTTTTACCCTTGGGTCCTTTTTTTCGAAGGCCTTCATGATCTCCCAGGTGCCGTCAACTGAGCAATCATCAACCAACACCAACTCATAGTTAGGATAATCTTGAGATAGGAGAAGCGGAATTTTCTGTAGCAATATCTCCTCTTCATTTCGAGCACAAAGCACAAGCGAAAGTGCTTCAGTTTTTTCTTCCGTACTATCCTTCAAACGAAAAACAAGGGGAATCAAAAAGACAGAATAATATGTAAGCACTACAAAGTAAGCGCACAGCATTATGATGAAGACTATTTGAAGCAACATAGAATCAATATTCAAAATTGCTCTTATATCACTTCCAATTCTGCACTTTGCTTATCACTTTTTCACAATTGAGTTCAGACTTTCATTCAGTTATCTTTGTCCAAAATTCGACTTGAGCTTCCAGCTTTTATCCAAAGACCCAAAGTCATCTGCCAGAGCGGGCATCTTGCAAACAGCTCATGGCGATATCGAAACACCTATTTTCATGCCGGTTGGAACGGCAGGGACGGTGAAGGGGCTGCACCAAAAAGATATTGAAGGCGACATCAATGCCCAGATCATTTTGGGAAACACTTACCATCTCTATCTCCGACCAGGGCTTGATGTGCTTGAGTCAGCTGGCGGGCTTCACCAGTTTAATGCCTGGCAAAAACCAATACTGACCGATAGTGGAGGCTATCAGGTTTATTCACTGGCAGACAATAGAAAGATCACAGAGGAAGGAGTTGTCTTCAGCTCTCATATTGATGGCTCCAAACATCATTTTAGTCCGGAGCGCGTTATGGATATTCAAAGAAGCATTGGAGCCGACATCATCATGGCTTTTGATGAGTGTCCTCCTTATCCATCTTCCTACGAATATGCCAGGAAATCAATGGAAATGACCCATCGATGGCTCGACAGATGCATTAAACGCTTTAAAGAAAACGATGCGAAATACGGCTATGAACAAATGCTCTTTCCTATTTTGCAGGGAAGCACATTTAAAGACCTGAGAAAGGAATCAGCAGATTATATCGCCAATACCGACATGCCAGGAATGGCCATTGGAGGCTTATCGGTCGGGGAACCTCATGAAGATCTTTATGCCATGACAGCATTGGTATGTGAGCATTTGCCTGAAGAAAAGCCAAGATACCTGATGGGTGTTGGGACGCCGGCAAACATATTGGAATGTATTTCGCTCGGCGTAGACATGTTCGATTGTGTGATGCCAAGTCGAAATGGACGAAACGGTCAGGTTTTCACAAGTGAAGGAGTGCTGAACATTCGCAACAAAAAATGGGAAAAGGATTTCTCAACTCTAGACCCAAATGGTACAAGCTTTGTTGATGAACAGTACTCAAAAGCTTATGTACGTCATTTATTTCAATCAAACGAAATGTTAGGGCCAATGATCGTTTCATCTCACAACCTGAGATTCTACTTGTGGTTGGTGGAAACAGCCCGAGAGAAGATCCTCAATGGCGAGTTCCGTACCTGGAAAGATCAGATCGTTCCAAAATTGAGCCGAAAGATCTAAATGAAGAAGATCGACCTATATATCATTCGAAAGTTTCTGACCACTTTCTTCTTCATGTTGGGAGTGATCATGCTGATTGCTGTGGTTTTTGATGTTTCTGAGAAGATCGATGATTTCATCAGCCACAAAGCTCCTCTTTCAGCCATTATCATCGACTACTATCTGAATTTCATACTTTATTTCGGGAATCTCTTTTCTCCACTATTGATCTTTATTTCAGTCATCTTTTTTACCTCCAAAATGGCAAGCAATACGGAGATCGTAGCCATATTGAGCAGTGGTGTAAGCTTTAAGAGAATGCTACTTCCCTATTTCATCTCTGCCACGTTTTTAGCTGGTATTGCCTTTTGCCTAAATCACTGGATCATTCCACACGCAAACAGAAACAGACTGGCGTTTGAGGAATCCTATCTGAGAATGCCCTACCGAAATTTTGATCGCAATATCCACAAACCCATCAACCCACCCGATGAGCTCATCTATTTTGAAAGCTATAATGCCCAGCAGGATATTGGATATAAATTCTCCTATGAAAAATGGGAAGATGGCGCTTTGGTCTATAAAATGCTTGCCGATTTTGCGCGGTGGGATAGCAGCAGTCAAAGTTGGAAGGTTACAAATTATCAGGCAAGGAGTTTTGACGGGATGAAAGAGAGCATTGAGACGGGCTTAAGCGTCGACACCAACTTTGGCATTAACCCTGAGGAGTTCAAGCGGCGAGTAGACGTAGCTACGCAGTCAATGAACTATGGGGAATTAAACGAGTTCATAGAGCGAATGAAACAAGAAGGAAACGAACATGTGCCGCTTTATCTCATCGAAAAACACTCCCGTACTTCCTTGCCCTTTGCATCCTATATCCTCACGCTCATCGGCGTTTCTATATCCAGCAGAAAGGTCAGGGGTGGAATTGGTGCTCACCTTGCATTAGGACTTTTCCTTTGCGTTAGCTATATACTTTTCATGAAGGTTAGTGCCGTATACGCAACGAACACGGGATTGGATCCATTGCTTTCGACATGGATACCAAACATCATTTTTGCTGGACTGAGCATCTACATCTTTATCAAAGCGCCTAAATAAATGAACTAGAGTTCAATTATCCTGAAGTTCTCGTGTTCTTCGAATTCTTGAGCATCAGGCGCCGAATCAAACAAACCAAATACAGCTGAACCTGAGCCGCTCATGCTCGCATAGCTCGCCCCTTTCTCGTAAAGTTCATTCTTGATATCTGCGATCTCAGGGTAAATCTTGAAAATCGTGCGCTCAAATGAGTTGGAAACTTCAGATTTCCATTCAGACAGATCGAGTTTTGACAAATCCTTGAGATCAAAGTGCTCTGGCTCCAGTTGTATGCCGGCATAGGCTTCTCGCGTAGCACTATGAATACCAGGATGTATGACTACGACGCACTTTCCAGAGAGGTCAAGATCAATCTTCTCCATTTGCTCTCCGCGTCCAGATATCAACGATGGCTGATTGTGAATAAAGAACGGACAATCACTGCCAATTTCCAGGGCAATAGATTCAAGCTCCTCGAGCTCCAGGCCTAGTTCAAATTCCTCGTTCAATCCAAGCAAGGTAAAAGCAGCATCTGCTGAGCCTCCGCCCAATCCAGCTCCCATTGGGATATTCTTCAATAGGTGTAACTCAATTGGATCAATGTTGTATTTTAAGTTCAACAGCCTCCAGGCCTTGTAAATGAGGTTTTGTTCTGTACCTGAATCGATTGGAATTCCGTGAGCATACATCTCAAAACGCTCTGAGCGCTTAAATTCGATCACATCGCACCATTTCACGGGGTAGAACACCGACTGAAGGTCATGGTATCCATCTGGTCTCCTGCGCTCTACGAAGAGGCCCAGGTTGATTTTCGCATTTGGAAATAAGATCACTGCGGCCCAAATATCAAATAATTTACCTTTGTCCCCGCTGCAAAAGCCTTAGCATATGCCGAATTATCTCGATTTTGAAGAACCAATCAAAGAATTGCATGATCAACTCGAACATGCGAGAAAGTTGAATGAGAAGGAAGAGGTGAATGTTGACACCATTGTTTCCGGACTTCAAAAGAAGATCAACGAAACAAGAAAGAACATTTACAAGAAATTGAGCGCCTGGCAGAAGGTTCAATTGAGCCGACACCCTGATCGACCTTATAGCCTTGAATATATCGAAAGGCTAACTGATGGTCAGTTCATCGAGATGCATGGAGATCGAAATGTTAAGGATGACAAAGCCATGATCGGTGGAATGGGCATGATCGATGGAAAGTCCGTGATGTTCATTGGTCAGCAGAAAGGGATCAACACCAAAATGCGTCAGTTCAGAAATTTTGGAATGGCAAACCCTGAAGGTTACCGCAAAGCCTTGCGCCTCATGAAATTGGCTGAAAAATTCAACAAACCCGTCGTTTGTTTGATCGACACTCCTGGAGCATACCCAGGGCTTGAAGCGGAAGAAAGAGGACAGGGAGAAGCCATCGCTAGAAATCTCTTCGAAATGGCCCGATTAAAAGTACCTATCATTTGTATTGTGATCGGTGAAGGTGCCAGTGGAGGAGCACTCGGTATTGGAGTTGGTGATAAAGTTTTCATGCTTGAAAACACCTGGTATTCCGTAATATCACCAGAAAGTTGTTCTTCCATCCTATGGAGATCCTGGGACTTTAAAGAGCAGGCTGCAGAAGCACTGAAACTAACCGCAGATGATATGAAGAAGAATAAGCTCATTGATGGCATCATCAAAGAGCCTCTTGGCGGAGCACATGTTGATCCTGATAAAATGGCCGATATTCTAAAAAAGGAGATCAACAAGCAACTTGAGCGCTTGCTGAAACTTGAACCAGAGAAACTCATCGAAAAGCGTGTTGAGAAGTACTCAGAAATGGGGAATGTAAAACGACGTTAATAGCTCAAGACATCATAGAAATTCTGTGTCTTCTGTGACCCTAGTATAAAGGAATTTCCATTCGGAACGCCAAACTCCAAAGAAACTCGATCGCAGTTTCCTTCATTATCCTGGATAGTGAAAAAAGGAGAAGATAAAGAGGGGTGAAAACTTAGAATATCAGTATCAATAAATGCTTCCGACATCCCACTTTTACCCCTACTCATCCAAAGCTTATCTTCATCCCGTATCTGGTCATATCGCAGAATGAACAGCCATTCATAATTCTGTTTGATACTGTAATCTTTGATCCCTAAAAAGCTACGCGACGGCTCATTCAGGTCTTGAATATCATTGCTTGCCACGCGATACTCATAAAAATAAAGATCATCATTGGTTCGCTGACCCAGTAGGATTTCACCAAACTCTCCTACCCAGATATCATCAAATTTCGCGTTCACCAGAAAGTCCTGGAACACGAATCCTGTTGCCGAAAAGTTCAATTGCAACCTGTCCTGAAAACCTGAATGATCTTCCAGAAAAAGGACATATTCTTGTGAAACAGCAATATTCTTTTGAAACTCCGGACGAGATAGAGGGATCCGCGAGAATTCACTTCCAGAGTAGCAATCAAAGCTTTTCATCCCAAATCCCCGTTCTACCATCCAAAGCTTTTCCTGAGCTATGGTCCAACACATGATCTCCTCTTCCAAAGGATATGACCATGCTAATTCAGCGGTGCTCAAATCGTAGCAGCGTATCCCCACATTTTTTTGTCCGATGATCAGCAAATGATCATTAACAACTGCACAGGTCAATTCCTCATCACTAAAATTCAGACTTAAGATTTCGACTCCTGTTCCTGATTCCACTTCAATTGTATGCTCCAGCCCATCCCTGGAATGAAAGATAAATCCCTCTACATCTCGCTGCTCCAGGAGCAGATTAAGCTTTAAGAAACTGGTATTGGTTTCTTTGCCATCATCAATTTCCACTTTAATAAAAATATTCCTGGACGTATAGGTGCGGTCAGGGATTTCAATTGACCTATTGCTTTCAGTTCCGGATGCGGCCCATGACTGTTTCGGTCCAACAGGAAGTAAGGTCTCATCAACTATTCCCATAGTCAGATTCACCTCATCCTCATCAGAAGAAAAGTTGAATTGTACATTTAATCTGTCTCCGGGGCGGACGCTAGTATTTTCAGCAGGGCTCACTATTGACAGCTCTGGTATGGGCCACTCCTTCTTACAGGACGAGACAAGCACCATAAATATGAAGGCCAGGCAGCTTAGAAAACAGAAGCGATTGCGAAGTATCAAGGGTTAAATGTTCAAAAATGTATGCTCTTTAAACTAAGTAAAGTAGGTCACAAAGCCAATACCTTTTATATTTGCCTAAAATTATACTAAATGAAGAAAGCAATTCTTCTGGTATTTTCCATCTTATTGTTTGGCAGCATGATGAGTTCTTGCAAAAGCAAAGAGCGATGTCCTGCGTATTCAAAGGTAGATCCTCAGAGCAAGGTTGAAAAAGCCGCTTAATGAACTGGATCAGTCTTGAACATTCGTCACAACTCGAAGAAATCCTCCAGACACCAAAAGAAAACGGTAAGTTAGATCTTATTTTTAAGCATAGCACGCGCTGTCCTATCAGTACTATGGCTATAAATAGACTTGAAAGGAGTTGGGATCTTGATGATGATATCGATGCGTATTACTTAGACCTGATTCGTTACAGAAACTTATCTAATGAAGTGGCTGAACAATTGGATTTGATGCATGAATCCCCACAACTGATCTTACTTGAAAAAGCTGAGCTATTATATCACGCTTCCCATAATGCAATAAGTCTGGAGTCGCTAAAAGATCATTTGGCACAATACATGCACAATAAATGATGTTGAACTTTGTCTGAATGTTTTAATTTCGGGCAGCAATTAAAAATAATGATGAAAACAAGAGTTTTATTAGTAATTCTAGGCGGAATCTTTAGCACGGCGGTGTTCGCCCAAGGAAACAAGGTGAATAATCCAGGTTTTGAGGAAGTTGACAAAAAGATCAAAAACAAAGGGCAGATAGAAAATGTGCTCGAATGGTATGCGCCAGATGATTGTCCCCCTGTAGATATCTTCTCAACGGATGCAAAAAAGGAAGAAGTAATGGCTCCAGATAACTATAGAGGTCGGGCCGAAACCAAAGAGGGAAATAACTACATCGGTCTGTTGCTATACAGTGAGCGAGAAAGAGAGCCAAGAACTTATGTGCAAACCAAACTCGACAAAAAACTTCTTGCCGGTAAAAAATATTGCATTAAAATGCATGTGAGCCTTTCCGATATTTCAAAGTACTCTTCCAACAATATTGGAATGTACTTATCCTCAAAGTCTGTTGACCTTGACGATTTTGAAGAGTACGATATCAAGCCACAACTTCTTGCGCCAAAGAATGTGATCATTGAAGAAAACTACGATTGGGTGCCTTTGTGTACCACAATAGTTGCTGAGGGTGTTGAACGTTATGTAACCATCGGGAACTTCGCTAAACAATCTGAGATCCAGACTGGAAAGAAGAGAAGAAGCCGAGAGTTCAGTCAACCACAAACAAGAGATAGCTACTATTACATCGATGAGGTTAGCATTACCCCTATCGAATTAGTGGATGGAGATTGTTTCTGTCCAATCGAATCAGAAAGTGACGAAAACGAACTTCAGGTTGAATACACAAAAAATGTATCTGAGGCCCATGAAGGAACTGGATCTGAAAAGATTGAGATCACTATTCTTCACTACGGATCAAATTCCATGAATCTTGATGAAGAAGCAAAGGCTGATCTTAAGGCAATAGCTAAGCTGCTTAAGGAAGAACCTAGCTTAAAGATTGATATCATTGGGCACACGGACAATCAAGAAGCTGAGTCGCTTGGTGAGGAAAGAGCTAAAAAAGTCTATGCCGAATTCACCAGTGTCCTTGGCGTGAATGCCAACCAGCTCGAGTATAAGTCAGAAGGTGCTGAAAAACCTGTTCAAGGTAATGAAACAGCTGCTGGACGCGCTCAAAACAGAAGAGTAGAGTTCGTGGTGAAATAGGCTTGAAAAGTCTTCTAATCACAATATTGCTGACCGCGTTTGCGATCAGTGGGAAAGCTCAAAATCTGGTGAACAACCCAGGTTTTGAGCTTTTTTATGATTGCCCCATCAGGATTGGGGAATTCAGCAAAACGAAGGAATGGTTCTCTGCCAATACTGGAACGCCAGAACTCTATCATTTAAATTGCAAGGAGTTCTTCTATGATGAGCATTTATCTCCCTACAGCGGACGCGGATATGCGGGTTTAATTCTTCATTGTCAATACAAAGAAGCCATTGAATACATTGGAACTGAGCTCGCCGATAGTTTACAAAAAGGCCAGGAATATTGCCTAAGCTTCTGGGTCAAGGCTAAATCCTCACCATTCTACATCGCCAATCTCGGTGCAATCTTCAGGAAAGAAGATCCAAGCATTTCCTATTGGGGAGGTATCCGTGATCTTTTTGATGTCAGAAATGAATCTGGATTCATTACACCCGAAATGGGTTGGATTCAGGTATCTGGTCGTTTTGCTGCAAAAGGTGGAGAGAGGTTTCTCATTCTGGGAAATTTTGCAGAGGCTGATCAAACTGCGACGCTTGCCGACGTCAATGGCAATCGGCCTCAAATGGGCTGGATAAGCTACTATTATGTCGACGAGGTGAACTTAAGTCCGATTGAGGAACTAGATGGTTGCCCTATTCCAAAACAAGAGGTGCAAGACGTTTCGATACCTTCCTTGACCGATAGCATATCAATCACCTTGTACTTCGATTTTGATCGCTTCATTCTTGATAATAAAGAAATAACACAATTGGATTCTGTGCTAAAATCAGTGCAGGTGAATGATTACTCCTATTCCATTAATGGACATACAGACGAGAAAGGCAGCACAGCTTACAACATGGAGCTTTCAAAACAGCGTGCGCAAAAAGTAAGATCTCTGATACTCGAAAGAAGTAGAGCCGAAGTCCCAATAAAAATTAGCTTTGATGGTGAATCAAGTCCAGCCCAATCGAATAGCACTGCTGAGGGGCGAGCTGCTAACCGTCGTGTTGAACTACTTTTGATCAGGAACCATGAAGTACAGTAAGAAAGTAGAGAATGCCTGGGCCTTTTACGACCTGGCAAATTCATCCTACCCCCTGGTCATCACCTCAGCTATCTTTCCGATCTATTATGGCTCAGTTGCTGTTCACGATTCACGCCTGGTCAACGGGAAGACTGTTGACTATGTGAACTTCTTCGGCCTTGAATTCATTAACACCGAGCTATATTCTTATGCCTTTTCATTCTCTTTTCTCATTGTTGCAATAATTTCTCCTCTTTTATCAGGCATAGCCGATTACAGCTCCTCAAAAAAGAAGTTTCTGAAATTTTTCTGTTACCTCGGCGGGCTTTCATGTATGTCTTTGACCCTCTTCAACATGAAGCATTTTGAGCTCAGTATGCTGAGCGTGATCATGGCAAGCGTTGGATTTTGGGGGAGTATTGTTTTTTACAATGCCTTCCTTCCTGAGATCGCGGCTCCTAAAGATCACGACAGAGTGAGCGCCAAAGGCTTTGCTATGGGTTATGTGGGCAGCGTGGTTTTACTCCTTATAAACCTTGTTGGAATTCAGGCATTCGACATGAATCCCAAGATCGCTTTCTTCAGTGTAGGCATCTGGTGGATCGGCTTTGCTCAGATCACTTATTTGTACCTCCCTGATGGAGAGGCAAAGGATGTTGGTAAAGACAATATACTGTTCAAGGGCTATCAAGAGTTAAGAAAAGTTTGGAACGAGTTCATGGGTATGCTTCAGCTGAAGCGATATCTGACCGCTTATTTCGTATTCAGCATGGGAGTTCAAACGGTCATGCTTATGGCTGCTGTATTTGCCGATCGTGAGATCAACTGGCCTGAAGGAGACCGGTCTGGACTGATCATCAGTATTTTGATTATACAGCTCATAGCATCCGTAGGAGCTTACTTCTTTGCCTGGATGTCTAAGAAAACAAACAACCTCTTTGTCCTGAAAGTGATCATATTCTTTTGGATCTTCATATGCATGGTTGCTTACTTTATAACCGAACCTTTTGAGTTCTACAGTTTAGCAGCAGGTGTGGGCTTTGTGATGGGAGGTGTGCAGAGTATGGCGCGTTCAACCTATTCGAAAATGCTTCCGGAAACAAAAGATCACGCTTCCTATTTCAGTTTTTTTGATGTCCTCGAAAAAATTGGGATCGTTCTGGGAACTTTTCTATTTGGGTTCATTCAGGGCGTAACGGGTAGTATGAGAGACTCGGTAGTTTCAGTCGTGGTCTTCTTTATCCTGGGCTTTATTTTGCTTCAGTTCGTTCCTCGCAAGAACAAGCCAGTTTAATCATGGTTATATTTGCCGACTTATTCATCAGCTATGGCAGATAAAGTATATGATGTTGCGATCATTGGGGGTGGGATCGTTGGCGTAGCTACAGCCTACAAGATCCAGATGCACAAGCCCGAATTCAAGGTACTCGTCCTGGAAAAGGAAGATATACTCGCAGACCACCAAACAGGCAACAACTCTGGCGTGATCCACTCAGGGATCTATTATACTCCAGGCTCAAAAAAGGCGAAGAATTGTGTTGAAGGCAGAAGAGAACTGGTCTCTTTCGCCAAAGAGCACAACATTCCTCATGACGTTTGCGGAAAGGTCATCGCAGCTACCGATGAAAAAGAACTTCCGTTCATGGATAAGATCCTCAAGCACGGAGCAGAAAATGGGGTGGAAGGCATTCAACGGATCAGCGCAGATGAAGTGAAAGAAATTGAACCTTATTGTAATTCTATTGGCGGAATTCATGTTGCCTGCACAGGCATCATCGACTATCGAGCTTCTACAAGGAAAATGGCTGAGATCGTGAAGGAAAAGAACCCGGAGAGCGAGATCCTAACTTCTTGTGAAGCTGAGGGTTTCGACAAACAAGACGGGATTCAGCTCATCAAAACAAACAAAAGTGTATACCGGGCAAAGAAATTGGTTTTCTGCGCTGGTCTTCAAGCAGACCGACTAGCTCGTAAGGACGGAGTCAAACTACCCGAACGCGTTGTTGGTTTCAGAGGGGATTACTATGAACTCACTGAACAGGCCAAGCACAAAGTAAAACACCTTATATATCCTGTTCCTAATCCAGATTTTCCCTTTCTGGGGGTTCACTTCACTAGGATGACAGATGGCGAAATTGAGTGCGGGCCAAGTGCAGTCTTCACATTCAAAAGAGAGGGTTACGGAAAAACAGACTTTTCACTTAGGGACACCTGGGAAGCACTGAGTTATGGCGGCACCTGGAAACTCTTCTTTGGCAACATCAAGTTTGGACTGGAAGAACAGATTCGCGCTTTTTCCAAAAGAAGATTCTTAAAAACACTACAGCGCTTAATTCCTGATCTTCAGATGGAGGATATCAAGCCTGGTCGTTCCGGTGTGAGGGCTTTACTTCTCAATCAGCAAGGAGATACCCGAGATGACTTTAGAATAGAATACACCGATGATAGTATTCACGTTTTAAATGCTCCATCTCCTGCTGCAACAGCATCTCTAGCCATTGGCGAAGATGTTTATCAAATGGCTGAAAAACACTTTGGCTGGTAAGCCTAAGAGGTGATCTTGTACTCTTCCTGAATCTCTTTCCAATTCCACATGAAATTGGTCATGATGTCATTCAATCTTGATAAAAAGATCGGATTTGGGGTTTTCATTTTCCTGAAATAATCATCCTGATATTCATTCAGTCCGTATCGGAAAAAAACCGCCTTTGACATTGCATACAGCGTATTCTTGGAGGGATGATTAACCTTAGAAAAGTATTTCTGAAGGGAAGCGATCTTTTGTTTGAGTTTGTCGCGATCCAATTCAAAATATTCGGAAAGTAGCTTGTAAACAGCATCCGTAATTCTCACATCCTGATAGTCGCCAAAGTATTTAGGTATCATGGCAATATTTCCAGCCAGGACGATGAGCAGGAATTCGTTCGAATCATTCGGGTCAAGCTTTGGCGAACACTCAAATTCAGGATCATGGTTAATGATATCCACTACATCCGGATATGCCTCATCTACTAACTTCACAATAGCGTTAACAAAATGATCAGCAACCTGAATCTCAGAAATCTTTTTCTTCAGTAGGAAGGATAGCATCTCTCTGTCGGTTTGAACAAAGTAAATACCTGTTAAGTGGCTTTTATCATTCGGTCCAATCTAATTTTTAACAGCTAGATGTTTACCAATGCCTTATTTTCGGACCTTATGAAGCAACTTTACTTACTCCGCCATGCGAAGTCATCATGGGAAGAAAGAGGCCTGAGAGACTTTGACCGACCACTATCTGAAAAAGGAATAAAAGATTGTGACAAGGTTCGCCAATCGCTGACTGAACGGGGCATTGCGCCAGAGAAGATACTGTGTAGTCCAGCGCTAAGAACACGCAGCACAGCACAGCTGATCTTCCCGGATTCGAAGATCAAATTACTACCTGAGCTATACCTGTGTTCAACCGACACCCTGTTTAGCACCATTTATGCGTTAAAGGATAAATGGAACAAAGTCGCCATTGTCTTTCATAACTACGCTATTACAGATTTTGTTAATGAGATCTCTTACAAAGGGCTTGATAATGTTAAAACATCGGGCTTTATCGAAGTGAAAATAAATGGTGCATGGAAAGACATAAACGATAGATCCCCTTTGGAGGTAAGCTACTTCAATCGAAAGGAATGGCGACATCTCTCTGAATAACAATTTTTTATGTCGGTATTCTTTGTATTACCTTTGTAAGATGCACCATGTCTTAACACTCTTGATTCTTCTTATTTGCTTAATCCCTGCTGAGGCTCAGGTTATTTGGCAGGAGCAGTTTGACACAACAGATGGAGTCACCAATGACCTTGGCACCACAGCCTGGTCAATAGATGTATCCGGCTGTTCAATAGCAGCTGGAGACTATTTTGAAGTCCGCAATGGGCAGTTTGCAGCAAAAGAAACAGATTGTGAGGCTGAGTGGATATCCGAATGGATCGATATATCATCTGCTGGCACAGTTACTTTATCGCTCGATATTACTGGTGTAGGAGGCCTGGAAACTACTGGAGGATTTCAGGATTACCTAAAGGCATACTATGAACTAGATGGAGGAGCTGAAACACTATTTGCCGCAGATAGTGGCGTTGTTGATTACAGCACGCTAGGAACCTGCAACTCTGGTATTAGTGGAGATAGCATTCGTTTAAGAATAAAAGTATTCACTACTGGTGATGATGAGATCTACACCTTCGATAATGTTACGGTTGCGTCCGATAGCGGTTCTAATATCAGCACTGCCGCTGAAAGGTTGTTTACTCGTCAGTCTGGAAATTGGAATGCGACAAGCACCTGGTCAACTAGTCCAGGAGGCGCTTCATGCGCTTGCACCCCAACAAGCACCAGCGAAGTTTATATCACTGATGGTTGCTATGTGGACTTGAATGTCGATGGTGTTGTTAATGAGATCCATGTGCTCCGTGGTGCTTTGGTGAATTGGTCGGCCGGCAATGTAGATCTGGATATTAACGGTACCGGCAAAATTGAAGTGGCGGATGGAGCTCGCATGGACGAAAGCGGTCAGGCCGTGGCCAGAATTCGCTTCGTAAGTGCCAATACCAGCACTGTGAACATTTACGATGTAGACGAAGGAATCGAGGTTGATGATATTCGTTTTGAAGCAGCATCAACGGTCACCTTTGGAGGAACAGGTAGGGTTTTTATTGATGATGATCTTGAGATCGTCGCGGCAGCAGACATTAGCATTCAGAACAGTGGATATTTTGAGGTAGATGATGACGTTCTTTTTAATGCCGCCAATGCGAGTTTGACCATTGCAGACTCATTTGAAGTAAACAGCGATTTTGACGCGAACAATGCCGACAATTCAGAAATGATCATTACAGCGAATGGCGTTGCTATTTTTAATGATGATGTTTTGGGAAGCGACAACTCCGATAATTTCACTGTTGAAAATAGTGGGTATGTATTCATCAATGATGACCTTACCCAAAGTCCAGCCGGAGCCACCGCATGTGAGTGGTACAATTTTGCCAATTCAACACTGATCCTTAATCACAACAATGCAGAGACTGATTGGCAGATCTTCGCAAATTATGCAGATAATTTGGTGAACTATGCCAGACCTGGTGATCAACCATTTATTTTCACTCCACAGGATGCTTATTGGAATCTCAGCTTAAGTGGTTCGGGCACTAAAACTACGCTAGCTAATCTCGACATCAATGGGAACCTTTCGATTGAAGGAACTGCCAGCTTTAACACTGACACCAATAATGACACCATTAACCTGGCAGGAAACTGGAGCAATACCAGCACCAACGCCAACCCTTTTGTTGAAGGAACAGAACGTGTGATCTTTGATGGAGCAGCTGATCAAACAATAACCGCATCAAATATTGGAACTGAGACCTTCTTCCAATTAGAAGTCAATAAAAGTGGAGGTAACTTGATCCTCACAGATGATGTAAGCCTTAGCGGTAACTGCTTTTTTACTCTTGGCGACATTGTCACAACAAGTACGGACATTCTAACCCTGGTCGACAACGCCACAGTTAGTGGAAGCTCAGATGCTTCTCATGTAAACGGCCCGCTTGTGAAAATCGGAAATGATGCATTCACATTTCCAACTGGTGATGGAACTAACTATCGTGGAATAGGCATTAGTGCTCCTGCCGCCACAGGTGATGAATTTGAAGCTCAATATTTTTCAGCAAGTGGCTATGGGACCTATGGAGGATGGGGTAGCTGGCCAACAAGTATAAATCGGGTGAGTAATATCGAACATTGGACTCTCGATAGAAATGTTGGAACAAGTGCTGTTGAAGTGACTCTAAACTGGGGGAATAATAGTGATGTTGGTGATACTGCTGACCTCGTTGTAGCCCGCTATAACACCGGAACTTCACAATGGGTAAATGAGGGTGTAACTGCTGTCACGGGAAATAACAGTGCAGGGAGCATCACTTCTGCCACGGTCACAAACTTTAGTCCCTTTACGCTTGGATCAACTACCTCTGCAAATCCATTACCTATTTTGATCAATAGCTTTGATGTTGCTCTGGTCAATAATGAAGCCCTCATCAAGTGGTCTGCCGTTGAGGAAGCGCATCACGATCGCTATCTGGTTCAGCGTTCAACAGACGGTGTAGATTGGAATACGATATCGGTCAAAAAACCTCATCAATATGATGATCTGGATTATGATCTTAAGTTCTACAGCGAAAGGGATGCAGACCTGGTTTCAGGTTGGATATACTATAGGATCCTTGATGTATGCAAGAGAGATATTCCAGAATCTACTTCCATTGAGGCCATTTATGTCAGTGACGAAAGCACGAACTCCGCACAGATATTTCCTAATCCAGCTCAAAAGGAGTTCTCTGTGATGCATGGTCCAGAAGAGCAATCCATTAATCTATTTGATGCGCAGGGAAAGCTGCTCCAATCCCAAAGAACTGTTGAGGGACAACGCCAAACAAAAATGCAGGTCAGCGACCTGCATTTAAATCCTGGAATCTACTTCCTTCAGCTTGAAGGCCAAAGGATGCAGAAATTAATCATTCAATAAATCTTACTTATCGCCTAGGATCAGCGGTAGTCCTCCTTCTCCTCCACCTACAACAACTACTTTTGTGTTTGGTGATTGTGAGAGTTTCAAGGTTGCATCAATTCCTTTTTCAGTAAGGATATTCTTTGTGAGAGACTTACTGATAATATCGTTGGCCTTTGCTTTACCTTCCGCCTCAATACGCTGCCGCTCAGCTTCTTTTTTAGCCTTCGTCAATTTGAACTCATACTCCAATGACTCTTGCTCTTGTTTGAGCTTTTTCTCAATTGCTGTTTTGATCGTTGGAGGAAGGGTGATATCCCTAACAAGGATCTCATTCAATTGAATGTACTGCCTGTTCACGATCTTTTTTGTTTCCTCATAGATCTCAGTTTGAATGACATCTCTTTTTGAAGCATAGATCTCTTCTGGAGCGTATCGTCCAATAACACTTCTGGTTGCTGAACGAATAGATGGCCTCACCACTCTATTGACGTATTCCAGACCTTTTTCCTGATGTAATTTAGGAATATCGTTATAAACGGGCTGAAACCACGCTGACAATTCAACTGAGATCTCCAATCCATTTGAAGAAAGCACCGCCATTTCTTCGGTCAACTCCTGCTGACGCGCCTCATAAATGATCATCCGGTTCCACGGAGCAATAAAATTAAGCCCCTCGCGATAGGTTTGTCCGAGTTCGGTACCACCCACATATTTGTAGAGCACTCCGGCCTCACCTGAGTCAATTGATACAGTGATACTTCTCCAGCTCAGTAATAGAGCCAGAATGATACCTACGATGATCGCTATTGGAACGAACTTTTTGTAGTTGAATTCCTGATTTTCCTGATAATAATCTGCCATGTCTTTTTTCTTTTAGACGTTTCTCTTTCTAATTTATTTTCTGTTGAACAACTTCAAAGCTAAGATCTTTAAACTGGGCACGCGTGTTGCAACGATCTCCTTCAGTGGATAAGATCTCTACTGTTAAGGTATCTTTTGAGCTTAAGCCTATTGCGGATGGTTTATCCGTCTTTTCAAAAACGAGCTGATATTTACAATCATTTAACCAGGTCAGCTTAAATTCATGGGTGAATCCTTCGCTTTCGCTGATCTCATACTGCCGGTCTCCACGTCGTTCCACAATAACATCTCCTGCCTGCTCTCCTATAAGTTTGAAACGACCCTCTTTAAAATCCTCACAATTCTTTGAATTGCAAGAAAATAGACTCAAAGTGAAGATGACAATCAAAATTCTCATTTCCTTACCAGATTTATTCCAGTGTAACTTTGTGGACTGACCTTTCTCATCTCTTCCTTTATCTTATCATCAACATCCAGTGCATCAATAAAGTTTTTGATCGCTTCTTCATCGATCCTGGACTTTCCTCTTGTAAGCTCCTTTAATTTCTCATAAGGTGAAGGATATGCTTCCCTTCTAAGTATCGTTTGCAGCGCTTCAGCAACAACTGCCCAATTTGCCTCAAGATCATTGTTGAAGGCTTCTTCATTTAGCAACAACTTTGAAATGCCTTTTTGGATCGATTTTATGGCAATATGAGTATGTGCGAATGGAACGCCCAAATTTCGGAGTACTGTTGAGTCTGTAAGGTCTCTTTGTAATCTTGATATTGGCAACTTGTGACTAAGGTGTTCCAAAAGCGCGTTGGAAACCCCCAGGTTTCCCTCTGCGTTCTCAAAGTCGATCGGATTGACCTTATGAGGCATTGCCGATGATCCCACTTCATTCTTATTGACCTTTTGACGGAAATATTCCATGGAGATATAGGTCCAGATATCCCGACATAGATCGATCAGGATCACATTGATCCTTTTGATCGAGTCAAAGAGAGAAGCCAGATTATCGTAATGCTCGATCTGAGTCGTGGTCTGTGTCCGGCTGATCTCCAATTTTGTCTCCAAAAATGTATTGGCAAAAGCCACCCAGTCTACTTCGGGGAATGCAATTTGATGCGCATTGAAATTACCCGTAGCTCCTCCAAACTTTCCGTTGATGGGAATCTGTCTCAGTTGCCTTCTCTGCTCTTCAATTCGTTCCTTGAATACAAGTACCTCTTTGCCGAGTTTTGATGGTGAGGCTGGCTGACCATGCGTACGAGCTAGCATGCTCACATCTTTCCATTCGAAGGCCATTTCACCCAAACTAAGGATCAGTTCTTCCAGAAGTGGATAATACACTTCTTTCATGTAATCCTTTAAGGAAACAGGGATGGCAGTGTTGTTAATGTCTTGAGATGTAAGTCCAAAGTGAACATACTCTAGCTCATTTTCGAGGCCCAATTCGGTCATTTTCTCCTTAAGGAAGTACTCTACCGCTTTGACATCATGATTTGTGATTGCCTCTATCTCTTTTATCCTCAGGGCGTCATCAGTGCTAAAGTTTTCATGAATCTTTCTCAAAGCAGCACATACATCGCTGCTTACACCACTTAGCTGCTCAAGAGGAAGCTCAGTGAGCGCTATGAAATATTCGACTTCGACAAAAAGTCTGTATTTGAACAGTGCATACTCTGAAAAGTACGACTGCAGTTTCTTAACTTTGTTTTCGTAGCGACCATCTACGGGAGATATGGCAAAAAGACTATTATCTGCAGGCATTAGCTCTTGTTGAGGTGGGCGAAATTAAGAAATAATAGGGCGTTTGAAGGTAAAAAGAAGTCTACTTGACGAATTTGTTCTGGGTCTGCAGCATTACGGCAAAGCCCTTCAACTGTTTTGGAAGTACAGATTATTCCTCTATCTCTTCTTTCCCCTGCTTTTCAACTTAGGATTATTCATTATTGGTTTTACCGCTGTAGGGGAGCTTACAGACCATCTGATCGATCTCATCGACGGTCAATATAAACTTCGCGATATTGAGATCTGGGGTGCTGATGGCATTGGAGAATTCCTCTATTGGTTTCTTTGGTTTGTCCTCAAGATCATCTATTTCTTTGTCTATTCAATTCTCAGTGGGAATATCATCATGATCTTCATGTCACCTGTTTTGGCATTTCTATCTGAGCGAGTTGAGATGATCTGTTCAGGTAAGGATTATCCTTTTAAGCTTAAGAATTTCATTCGTGAAGCAATTCGGGGACTCGTCATAGCCCTTCGAAATATGTTTTGGCAGATCGCCTGGATGATCATTTTCTTTATTCTAGGCTTCATTCCCCTCTTTGGAGCATTTGTTCCGTTTGCCATCATCATCGTGAGTTCATACTTCTATGGATTTTCTTTTCTGGATTATAACAATGAGCGAAAGCAGCTTGCGGTCAGTCAAAGTGTGCGGTTCATGAGGAATCACAAAGCTCTTGCGGTAGCAAACGGCCTTCCATTCACTATCATTTTGTTGATCCCACTTCTAGGCGGAATCATCGCCTCCTTTTTCTCAATATTATCTGTGATCGCTGCTTCTTCGGTCATGTCTCGAGAAGAACTCTAGCAGGAAAAATCCTGAAAGATTCTCATGAACCTACCCCCATCAAAAAGGATATATAAGAATAAGGCGGTGCCGATAAAAACACTGAAAAAGAATATCAAGTAGAATCGCACCGTGGGTTCCTTAAAAAGCAGATTGAGAAAAGGAATCAGCATGAGTAAAGGGATCACAGGAAACAACATGTATAAGCTTTCGTGGGGCTCCACCGTTGAGGTCTTTCCATCCCTGTTCTTGTAACTCACTTTCATCACATCCTTAAAGAGAAAGGTCTTCTCTAACTTCACAGGGTCTCCCTTGTCCAAAAAGAAAAAATCACTCAGTGAAGTTTGATAGGACTTCCCACAGACATAAATGAATGCTCTCTCCTCCTTCAGGTGGTAGTAGTAAAGCATGTTCTTAGAATCAATACTCGACTCCACCGTCGTGTAAGGCATGTAGTAGTTGAAGACAGTGAGAATGGCGAACAAAGAGAAGAGGAAAGCCTGTAATTGGGCGAACTTCATTAGATAGCTATTATTGATACGTCGGTAGAATGCGCGTTCAATCTCCCGGCGTTCGCGCATGGCTTCCCTGGCTTTTGCCCTGCCTTTTCGAAGCCGTTCTTCTTTTTCCTCCTTCTTTTTCTCTTTGCTCAGATCTTGCTGCCTTTTTTTGGGTAAAATCCCATTAAACAGCACATCATAAGCTTCAACGACCTTAAGAAAATCTTTGCTGGTATCCAGTCCGGGGTTACGGTCGGGGTGGAGTTCGAGTGCCTTTCTTCTAAATGCCCTTTTGACCGCCTCTTTTGAACTACCCGGCTTTAGATCAAGAACCTTGTAATACTTCTCAAACATTAGACCTCATCGAGTTCGATGAACTCAAAGGGCAGGTCAATGATAAGTTCATAGTCTTCTCCCGCTTCAAGCATATCATCGTCACCTTTTTCGTAACACCAATTGATATTTACCTGACAATCAGTACTCACAACTTGTTCAAGTTTTTTGAAAAGTTCAAGCAAACATTTCGATGAACTGGTATTGATGTAATCAAGACAAATGGATACTCTTATCAAGGCTTGAGGGTAGTTCTGGTACTCATCAATTGCCTCAAAAAGTGGGGTATAAAAAACGGAGGCATTTTCTGGAATGCTACGCCCTCTGATCTGTAGCTCTCCTTCAAGCGGATCAAATCTCAAATATGGGCTTTGTCCTGTGGCCTCTATTTCCAAAATATCCTTTCGTGATTCTCTTCCGATCTTGAGCCGAAGAATGAACATCGCATAGTTAGGGTCGATATCTTCAAATTCATAACGGAATCGATTCTCACTCTTCCAAAGCATTTCTATGAGCCCCAATCCGGCACCACCTCTGCTCGACCATTCATCATTTTTAAGCTTCTCCAGGTATATGGCTTTGCGCTTTTCTGGCTCTATCTTGTTGAGTTCCTTTAGTTCATCAAAAAGCCTCAGTTTATGATCATTCTTTACATAATTTGCAATCAGCACAAGAAAGCCCTCCCCTATCGAATAGATATAAAGATAGGCTCCAAAGTGCACTGCATCGTTAGAAATATCGCCGTAATACTCATGAATATTTTGCAGGGCTTCCAAACAGATCTTGCCCAATCTTCTGGTTTTTGAAATATCGAAGTCCTGTTCTTTGAGTCTGGCTTCAACCTTCTCTAATATGTAGGGAATGATCTCCTCATTCACCTCTCCCTGGTAGTCGAAAACCAGCTTCTCGCCGGGGTTTCCCTGTTTAAGGCTTTCAGAATCAAATATGGTAACCATGAGCGTATTTTGACCTAAAGAAAACACCTATTGTAAAGTTCTACAACCGACTTTACCTTTTCTTAACCCTGCAAGGGCAATATTTTTAAGTTTGTCGCAAGTAACAAAAATGATAAAGATGAAAAGAATAATCATAGTATTCCTTTCTGTTCTTCTGAGTATATCAGGAGTTAGAGCAGATGAAGGAATGTGGCTTCCAATGTTCCTAAAGTCAATGAACTTTAAGGAAATGCAGGAAAAAGGCCTCAAGCTCACCCCTGAACAGATCTACAGCGTTAATAACAGCAGCCTAAAAGACGCAATAGTAGGTTTAGGCCGACCTGGTTGGAATGGAGCATTCAATTTTTGCACCGGTGAGATCATTTCAAAAGAAGGTCTGTTTCTTACAAACCACCACTGTGGTTACGGGGCTATCCAGCAATTGAGTACAGATGAGGAAAACTATCTGGAAGAAGGGTTCTGGGCAATGGAGCGAAAGGAAGAAAAACCTGCTGGCTTTGTTGTTCATATTCTCCAGAGAATGGAAGATGTAACTGATGCAGTGCTTGAGGATATAGATCATACGACCGCAGAAGCAGAAAGAGCCAAACTGATTGCTTCTCGCATCGACAGCATTAAAAAAGAAGCAGAAGGTGATAGCCATTACAAGGCGATCGTAAAGCCTTTCTATAAAGGGAATGAGTACTACATGTTCATCTACGAAGTATTCTCGGATGTGCGTTTTGTTGGTGCTCCTCCAAGCTCAATCGGAAAATATGGTGGAGACACGGATAACTGGATGTGGCCGCGTCACACCGGTGATTTTAGCATGTTCAGAATTTATGCTGACAAAGACAACAAACCTGCGGCATATTCTGAAGACAATGTACCTTACAAGCCAAAGCATCACCTTCCCGTATCCCTAAAAGGAGTTGAGAAAGAAGACTATGCTATGATCTTTGGTTTTCCAGGTAGCACGGATCGCTTCCTAACTTCTTATGGAGTAAAACTGGCGACCGACAAAGATCAACCTGCACGTGTTAAGATAAGAAGAAAGAAGCTTGACATGTACGAGGAAAAGATGAATACCGATCCTTCAGTTAAGTTGAAATATGCTTCCAAGCACAGCGGTGTGAGTAATTACTGGAAATACTTCAAAGGTCAAACTGCCGGATTGAAGCGTTTGAACGTCTACGAACAAAAGAAGAAGCAAGAAGAAGCCTTCAGAGATTGGGTGAGCAAGGACAAGAAGCGAAAAGAGAAATACGATAGTGTATTTACCATCTACGAAAATGCTTACGAAACCCTGAATAAATATCAGCTTTCCAGAATCTTCTTAACAGAAGCCATCTTCGGAATCGAGATCATTGGTTTCAGCAGGTCCTTTGGCTCTTTGAAAGCGGTTCTTCAGAAAAAGGATGCACCAGAGGAAGCAGTGATCAAGATGACCGAAGCGCTTCGCGCCCAAGCCAAGGATTACTTCAAGGATTACGTTCAAAGCATTGATAAGAATGTGATGCGCGAAATGCTCAAGATGTATTATGAGGAGCTCCCTGTTGAGCTTCAATCTCCATGGTTCAGAGAATACGTTGAAAAGAACAAGGGTGACTTCCAACGAATAGCCGACAAGGTATTTGACAAGTCTATTTTGGCGAGTGAAGAGCGTGTCATGGACTTCCTGGATAAACCAAAGGCCAAGAAACTTGAAAAGGACCCAGCGATCATGATCGCTGATAAGCTTTTGGAACACTACAGAAATAACCATCAAGGACCACTTAGAATGGCAAACAAGAGCATGGAGAAAGCACAGCGACTTTATGTGGATGGACTCAGGAAAATGAATCCAGACAAAAAGTTTGCTCCGGATGCGAATTCAACCATGAGGGTAACTTACGGACAGGTATTGGATTATTTCCCAAGAGATGCCGTTTACTATAACTTTTACACCACACTTGATGGAGTCATGGAAAAAGAAGACCCAAGAAGTCAGGAGTTTAAGGTACACCCAAAGCTCAAGGAATTGTGGAAAGCAAAAGACTACGGTAGGTATGGAAAAGATGGAGAGTTGACTGTTTGTTTCATATCGAACAATGACATTACTGGCGGAAACAGTGGTAGTCCGGTGATCAACGGAAAAGGTGAGCTCATAGGAACGGCCTTCGACGGAAACTGGGAGGCCATGAGCGGAGATATTGCTTTTGAGCCCGATCTTCAGCGCACCATTTCGGTTGATATTCGCTACACTTTGTTTATCGTAGATAAGTTTGCTGGAGCAGGACATTTGATCGAAGAAATGACGATCGTAGAGTAAAAAGACCTGAAGTCTACTTAAACCCCGATCAGCAGCTGGTCGGGGTTTTTTATTATTGCCTTATGGAGGATCCAGATTGGTTCGAGGATTGGTTTGACACGAAGTTCTACCACCTACTTTATCGTCATCGAAATGATGAGGAAGCACAGCGCTTTTTGGATGAACTTCTCAATGAGCTGAATCTAAGTGAAGGGGCACATATCCAGGACCTCGCCTGTGGTGCGGGTCGACATAGCATCTATCTCAATTCTCTTGGATACAGAGTGACTGGATTAGACCTTTCAAAGAACTCAATTGAGGAAGCGTCTAGGTCAAGTAATGCGCTGCTTGACTTTTCAGTGCACGACATGCGTGAAGTATATCAGGTGAAGGCATTTGATGCCATTCTCAATCTCTTTACAAGCTTTGGATATTTCGAGGATCAGGACGATAACCGCAGAGTGATCAACGCTGTATATGCCGGTTTAAAACCAGGAGGATTGTTTGTACTCGATTATTTGAATGCGGCAAAAGTTATCCCTCAACTCCCCTGCACAGAACAAAAAACCCTGGAAGGTTATCAATTTGAGATCGCAAAAGAGCTCGTGAATGGCCGAATTCAGAAGGAGATCAGTATTCAAAGGGAGGGTAGAAGCGTGCGTTACATCGAGTCTGTATTCCCGTTTACAGAGGATGGGCTCAAAGCGTTGCTCGGCCAGGCTGGACTTGAAGTCAAGAAGTGTTTTGGTAATTATTCCCTCGAAGAATACGATCCAGAACATAGCGAAAGACTGATCCTAATTGCCCAAAAACCTGCCTAACTTTCTGGATTTTGCTGCTCAGAGAGGGAGCGTCTCATGCCAATAGTTTTTCATTCTTAAGAGAATTCGCTTTCGCCAACCCATATTTCTTAAATTCGCAGCTCACAAAAAGCATTTCAAATGAATTACGATCTTATTGTTCTCGGAAGTGGTCCAGGTGGATATGTTGCAGCGATCAGAGCAGCTCAACTTGGATTAAAGACTGCCATTGTTGAAAGGGAAAGCCTCGGTGGAATTTGTCTGAATTGGGGCTGTATACCTACCAAAGCTTTACTTAAAAGTGCTCAGGTATTTGAGTATATCAACCACGCCAGTGACTACGGAATAACTGTTGACGGCGCAAAGGGCGACTTTGGCGGAATGGTAAAACGAAGTCGCGAGGTGGCGAATGGCATGTCGAACGGCGTACAATTCCTGATGAAGAAAAACAAGATCGACGTGATCATGGGTAGTGGTAAACTCCTTGCCGCCAACAAACTCGAGGTTACGGATGAAAAAGGGAAAAAGTCAACTTACGAGGCAAAAGATATCATCGTTGCTACCGGGGCACGCTCAAAGGAGCTTCCTCATATCAAACAAGATGGTAAAAAGATCATCGGATACCGAGAGGCGATGACCCTTCCAAAGCAACCAAAGAAAATGGTGGTGATGGGAAGCGGAGCGATCGGCTCTGAGTTCGCTTATTTCTATCAGGCCATTGGAACTGAAGTAACCCTTGTTGAATACCTCCCGAACATTGTGCCGAATGAGGACGAAGAGGTGAGTAAACAACTCGCACGTTCTTTCAAGAAAATGGGAATGAAGGTGATGACAGGAGCTTCTGTAGAGAATGTAGACAGCTCTGGAAAAGGATGTAAGGTCACCGTAAAAACCAAAAAAGGAGAAGAGGTCATCGATTGCGATGTTGTTCTTTCTGCAGTAGGAGTTGTATCAAATCTTGATAACATTGGTTTGGAGGATGTTGGTGTTGCTACTGACCAGGGAAAGATCGTTGTCAATGAGTATTACAACACAAACATTCCACACGTTCATGCCATTGGTGATATTGTTTCAGGTCCAGCACTTGCACACGTTGCATCAGCCGAAGGCATTATCTGCGTAGAAAAGATTGCAGGACAAAACCCAGAACCTCTCGACTATGGAAACATTCCAGGCTGTACATACTGCAGTCCAGAAGTTGCCTCAGTGGGATACACTGAGAAACAAGCCAAAGAAGAAGGTTACGATATCAAGGTAGGTAAATTCCCGTTTTCTGCGAGTGGTAAAGCGAGTGGCGCAGGTCATAAAGATGGTTTTGTGAAACTCATCTTCGATGCGAAATACGGAGAACTACTTGGAGGACACATGATCGGATATAATGTGACGGAGATGATTGCAGAAATTGTTTCGATCAGAAAACTTGAGACCACTGGACACGAGATCATCAAAACAGTTCACCCACACCCAACAATGAGTGAGGCAATCATGGAAGCAGCTGCTGCAGCCTATGACGACGTGATTCACTTGTAGGTCAACAGTTAAAACAAAACTTTGAACGACGGTCATCCCTGGATTTCCGTCGTTTTCTTTTTATTTGAAATATGTGCGGAATTGTTGGCGCTTACTTTAAGACAGATCTATCTGATGATTTCAGTGAGGCCCTTCATTCCGCTGGAGAAACTTTGAACAGCAGAGGACCCGACGCAGGTGCCGAATTCCTGGAAAAACATATCGGGCTAGCACATCGAAGACTCTCAATTCTAGATACCTCAGAAAAGGCAAACCAACCTTTCTTTTCTGATGATAAGCGATTTGTCATCATTTACAATGGTGAGATATTCAATTTCAAAGCACTCAAGAAAACGCTTCAACAGAAAGGGCATAAGTTCAAGACAGAAAGTGACACTGAAGTTTTACTTAAAGCTTACTTAAGTTATGGCAAAGAATGCCTAGAGCATCTGAATGGCTTCTTCGCCTTTGCCATTCACGACCGCGATAAGAACTCCCTTTTTGTTGCCAGAGATCGCTTCGGAATCAAACCACTTGTCTATTATAACGACGATCGCATCTTCTGTTTTGGCTCTGAGATCAAGTCACTGATTCCTCTTGGAATAAAGAGAGAACTAAATTACAGTGCGCTTTTCACTTACCTCCAGCTGAGTTATGTCCCTCAACCGATCAGCATGCTCAAGAATGTGAGAAAGCTGAGCCCAGGACACTACATTGAGATCGCCGATCTCAACGATATTCCTGAGCCGCTGGTCAGCACCTCCTATTACCAAATTGAAAATGCAAGACAAAAGGAAGCTTCCGAGACCAATGCGAAGGACTACATCAACAAAAAGGAAGAGCTGAGGAATTTACTTGAAGAATCCATTGAAAAACGGCTGGTTTCAGATGTACCTATTGGTACATTTCTTAGTGGAGGAATTGATTCGTCTGTGATCAGTGCCATTGCCGCAAAAAAGAAAAAAGACCTGAAGACCTTCTCGATAGGTTTTAGTGACGAAAAGTATTTTGATGAAACCGATTACGCCAAAAGAGTGGCAGACAAGATCGGTTCTGAGCATCGCGTATTCAGTTTGAGCAACCATGATCTCTATGACGCCTTGCTCAATACCCTCGATTACCTTGATGAACCTTTTGCAGACTCATCAGCACTGGCAGTAAATGTGCTTTGTGAGAGAACCTCTGAATATGTGAAGGTGGCACTATCTGGAGATGGTGCCGACGAACTGTTTTCTGGATACAACAAGCACGCCGCAGAATTTAGGATACGCTACCCGCAGCTTGGTGACAAGGTGCTGCCACTTGCAGGAGCTCTCCTACCCTACCTTCCAAAATCAAGAAACACCCGACTAGGGAATATGGGCAGACAATTGAGTAAATACCTGGCAGGCAACAAACTAAGTAATCAAGAACGGTATTGGTTCTGGGCCTCTATTCAGTCAGAAGAAGAAGCAAACTATTTCATCAAAGAAGGTCCACAGGTCAGGCAACAAAGACTCTCTGACGAAGCCTTCGCTTATAAAAAGTTAAAGGAAGGCTGGTTGAAACCGATTCAGAAAAATGGCAATCTGAACGATGTGCTGAGAGCTGACCAGCAGTTAGTTTTGGCTAACGACATGCTCAGAAAGGTCGATAGTATGTCAATGGCTCATTCGCTGGAAGTGAGAACCCCATTCCTCGATCATAAGGTGGTAGAGTTCGCCAATAGATTACCCGTTGAGTACAAGATCAACCCAAGGATCAGAAAGCGTATTCTTCAGGATACTTTTAGAAAAGACCTTCCAGATGAGCTTTACAACAGACCAAAGGCGGGATTTGAAGTACCCTTGCTCAATTGGTTTAAAACAGAATTAAAGCCATTGATCGAAGATGAATTATTGAGTGAAGCCTTTGTAGAGGAACAGGGCTTATTTAATCCCGAAGCGATCAGAACGCTGCGCCAAAGTCTATTTTCAAGACAACCGGGAGATGCCGCAGCAATTACATGGTCCTTACTTGTTTTTCAATACTGGTGGAAAAAATACATGGCAGATGCCTAGGGTACTGCGGATCATAAATCGATTTAATTTGGGAGGGCCCACTTACAACGCTGCCTATCTGAGCAAATACCTTCCGGATGACTTTGAGACCCTGCTCATTGGTGGAGAAAAAGATGAAAGCGAAGGAAGCTCGAAATACATTGTGGAAAGCCTGGGACTACAAGCTCAGATCATCCCTGAAATGCGCCGGAGTATAGATCCTTTGAAGGATATGAGCGCCTTGAGAAAAGTACGCAGTATAATCAAGGAGTTTAAGCCTGATATCGTTCACACACATGCTTCAAAAGCAGGGACCATAGGCAGACTAGCCGCCAGTCAAATGGGTGTACCCATCATCGTTCATACTTTTCATGGACATGTTTTCCACTCATACTTCTCGAAGCTAAAAACCCAGTTGTATAAAAATATTGAGCGCTTTTTGGCAAACAAATCTGATCGCATCATTGCCATTTCAGAAATTCAAAAGCAAGAATTAGGTAATATCCATAAGATCTGTGATCCCTCTAAAATAGAGGTTGTGCCTCTGGGCTTCGACCTAAATCGCTTCAATCAGAACCAGGTAGAGCTCAGAGAGCAGTTCAGAACCGAATATCAGATAAAAGAAGATGAAATTGCCATCGGTATCATAGGTAGACTCGTTCCCATCAAGAATCACAATTACTTTCTTGAGAGTATCGCTCAATTAAAACGGCTGAGCGATCGGCCCATACGCGTATTTATCATTGGAGACGGCGAACTCAAAACAGCATTGCAAATTAAATGTCAAGAGCTTAAGCTCAGCTTTTCTGAGGAAAAATCCGGCGATGTTGACATCAATTTTACATCCTGGATAAAAGCAGTTGAAGCACCATGTGCGGGCCTTGATATCATTTGCTTAACGTCACTGAATGAAGGCACACCCGTTAGTCTGATCGAAGCTCACGCCGCAGGCAAACCCGTGGTCAGTACGAATGTGGGTGGAATAGAAAATGTGGTACTAAAGGATCAATCGGCCTTTCTGTCAGATAAACATGATAATGATGACTTCATTTCAGGCTTACTAAAGCTCGTGAGCTCTGCTGAAATGAGAGAAGAAATGGGCAAAAAAGGTCGAGACTTTGTGATGACACGCTTTCATTATACTCGCCTTGTAAAAGACGTAGAGCGACTTTACCGTGCATTGCTCGAATCTAAAGGGATTTCTGCCCCTTAGAATTATTACTTTTGAAGCTGATATTGAGAGGATGAGAGTATTCACCAAAATAGCCCTAGTGGCTTTCTTGATCTACGGTCTTACCGGATGTGGATTGTTAAATCAAAACATCATGCTTAAGACCAAGAAGTCTTACGTATTTGATACGATCCCAGATTCGCTCGAGCTGCAATACAAGATCTCACCCAATGATCTTCTTAGTTTTAGGTTGTTCTCAAAGGATGGGTTTAAACTGATCGACATCACCAGTATGGCCGAACAGGGAAATTTCAACTTCAACCTTAACATGATCAATTACCTTGTAGAATACGACGGCCAGGTTAAACTGCCGATCATTGGGAGGACAAGACTTGCAGGCAAAACGGTGCGTGAAGCTGAACTCTATCTGCAAGACTTATACAGGGATTATTACAACGATCCTTTTGTCATCTTGAATATCATAAACCGAAGAGTGATCGTATTCCCGGGGAATGATGGTGCCGCCGCAGTAATTCCACTTGAGAATAACAACACAACCTTAATGGAGGCACTTGCCAGTGCAGGTGGAATTAGTAACAACGGGAAAGCTCAGAAAATTAAACTCATTAGAACAACTCCTGGCCAGGATTCCTCTATCGTTTACAGAATTGACCTTTCAACCATAGAAGGTTTGAAATATGCGAACATGATCGTACAGGCCAATGACATTATCTATGTAGAACCAAGGCTTAGGGTGGCGAGCGACCTCATCCGGGAGGTTTCACCCATCATTAGTCTAATCACGAGTACCATTGTGCTTGTGACTTTCTACAGATCTATCTCCAATTAAGGTGGAACAGGAAAGACAGTACGGTTCAGAACCCAGTGCTGAGGGCTACAAAGAGCGCATCTCAGACTTTAGTCGGCAATTTGAATTAGGCCTGTTCATTAGCCTGGCGCGGAAGAGTCTCGGCTGGGTACTTGCCTTTTTCATCATTTGTGCACTTGGAGCCTTTTTATATCTGCGTTATACTCCCCGAATTTACACTGCCACCAGTGTGATCCAGATCAAAAATGATAATAATGCTTCCAGGGTGCTGCAAGTAGAAGATGTATACGAAAGCCGAAGCATCAACGCTGAGTTGGAGGTCCTGAAATCCAAAGAGTTTGTTAAGCGAATCATGAAAGACCTTCCTCTCGAAGTTAGTTATCATACTGAAGGGGAATTACTTACCTATGAGAATTATCAGGCTTCTCCTTACAGGGTTAATGCCCTGATCAAAGACTCCAGCGTTTTTGGGCAAAAATTTTACATCGATTTTGCTGGACTCAACAAGGCGAGCATCCGTTTTCGTGACAAAGGGGAGATGATCGTCAAGGAAGTTGATCTTTCCGAGAGCATTCAACTGCCTAAGGTCGACCTTGAGATATTTATCACTAATTATGAGGCCATTCGAAATCGCGAAAACACCCTAAACAAGGGAGAGTTCTTCTTCGTGTTGAACGATCGCGAAAAGATGGTGAATGAACTGCTTCGAAAAATGAGTTTCCGCGTGAGTAACGAAGCGGCAAGAGCGGTTAGCGTTTCATTCACCGATGGAAATGGTAAGAAAGCTGCTGATATCTCTAACGCTCTGGCACAAGGTTATATCGAATATGATCTCGAAAAGAAGATTGAATCCTCCGACAGGATATTACGTTTCATCGACTCTCAAATAGACCAGGTTTTCGAAAAATTAAAGACCTCGGAGATGTCGATTCAAGAGTTTAAGATTGACAACAAACTCGCACAAACGGAAGATTTTACTGGCATCTATTTAGAGAGACAGAGAGCCTTTGAAGATGAGCTCATTCAGATCGAAATGGAGCTTTCATTGCTCCAACAGATCAAAGAGGCAACTACCTCAAAGGATGGAAAAAGCATAGATGTCTATAACCTGCTTCCACTGCTCGCTGGAACTAAATTTGAAAATAACCTATCCAGACAGGTTGCCGCCTTACATGATCTTCTTCTGGAAAAAGAACAAAAGCTATATGAGGTTACTGCAAGCAGTGGTATCATAAAGAACCTTGACTACCAGATCAGTGTTCAGAAAAAATTGCTGATGCAGAGTATTGCTTCCTTCCAGAAGAAACTCAGCGCTAGAAGAGAGAGTATTAGCGCCAAAATTGAAGAGATCGACAAGACCTTCAGCAGCCTCCCTGCCAAGGAATTGATCTTCTCTCGCTTGAAACGCTCTTACAGTATCAATGAGAAGTTCTATACGCTTTTAATTGAGAAGAAAGCGGAGTATTCTATTTCCAAAGCGGGAATCGTAAGTGATAATACGATTCTTGAATTAGCTCAATCCCCAAAAATCCCAACGGCACCCAACAAAACGATGGTTGTGGTGATCTTCATGCTGCTGGCAATCATTTTAAGCATATCACTTGTTCTCATCCGTTACCTGGTATTCAACGATATTTCTTCGCTAAACGAGATCGTTAAACTCACTCATGCTTCTGTGGGAACCCTTGGAATTGTACCCAGGTATAAAGAGAATATCCCAGTTTCACAGTTGGTAGTAGATAAGCGCCCAAAGAGTGTTCTTGCTGAATCTTTCAGAACGATAAGAACCAACTTGCAATTTATGAATAGTAAGGACGGTGCGAAAACTATTGCCATAACCTCCACCATTTCGGGAGAAGGAAAGACATTTGTAGCGATCAACCTCGCTGGGATCATTGCCTTTTCAGGTAAAAAGGTCATCATTCTGGATCTTGACATGAGAAAACCAAAGATCCATTTGGGATTTGGAGTGGGCAATGAGAAAGGAATGAGTTCCCTTCTTGTTGGTATGGAAGAGATAGAAACCTGCGTTCAGCATAGCTCGCAAGATGGACTTGACTTCATTACCGCTGGTCCTACTCCACCGAACCCTTCAGAATTGATCATCAATGGAAAACTCGATGAGATCATTGAAGACCTCAAAGGAAAATACGACGTGGTGATCATCGATAACCCGCCTGTTGGGCTCGTAACTGACGGAATCTATTGCCTGCAAATGGCCGATTATCCTATATACATCTTTAGAGCTCATTACTCTAAACGACACTTTGTCCAAAACGTCGACAGGATCGTCAATGAAAACCAGCTCAACCGCCTATCAGTTATCCTCAATGGTGCTGATATTGCCAAAGGAGGTTACAACTATGGCTACGGTTATGGTTATGGCTACGGTTATGATTATGGCTATGGTTACGGCTATGGTTATACCTACGGAGGCGGCTATTATGAAGAAGCTGGAAAATCAAAGAAACGACCCTGGTACAAAAGATTGATCGGTAGGTAGTGAAGATCATTGAAGAGCCCATAGAAGGATTAAAACTGATCGAGCCTAATGTATTCGGAGATCACCGAGGTTATTTCTTTGAGTCCTACAGTAAAAAAGTATTTGGTGACCTGGGTATTTCAAAAGACTTTGTTCAGGACAACGAAAGCTTAAGTGCTCATAAGGATGTACTCCGAGGTCTGCATTTTCAGGCTCCACCTCATGCCCAGGCTAAGTTGATAAGAGTCATTAGAGGCGCTGTGTTGGATGTTGTGGTAGACATCAGAAAAGGATCAAAAAGCTACGGTGATCACTATGCAGTAGAGCTCAATGAAGAGAATAAGCTTTTGCTTTACATTCCTGAGGGCTTTGCGCATGGCTTCAGAACCCTGAGGCCAAACAGTCTCTTTTCATATAAATGTTCGGCTTTTTATAATCCGGCATCGGAGTGCACCATTGCATGGAATGACGCCGACCTGTCGATCGAATGGGACGTAAATGAACCCATTTTATCAGAAAAAGATCAAAAAGGCGAGCAATTCTCTAGCTTTAAAAGTCCTTTTTAGCTTAAGCTTGATACTTTTGCGCTCCTTATGTTCAATTGGAGCATCGACACGCAAATTATTATTCTGAAGTACGCCGTTCTGTTCGGTTTTACTTTTTTCTTCAGCCTATTGCTGAACAGGATCCTCCTCCGTTTCTCTAAGAACCTCGGTAAAAGAAACTATAATGAGTCACTGGTAAGATGGGCCAACGAATCCAAACCCTCATTGGGTGGAATCTCCTTTTTTATCATTTTCCTCGTCACCTATTCGATCTATACCATCTTCTTCAACTTCGAGAACAACTTCCTTACATTTCAATACTTAGGGATTATGGGGGCTACTGGTATGGGCTTCCTGATGGGATTATCAGACGATGCCTACAACATCAATCCCGCGCTCAAATTAAGTACACAGATCTTTTATGGCATTATACTGAGCGCTACTGGGACCTATATTTCCCTTTTCCCCGTCGATCTATTGAATTACGCCCTCACCATCCTTTGGGTAGTGGCAGTAATGAACTCGATCAATATGCTCGACAACATGGATGGTATAACCACCATTGTTTCCATTTTCATTATTCTTATGGCTGCGGTAGCACTGTTCTACAGCCCTGATTTTGCTCACTTCTATCTGGCGCTTCTGCTTGGCACTCTTTCTTCACTTATCGGCTTTCTGTTTTTCAATTGGAATCCAGCAAAGATGTTCATGGGTGATACCGGTAGTCAATTTCTCGGGATCTTCCTGGCGAGCATTGGGATAATATTCTTCTGGAACAACAAGGGCCTTGGTGGTGAAGAAGCCTCTGCAAAACAGATATGCATTGTCTTATTGGCTTTCATTATTCCGATCTCAGATACCCTAACTGTGATCATTAATCGATTGAGAAGGGGTCAGGCTCCCTACATAGGAGGAAAAGATCACACCACGCATCATTTATCCTATCTCGGACTCAGCGATCGAAATGTAGCATTCCTGTTTATCGGAATATCCCTTCTTAGTTACATTTTCGTGTGGATAATTGTAAAGTACCTCCAACCCTGGAATCATTTATTTACTGCTATCTTTATACTCTACTTCTTAATTGTCTTTGGCTTTCTTTTTGGTGTTACTCAAAATAGAAAAGCTAAAATGAAGTTCTATGAGCAGGAAAGAAAACGACATCAGACCAGCATCAAAAAAATATAAAAAGCTCGCCTTTTTTTTGGTCATAGGCTTTGCGCTTATAGCCCTGCCGATGTTATACCAATATTCTGTTCCCGATAAAGAGGACATCAGCTTTAAGGAGAAATTCAATCGCGACTATCGGATCTATGCCATTAACCTTCCAAAGAATTTGGTATTCTTAAATGAAAGAGTTCCACTTGAACGCTACAATATTTCTGAAAAACTGGACAGGGAACTTCTTGTGAACACGTACTGGCAATCTCAAACCCTGCTTTTCTTTAAAAGAACACAGAAGTGGTTTCCGATCATAGAGCCAATACTCAAAGAGGAAGGGGTTCCCGATGATTTTAAATATCTCGCTGTTATTGAGAGTGGGCTTCAGGACATTGTTTCTCCATCTGGAGCAGCAGGTTTCTGGCAGATCATGAAAAGTACAGGAAAAGAATATGGACTTGAGGTGAATTCGAGTGTTGATGAGCGCTACCATCTGGAAAAAGCAACACGAGCTGCCTGTACATATCTGAAAGAAGCTTACGAAAAGTACGGCTCCTGGATCATTGCTGCCGCATCTTATAACATGGGTATGAACGGCATGAATCGACGGCTTGAAGAGCAATCGGTTGGAAGTTACTTCGATCTGCATTTGAACTCAGAAACAGCACGATATGTCTATCGCATGATGGCCGTCAAGCTGATTCTGGAAAACCCCTCTGACTTTGGATTTACTTTTCGAGAGAAAGATCTTTACCGAAACATTCCAACACAGGAAGTAGAAGTTTCTTCAAGCATCAATGACTTGAGCAGTTTCGCGCTCGAACAGGGAATCAGCCTGAGTTTACTCAAAACACTGAACCCCTGGCTACGATCAGACCAATTGTCGGTTTCTGCAAACAATAAGTACCAAATAGCGGTTCCTACTGAACAGTACCTGAAGGCTGTTGGTTATAAAAAGCCGGAGCCTTTGCCACAATTTGCAAAGACAGAATAGAGGATAGAATCTAATGGAAGAATTTCTGGAGGTCTATGGCGCAAGGGTCCATAATCTCAAAAACATCGATTTACGTATTCCCAGAAATCGACTGGTGGTTTTCACCGGACTAAGTGGTTCAGGAAAATCTTCTTTGGCGTTCGATACGATCTACGCAGAAGGTCAGCGACGTTACATTGAGAGCTTTTCTTCCTATGCAAGGCAATTCCTGGGAACCTTAGAACGCCCTGATGTAGATAAGATCAATGGATTGAGCCCGGTGATCAGCATCGAACAAAAGACGGTAAATCGTTCTCCTCGTTCTACTGTAGGTACGATCACAGAAATTTATGATTTCCTGAGACTGCTATACGCAAGAGCCTCTGATGCATACTCCTACAACACAGGAGACAAAATGGTTCAGTATACCGACCAGCAGATCACCGATCTGATCATGAATGACTATGCCGGAGAGCGGGTCATGATCCTGGCTCCCTTAATTCGAGCCAGAAAAGGTCACTACCGAGAGCTCTTCCAAAAGGTGCGAAAGCAAGGATTTGTTAGGGTTCGTGTGGACGGTGAGATCAAAGAGGTGGTGGAGCGAATGCAACTCGACCGCTATAAGGTTCACGATATTGAATTGGTGGTAGACCGTCTCAAAGTTGAAGAATCGAGCAGAAAGAGAATTGCCGATAGCCTCAAAGAGGCCATGAAAAGAGGTAAGGACGTTATGATGGTTCTTCCAGTTGACGACAGCGAAGCACCGCGTTATTTTTCCAGAAAACTGATGTGCCCAAGCAGTGGAATCTCTTATGACCTTCCTGCGCCCAACCTTTTTTCATTCAATAGCCCTTATGGTGCTTGCCAGAACTGTAATGGTCTTGGAGAAGTAAGTGAGATCGACATTGAGAAGATGATCCCAAATCGCTCTAAAAGCATAAAGCAAGGAGCCATTGGTCCGCTCGGAAGCTACAAGAATAACTGGGTCTTTAAACAGATCGAAGCCATTGGCGAGAAGTATGGCTTTAAACTGAATCAGCCCATCTCAGACATTTCAGAGGAAGCACTAAAGGTGATCCTCTACGGAACCGAAGAAACCATCACGGTTAAAAGTGATCTCCTTGGGATCAACAAGACCTATCAGGTAAACTTCCCCGGGGTAGCCAACATTGTACTCAAGCAATATGAAGAAAAGCCAACCAAGTCCATTCAGCGCTGGGCGATGGCCTTCATGAACAAAGTGGACTGTCCCTCCTGTTCAGGTGCACGTCTAAAAAAGGAGTCGCTTTACTTTAAGATCGGCGATAAGAACATTTCAGAACTCGCCAAAATGGAGATCCATGAACTGGCGGAGTGGCTAAATGGCGTTGAGGACAAAATGGACAAAAAGCAACAGCTGATAGCTGGCGATGTCCTTAAAGAGATCAGAAAACGGCTGAGCTTCCTTTTAGATGTCGGACTCGATTACCTTTCACTGAACCGAAGTGCGAAAAGTATATCCGGAGGAGAGGCCCAGAGAATCAGGTTGGCCACACAAATTGGAACGCAACTCACAGGCGTACTTTACATTCTTGATGAACCGAGTATTGGACTCCATCAGCGAGACAACCAGCAACTCATTGAAAGTTTAAAGAAGCTTCGTGATCTGGGAAACTCCGTCATTGTCGTTGAGCATGATAAGGACATGATGATGCAATCTGATTACCTGGTTGACATCGGTCCTAAGGCAGGTATCCACGGAGGAGGAATAGTGGCAGAAGGTGACCCTAAAGAGCTGGTCACTGACGATTCACTCACCGCCCATTTTCTACATGGTAAACTCGAGATCCAGGTACCTGAAAAAAGAAGAAAAGGAAATGGCAAACAGCTGGTAATAAAAGGCGCTCAAGGACACAATCTAAAAAATGTAGATGTGAGTTTTCCGCTCGGGCAGCTCATATGTGTGACGGGAGTTTCAGGGAGTGGCAAATCAACATTGGTGGATGACACCCTCTACCCCATTCTGAATCAGCATTTTTATCAGGCGAACAAAAAGCCATTGAAATATGATAAGGTTGAAGGGATCAAGTATATCGACAAGGTCATTGAGATCGATCAAAGTCCTATAGGCAGAACCCCCCGATCCAATCCAGCAACCTACACTGGTGTTTTCTCCGACATTCGAAAGCTATACTCTAGCCTACCTGAGTCGGCCATTAGAGGATACAAGCCCGGGCGATTCAGCTTTAATGTAAAGGGTGGACGATGCGAAGAATGCAAGGGTGCTGGACTTAAGACCATTGAGATGAACTTCCTGCCGGATGTTTATGTCACCTGCCCGGTTTGTAATGCTAAACGCTACAATCGGGAAACACTTGAGATCCGGTACAAGGGAAAGTCGATCAATGATGTCTTGAATATGACCATCGAAGATGCTGCAAGCTTTTTTGAGAATATTCCTTCCATCAACCAAAAGATCAAGACCCTGAATGAGGTTGGACTCGGTTATGTAAGGCTTGGACAGGCATCAACTACCCTTTCAGGTGGAGAAGCACAGCGTGTAAAGCTAGCTTCCGAACTGGCAAAAAGAGATACTGGAAATACCTTCTATATTCTTGATGAGCCTACGACCGGACTCCATTTTGAGGATATCAGGGTTCTTCTGGATGTCATTAATCGCCTGGTAGATCATGGGAACACTGTGCTCATCATTGAGCATAATCTGGATATCATCAAAGTCGCGGATCACATCATAGACCTTGGACCTGAGGGTGGAGAAAAAGGAGGAGAGATCGTCTTTCAGGGAACTCCTGAAGAAATGCTGAGGGAGTCAAAAGGCTATACCGCGAAGTATTTGAATGAAGAACTGGAATATAACTCATGAGAACATTGCGCATTGTTTGGGAATTTAGAGGGCCTGGTGCTCAAAAAACAGCAGAGCATCACAAGGTCCATCTCCTGGATTATTTGGAAAGAGAAAAGGTAACGGTAGAAGAATGTGAGGTTGAAAATCACTCTGAGATGTTCTCCAGTGCGTATATCATCTGCGATGAGGAAACAGCCATGAAACTTCGAGACCCGCTCAAACCTCAGGCAGCCTACCTCGAAAAGGAATAATTATTTTACACGCTGACAATAATCAATTCATGGCTGCGTTAGTTATTTGCAAGCCCTAAAGATGTCGTCAGAAAAAAGTACCGTTATTCTAAAAGTGCTGGTTTTCGCCCTGATCACCAGTTTGCTATTCGTTTTACTCTAAACGAATACCTTTCCCGGGTTCATTATCCCTTTAGGGTCGAAGGTTCTTTTTATGGCTTTTTGCAACTCAAGTTCCGTCTGACTGAACACCACATCCATGTAATCCTTTTGTACAAAGCCGATTCCATGCTCACCGCTTATGGTACCCCCTAGCTCCTTGCAGAGCTCAAAGATCTCTCGAATAGCCACACTGAGCTCTTCATTCCATTTTTCTTCGCTCATATCCCCTTTGATGATATTGACGTGAAGGTTTCCATCTCCAACATGACCATAGCATACCGACTGGAAGCCATAGCGTTTTCCGATCTCTTTCACCCCTTTTAGAAGTCGGGGCATTTCAAAGCGAGGCACCACTGTGTCCTCTTCCTTGTATACTGAATTTGCCTTTACCGCCTCTCCCACTCTTCTTCGCAATTTCCACAAACTATCTTTTTGAGCTGCACTGTCGGCAAAAAGGATCTCACTAGTATCGAAGGCTTCAAGAACTTTCATGATGATCTCACACTCTTTCATCAATTGATCCTCTTCATTCCCATCTACCTCGATCAATAAATGAGCCTCGATATCATCCTCTACCTCAAGGTTTATCTCGTCTACAAAGCGCAATGTCCAGTCGATGGCATCGCGTTCCATGAACTCCATGGCCGAGGGCGTTACACCCGCTCTGAATATCTCTGGCACCGCCTCACAAGCCTGCTCAGCGGATTTGAAAGGCACAAGCATCAGCATATCCATTTTTGGCTTCGCCATGAGTTTAACCACCGCTTTTGTAACAACACCCAGCGTTCCTTCACTGCCGATCATCAGTTGAGTTAAATTATATCCCGTACTATTCTTAAGAGTGTTCGCCCCGGTCCAAATGATCTCCCCATTCGGAAGTACTACCTCCAGATTCAAGATCCAATCTTTGGTAACTCCATACTTCACGGCTCTTGGCCCACCTGAGTTAAGGGCGATATTCCCCCCTAAAAAGCAGGAACCCCAACTTGCCGGATCCGGGGGATAGAAAAGTCCTTTGGATTTCACTTCATCCTGAAACACCTGATTGATCACCCCAGGTTCAACCAGTGCCTGAAAGTTGTTCTCATCGATCTTGAGGATCTTATCAAATCGCTCCATGCTCAAACCAACACCACCTTTAACCGACAAGGCTCCACCACTCAAACCAGTCCTTGCCCCGATTGGGGTAACAGCTATGTTGTTCTCAAAGCAATGACGCATGATCTGGGAAACTTCCTCTGTTGTACCAGGCTTTAACAGCAACTGTGGAGGAAAGTGCAGATCCTCAGTTTCATCCTGCGCATAATTGTTCAGCGATTCTTCATCATAGAACACATAACTAGCATCAATGATCTTTTCAAAATCCTCAATATTCATTTCAGGCATCATACTTGTTCTCAAATTTAATGGCAATTCTTGCAGAAGAAAGAACTTCAAGAAAGACTTATTCAACAAGGATTTGATAAGCGGTTGACAAAAGCAGAGGATTAGCTTTATTTTAGCGCAGTGAAGAAGAAATGATTATGAGAAGATTGATATTTATTATTCCGCTCTTGTTCTCAGGCATACTGTTTGCCCAGGATAAAAAAGACATAAAGCTAGAAGACATCTGGAAGTATGGCACGTTCAGGTCGGAGATGGTGTACGGACTTCGTTCCATGAACGATGGCATCCATTATACCACAATGGATCGTGACCGGGGAGGAATGTCGATCAATAAGTATTCATACGAAAGCGGGAAGCTTGTAGACAAGGTTGTTCAATCCATTGAGCTTCTTCCAGAAGGAAGTTCAGATCCGATCAAGCCATCGAGTTATGCCTTTTCAGCTGATGAAAACAAACTACTTCTGGCCACAGAAACAGAACAGATCTACCGCCATTCTACCCGGGAGAAGAACTTTGTTTACGACCTGAAGAGTAAAAGTTTACAGGAGCTTGACAAAGAAGGAAAACAGCGTTATGCAACTTTCTCTCCTTCTGGAAATAAGGTTGCATTTGTTCGGGGTAATAACCTGTATGTAAAAGACTTCACCAATGGAGAGCTTAGCCAGCTAACCAGCGATGGGGAGCAGAATAAGATCATCAACGGCGCAACAGATTGGGTCTATGAAGAAGAATTTGCCTTCGACAAGGCTTTCTTTTGGTCTCCTGAAGGTGATAAGATCGCCTATTACCGTTTTGATGAGTCCGAAGTGAAGGAATTCAACATGCCTAAATATGGTGGACTCTACCCTCAAGATTATCGGTTCAAATATCCAAAAGCCGGTGAAAAGAATGCTAAGGTTGAGATATACATCTACGATCTAAAGTCAGGTAAATCAGTCAAAGCCAAAATCTCAGGCTATGAATACATTCCTCGTATCAAGTGGACAAAAAACAATGATCAGCTCTGCGTATTCAGCATGAATAGATTGCAGAATGATCTTAAACTCCACTTTTTAGATGCAAGAACAGGCGAAGCAAAGATTGCCTATCAGGAAAAGAGCGATACCTACATCGAGATTAATGATTACATGAACTTCTTAGATGATAATTCCTTCATCTGGCTTTCCGAAAAGGAGGGATATAATCATATCTATCACATCAATAAAAAAGGAGAATCACGACAAATAACAAAGGGTCAGTGGGAAGTCACCGATATCTACGGAATTGATCAATCAAGCGGCTATATCTACTTTCAGGCTGCCAGGAAGTCACCCATGCAGCGTGAGATCTATCGCATAAAGCTCGACGGCACTAAGATGAAAGAACTCTCTTCACAAACAGGAAACAATTCAGCATCTTTCAGTAAAGGCTTTAAGTTCTTCATCAACTACTATTCAAACATCAATAGTCCAAGTTTCATTAGCCTACACAAATCGAGCGGAAAGCAGATCAGGGTATTAAAAGACAATGAAAATCTGAAGAATAAGTTGGGTGAGTACACGATCAGCCATGCGGAGTTTATGCAAGTTCCAGCTTCTGGAGATCTAAAACTCAATGCGTGGATGATCAAACCAAAGGATTTTGATCCAAACAAAAAATATCCGGTGTTGATGTATGTATATGGAGGCCCAGGTAGCCAAACTGTGATGGACCGTTGGGGAGGGTCAAATTACATGTGGTATCAAATGCTGGCACAGAAAGGTTATATCGTCGTTTCGGTTGATAATCGAGGAACGGGAGCAAGAGGATATGACTTCAGGACCCTCACATATGAGCAACTCGGCAAATTTGAAACAGAAGACCAGATCGCTGCGGCTAAATTCCTAGCCAAACAAAATTACGTGGACGACTCAAGAATTGGAATTTGGGGATGGAGCTATGGTGGATACATGAGTTCATTGTGTCTCTTCAAAGGAGCCGATATCTTCAAAACTGCCATTGCGGTCGCACCCGTCACCAACTGGAAGTACTACGATAGCATCTACACCGAGCGCTACATGGGGCTGCCAAGCGAGAATGAGGGTTACGATGACAATGCGCCCATCAGTCATGTTGATGGTTTAAATGGAAACTATCTACTTGTTCACGGAACAGCCGATGACAATGTACACTTCCAAAATGCTGTTGAATTGGTTTCAGCACTTCAAAAAGCTGATAAACAATTTGATATGATGATCTACCCCGATCGCAATCATGGGATCTATGGTGGAAATACGAGGTTACATTTGTATCGCATGATGACGAATTACGTGAAAGCTAATTTATAAGAGATAGAGCATCTAGATGCAAGGGACCATGGGTTTATGATAGTTCACGAACCTCCGAGAATCTTGATGATAGTTTACCTAAGGCTGCCTTCGTAATGCTTTAAAAAGCAGAACCGCAGCCCTACTTTCAACTCCTAACTCCCAGTCTGCTACAAATTTTTACTTTTAGCGCTTCATTAATAATTTCAATTATGACCGGTGGTTTAGTTAAAGGACATCCAAATGGGTTAATGACCCTCTTTTTCTCAGAGATGTGGGAACGCTTTTGTTATTACGGAATGCGGGTGCTACTTACGCTGTATCTTGTAAAATCCTTGCTCAAAGGTGACGCTGAAGCTTCCCTGATCTACGGGGCCTATACCGGACTTGTTTATGCAGCACCCATTTTGGGTGGTAGATTAGCTGACCGTTATCTCGGTTATCGCTTTGCTGTGATGTTAGGAGCTGTGCTAATGGCCATCGGAGAATTTGTAATCCTGGGAGGAAACGAGACCTTCTTGATGATCGGTATGGGGGCACTTATCATTGGAAACGGTTACTTCAAAGCAAATATTTCAACTATCGTTGGAAAGCTCTACGATGATGGTGACCCTCGTCGAGATTCTGGCTTCACCATATTCTACATTGGAATCAATATAGGTGCATTACTTGCTACCACTGTCGTTGCGTATGTTGGCGAGACTTATGGCTTTGACAAAGGATTTGGGCTTGCGGGATTAGGTATGCTTACAGGCTTACTGATATTTTGGTCGGGAAGAAAGCACTATGCTGCTGCACCCGGGCTGGAAGTTACTGAAGAAGGAAAGAAAAAGGCTTTTGGTCCGTTTAACAAGGCTCAGGTGATTACTGTTGGCTCTTTGCTTCTTATTCCATTGTGCTATGTGCTCATCATGAATAATGAAGTCCTGGATTATATCCTTCTTGGACTCTTTGGTTATGTGACCTGGTCATTGATCACCGCAGGAAAAAAAGCCGACCTGGAACAACAAACAGGTATTTGGCGAGATAGAATGATCGCATTGATCATATTTATGGTCATCAATATTACCTTCTGGGCCTGCTTTGAGCAAGCCGGAACCTCATTAACCCTATTTGCAGATAGAAATGTAGACAGGGAGATCATGGGTTGGGCTATGCCTGCATCCATGACTCAGTTCTTTAATCCGTTCTTCATCATTGTATTCGGATCCATCTTCTCCGTAATGTGGGTCAAACTATCCAAGATCGGAAAGAATCCAAGTATTCCATTAAAGTTTGCTTTTGGTATTATTCAACTGGCTGCAGGATTTCTGGTTACCCAGGTTGGAATGATGTTCGTTAACGAGGCGTTCCAGGTACCCCTTCTAACATTACTATTCCTTTACCTACTTCATACTACAGGAGAGCTCTTTTTATCTCCAATTGGACTTTCTATGGTTACGAAATTATCTCCAAAGAATATTGCTGGAACAGCGATGGGAGCATGGTTCTTGAGCTTCGCCATTGCGAATTATGTTGGAGGTAAAATTGCTGCCCTTACAGGTGGACATGGTGAAGGCGGTGAAAAGCTCAGCGTGGCTGAAGGTTTGGATAAATACCTCAGTGTGTTTACCACTATCGGATTCGTACTATTGGGCATCGCTGTGGTCATTATCCTTCTCAATAAACCGCTCAAAAAGCTGATGCACGGGGTAGAGTAACAACTTTACGGCATAATTTCTGTTAAATGTAAGCTGGCTAACGGAAGCTCAGATTAGCTTCCAAGTTATCATGTTATCTTTGAACTATGATGAAAAACTATATCAGTCTTTTGCTCCTATCCCTATTTGTCGCTAGCATGGCCTTCGGTCAGGCTCCTACCAAAGTTGAAAAGATCAACTGGATGAGCTGGGAAGAGGCTACCGAAGCCATGGCAAAAGAGAAAAGAAAGATCTTTATTGATGTTTACACCGATTGGTGTGGTTGGTGTAAGAAAATGGATGCGAGCACATTTGTTGACCCAGGTGTCGTGAACTACATGAACAACAAGTACTATGCTGTTAAACTGGATGCAGAAATGAGTGATACCATCCGTTTCAACAATATGGATTTCGTTAATCCAAATCCAGGAGCCCGACGTAGCACGCACACCTTCGCTGCATCGCTCCTCGATAACAGATTGTCTTATCCGAGTTTTGTTATTCTCGATGAGAATTACAGTCGAATTCACCTTTTAGCTGGCTACAAACAAGCAGAGGCCTTATTGGGTAACCTGATCTTTTTTGGAAGCAACCAGCACCAGCAGTACAACCAGTACTTCTATAACCAATTGGTACAACAGCAGCAACAGCAAGCACAACAAGCTGCTCCCGCTAAGCAAAATGAACAATAGATGAACTTTAGCACGGGTCAATTAACATTTGCCTTGATCTTTTTATCGGCATTTGTCGTGCTTATGATCTTTGCTTACCGAAAGGATGCGCGCATAAATCGCATCCACTACAAAGGCGCTTACAAGGTTCTTATTGCCATTGGATTGATCTTTGCCGTTGTATACGCATTGATTCGTATATTACACTAATGCAAAAATTCTTGCTCGTACTATTTGCAACACTGTTTCTCAGTGCTTGTAAGGAGCGTGTCGACTCCACTCAAACCTCAAAAAAAGATCAGGTGACATCCAGTGATGTTCTTGACAAGGTACTGGAGCGAAAGAGGTTGATCGCTTTGGTAGATAACAGCACCACCTCCTACTTCTTGTACAAGGGACAGCCCATGGGTTTTGAATACGAACTACTTGAGCTATTTAGCGATCAACTCGGGGTAGAGCTCGAGATCAGAATGATCAATAATCTCGACAGCGTTGCTCCTTTGATCAATTCTGGTAGAGCCGATCTGATCGCAGCAAACCTGACCCTAACCAAGGAACGTTCTAATATCCTCAGCTTTACCGACCCGCTGTTATACACGCGTCAGGTTCTTATTCAGCGCATGCCTGAAAATTACTGGAAGATGCCCTGGCATCGGGTTGAAGAGCAGTTGATCCGGAACCCGATCGAGTTGGCAGCAGAAACCGTTTATGTCAAGCGAAATTCTGCCTTCTATTCCCGCTTACTGAATCTATCTGATGAGATTGGCGAAGACATTACCATTCTTGAACCTAAGAGCGAAGACGATACTGAAACTCTGATCAAAAAAGTGGCAAAAGGAGAGATCGATTATACTATCGCCGATGAGAACATTGCTAAGATCAATACAAAATACTACCCGAACATAGACATCAAAACACCAATCAGTTTTAACCAGAAGATCGCATGGGCTACCGCAAAGGAAAACTCTGGCAAAATGCTGGATACACTGAATCATTGGATCAGGGAGATCACGAACTCAAAACGTTATGCCATGATCCAGCTCAAATACTTCAAAGCGCGAACAGAGCATTCCAAAAAGGTGATGAGCGAATATTCATCGATCAGTGGGAATAGAATATCCAAATACGATGAGTTATTCAAAAAATATGCCCCAGATCTTGGCTGGGATTGGAGGCTCCTTGCCGCCCTGTGCTTTCAGGAATCGCGGTTCGATCCAAATGCAGAGTCGTGGGCGGGTGCAAAGGGACTGATGCAACTCATCCCCGGAACCGCCAAAGAATATAACCTGACCAAACTAACCGATCCAGAGGGCAATGTGAGGGCAGGAGTAAGATATCTGAAATGGATCGACGACTACTGGAAAGAGCAGATCCCTGATAGTACCGAACGGCAGAAGTTCGTTTTAGCCTCCTACAATGTAGGTTTGGGTCATATCATTGATGCCGTTCGTCTCGCCGACAAGTACGATGCCAATGCAGAAGTCTGGACCGACAATGTTGAGGACTATATTCTCAAAAAAGCCAAGGCGGAATATTACAACGATGAGGTGGTAAAGCATGGTTATTGCAGAGGAGCCGAGCCCTATTTCTATGTGAAAGAGATCATGAGTACCTATACGCACTACCGCAATCACATTAAATCCTAGTTTTCAACAGCACTTCCATCAAAATATGAAGGCCTGTGCGCTTTTTAATGCTGATCTGAGTCCTACTTTTAGACCGTGGATCTGAAATACCATCACTCGCTCAAAGCCTACAACACATTTGGGATCGATGCCAGGGCTAAGTTATTTGTTCGTTTTTCTGAACCTGACGAACTTGCTGAGGCTCTTACGCTTGACGCATCGAGGTTGATCCTTGGTGGTGGTAGCAATATTCTACTCAGAAAAGACTTTGATGGTTTAGTATTAAAGAACGAGATCAGTGGGATCGATATTCTGAGTGAAGATGATGATTCGGTGATCGTGAAGGTAGGTGCTGGCGAGAACTGGCACTCCTTCGTGATGCATTGTATCAACAAAGGCTGGGCTGGACTGGAGAACCTTTCACTGATTCCCGGAAATGTAGGGGCTGCCCCTATGCAAAACATTGGTGCCTATGGGGTTGAACTAAAGCACTCTTTTCATGAATTAGAAGCCTATGAACTCAGTTCTGGAAAGCTCAAAACATTTGGAAATGAAGCATGCGAGTTTGGTTATCGTTCATCGATTTTCAAAACCTGGGCACGAGGAGAATACATCATCTGTTGGGTGAGCTTTAAACTTTTAAAGACGCCAAAGCTTAACACCTCCTACGGCGCCATTGAACAAGAGTTGGAACGCATGGGTGTGAATGATCCGGGTATTCGAGAAGTTAGTCAGGCTGTGATCAATATCCGCCAATCTAAATTACCCGACCCAAAGGTCATTGGCAATGCAGGGAGCTTCTTCAAGAACCCCGTTATCGAAAGCGCTCAATTTGAAAAGCTTCAAGTTGAGTATCCTAATATTCCCTCCTACCCTGCGGGAGACAAGGTGAAAGTTCCTGCAGGTTGGCTAATAGAAACTGCAGGATGGAAAGGCAAGCGTTTTGGTAATTTTGGTGTACACGAAAAACAAGCCCTTGTTTTGGTGAACTACGGCGGCAGCTCTGGCAACGAGATCTTTCAGCTCAGCACTGATATCCTTCAGGATATAGAAGATAAGTTTGGGATTCTTTTAGAGCGCGAGGTCAATATCGTATAGAGGTCTATAAAAAACCAATCCCCATCTGCCTTGCAGCGGGGATTGGCCCTCCTAACCCTAAAAACTGAGAAAACAATAAATGCTTTTCTCAGGACTTAATATATAGACGTGAACAGGTCTGATTGGTTGCCTGTATATGTCAAAGTTTTTTGATTTTATATGCAATGAAGCTTACAAAAAGAAATGGCAAAGCCCAATATGTTACTGAATCAGGTGCGTTGGTGAAGGTCTTTATACGCTTAGCTCATCATACTGAAGCTTTACAAACTGCATAAGTTCCTTAATGTAGTCTTCAGAAAAGTCAAATTGTATCCCGGCGACATCGAAGATCTCAGGAATGGAGCGAGTGTAACCTAGTTTTAAGGCGGCCTTGTAGTTATCAATTGCTACTTCTCCTTTTTCCTTAAACTGCTGCCACATGGCTATAGCTCCCAATTGTGCCATGCCATATTCAATATAGTAAAACGGCACTTCAAATAGGTGAAGCTGCTTTTGCCAGATGATCTTTCTTTCTTCTTCAAGGCCGGTCCAGTCGATCACATCTGAGCTGAATTCAGCATGCAATTCCACCCACTTATTTTCTCTTTCTTCATGAGAATGTGCGGGGTTTTCGTAGATCCAGTGCTGAAATTTGTCGATCAAGGCGATCCATGGCAAGGTTGACATGATATCTTCAAGGTGCTCTTTTTTAGCTCTCATCAAGTCCTCTTCCCTATCAAAGAACACATCCCAGTGCTCCATACTCAATAACTCCATACTCATGCTGGCAAGCTCTGCTACTTCGGAGGTCAGCTCTTTGAAGCCAGTCAACTCAAGGTCTCTTGAAAGAAATGAATGAATGGCATGTCCACCTTCATGAACCATAGTGACAAGGTCGCGCACCGTGCCTGCCGAATTCATGAAAATAAAAGGAACCCCAATTTCATAAAGTGGATAGTTGTATCCACCGGGTGCCTTGCCTTTCCTCGATTCTAGATCGAGGTGCCCAAGTTCTCTCATAGTTTTTAAACAGTCCCCAAAAAAGGGATCCAAACGATCAAAACATTCAATGGACTTTTCTACCAGATCCTCGCTTTTTTGGAAGGGTTTGAGTGCCTGCCTTCCTTGAGTATCCGCCTGAAGATCCCAGGGTCTGAGTTGTTCCAAGTCAAGCTCCTTCTTTCTTTCAGACATCAAGTCATCAACCAGGGGCATGCAAGTGGACGAAATACTTTGATGAAATTGAAAACAGTCTTCGGGATTATAATCAAAGCGACACATTGCCGCAAATTTGTAATCTCGATAGTTCTCAAAACCCGCGTTCAAAGCGAGCTGATGCCTCTTTTGGATCAGTTCATCAAAGAGCGAGTGTAGTTCAGCTTTTGAGGCACTGCGCCGTTTGGCGATCTTATGATAGATCTCTTCTCTTAACTCACGATCAGCCTGTTTAAGGAAGTTGGCTCCTGCTTGTTGCAGGGTATATTCCTTGCCTTCGTGTTCAACCGACATTTTCCCAGTGATGGCTCCAAATTTTTGGGCCTCTGCCGCCAACTTTGCCTGTATATCGATATTCTTTTCCCTAAAGATCTCGAGCGAACGGTTGATTCTTTTGAGGTAGATCTCATGTGCAGCATCAAGATCCTGAATCAGGGTTGATTCCACCAACTTCTTTTCCAGTTTGTTCTCCTGAGGAGCGATCTTCGGCTGAATTTGGGTCACAAAGAATTCATAAGCCTTGCGTTTGCCTTCGTCCTCCGTATCACAACTCATTTTAATGTAACGCCATGCCAAATTCTCTTCAAGTACCGCCTGTAACTCGCTCCAGTCTTTCAAAAAGGATTGGAGTTCAGATAGTGTCGCAACATCTCTTGCTTCCAGATTCAGATAATATTCCGAGATGTCATCCCAGGAGTCAATACCGAGGTTCTCGCTTACAAAGCTTCTTTTTGGTTTGCTGATCATCAGAAAAGTTTGAAGTAAATAAAATAAAAAACCCCGTCCGGAAACCGAACGGGGCCAAAGTCATTTAGACTAGTTTGTTTTATTGCGCTTCGAAGGTCATCTCCATCATGTAAGAGCTTGTTCCGTTGCTATTGGTTCTTGTCGTAACCGAACCATCGCTGTCTGTATCCTTCTCAACTTCTTCTCTAGTGTAAGTTGAGTTTCCTTCCATAACAGCTTTCATTTCACTGTTAGAAAGTTGGATCAATGTCCAGATCTCATCAGGCTCATGGCTTGACCCAGCATACGTGGTAGTTTCATCATACTCATATGAGTAGTCAGAATCTGTGTAATCAAAGAAATCGTCAGTATCTGTATCCGTGTAAGTAACTTCAGTCTTAGAACTAGAAGTACGAGTTTCATCATTCCACCAGATTGCAACACGCTCTTCATTTGCGATCTCGTCAACATCGTTTGGTCCTAAGAAAGACCAGGTTCCAGACACTGTATATGACTCAGATTCTTCGCTCACTTCTTCCTTTTCGTAGTTGAAATCAGTGTTTGTTTCCTCTTCTGTCAAAGAACGAGTTTTGCTAAGAGTCATGGTGAAGCTTCCGTCTTTCTCGAAAGTATACTCTACCATCATGTCAGCAGTATAGGTTCCTTCTGACTCACTTGAAGTTGTAGTTCCTCCAGAAGTGAAGCTATTTTCACTAGTGTAAGTTCCACCTGTCCAGGTTTCCATGTTATTGCTCTTGTCACCATCGTCGCGAGTAGATTCGTACTCATCCATAAAGGTATAGTTAGTACCATCCCACTCTTCAGTTTCAGTACCAGTCCACATTACAGTGTTTCCATCGTTACTTGGATCTGGATCTTCTCTCTCGTCAGTGTACTCGTTGGTACTTTTATATGTCATCATTTTCCATGTCCCAGCCAAACGACCTTCTCTTGATCTTAGGCTAAGTCCTGGATCCTCTTCTCCTTTTTTACAGGACTCGGTAGCAAGTGCTCCGAAAACTACCAATCCTATCATGGTAGCGCTTTTGAATAGTTTGTTCATCTTGATATAATTTGAGTTCAATTGTTCGGCAAAGGTAAGCAATGCAAAAGGGAATAATTACTGACAAATATCAGTTTGTCGTCAAAAACGGTCGTTCAACGCCTATTCCTCTTCTTTGGAAGGCTCTTTTTCGGTATCGGAAGAGGAATCAGGTACTTCTTCGATCAAACCTTTTTTGAGCAGATCATTATACC
>CBFHWY010000006.1:0-61565 GCA_965659675.1 Salibacteraceae bacterium | reverse complement strand
TGGCGGATCTTAGAAATGAAGAGTTGATCTGGATTCAGAACAAACTCTTTTCTATTGGATCAGTACTCGCGATGGAGAAAAAGGAATCTTCCTGGAATCTTCCAGAGTTAGAGTCAGATGATATTTCAACATTGGAAAACTGGATGGATCAGATGGATGAAGTCCTGGAGCCAATGAAAAACTTTGTGCTTCCAGGTGGGCATCCCGCTGTATCACAAGCACATATATGCAGAACAGTTTGTCGAAGGGTTGAAAGACTGATCATCCACCTCAATGAAAATGAGGAGCTCGATGAGCTTAACCTGGCCTTCTTAAACCGTTTATCTGATTACTTTTTTGTGCTGTCTCGTTGGCTGAGCAAAGAATACAAGATTGATGAAATTCCCTGGAAATCAGGAGAATAGATAAAATAAAAAAAATGTTGAAGGGATTGATATAATCCTATTTTTGCAAAAAATCAAAGCGTTTAGCTATGTATTGGACACTGGAACTGGCTTCCTATCTTGAAGATGCTCCCTGGCCCGCGGCCAAAGAAGAGCTTATTGACTATGCCCTCAGGCGTGGAGCACCGCTGGAAGTGGTTGAGAATCTACAGGAATTGGAAGATGAAGGGGAAATTTATGAGACCATAGAAGATATTTGGCCTGACTACCCCACCAAAGAAGATTTCTTCTTTAACGAAGATGAATATTGACGAGTGCGTCAGTTTCAGTCTATTAAGTCCCCTCTCAAAGGGGATTTTTTGTTTTAATTACAATCAGAACTGGGGTCAAAGCACAACATAAGCATAGCTCAATTCGTCTAACTTTGAACACTTAAGAAACTAAAACGGATGTTGGATTTTGTAAATAAGATGCTCGGCAAGGTAATGGGCAATAAGTCTGAAAAAGACATTAAATCCCTGGAGCCTAAAGTTGAGGAGATCAATCGAATATTTGGGGAGCTCTCCACCATATCCAACGATGAACTGCGAGGAAAAACACAGGACTTTAAGCAGAAGATCGAAGACTTTATATCAGAGCCAAAGAGCAGGATCGAAGAGCTAAAGAAGAAAACGGAATCTGCTGATATTGATATAGCAGAGAAAGAAGCCACCTATGAAGAGATCGACGCCATTGAAGAGGAGATCGATAAGATGTTGCAGGAGATCCTCGATGAGATCCTTCCTGAAGCATTTGCAGTAGTTAAAGAAACTGCCAGAAGGTTTACCGAGAATGATCAGCTCCGAGTGAAGGCAAATTCAATGGATATTGAGCTATCCAGTAAAAGAGACTTTATCACTATTGAAGGTGAAGAGGCTTCGTTCAACACGACCTTCTCAGCGGCTGGCAACGAGCTAACCTGGGATATGGTGCACTACGATGTGCAGCTGATTGGAGGTATGGTACTGCACTCAGGAAAGATCGCTGAGATGGCCACAGGGGAAGGAAAAACCCTGGTAGCGACCTTGCCAGTCTATCTGAATGCCTTGCCAGGAAGAGGAGTTCACCTGGTTACAGTGAACAATTACCTGGCTAAACGAGACAGTGAATGGATGCGACCGATCTTTGAATTTCATGGCCTTACGGTAGATTGCATCGATAAGCATCAACCAAACTCAGAAGATAGGAGGCAGGCATATTTAGCTGATATCACTTACGGGACGAATAATGAATTTGGTTTCGATTACCTGCGTGATAACATGGCGTCACGACCAAAGGAACTGGTTCAAAAGAGACACAATTACGCCATCGTTGATGAGGTGGATTCAGTATTGATCGATGATGCAAGAACACCATTGATCATTTCAGGTCCAACCCCGAAAGGTGATGAACATGAATTTACTGAACTCAAGCCATTAGTGGAGCGCCTGGTTTCTGAACAAAGGAAGTTTGTCACAAGCGCGCTGGCCCAGGCTAAAAAGCTTCTTTCCAATGCAGAGGGAGCTGATAAGAAACAGTCGAAAGACGGAGGCCTTTCACTCTTGCGTGCCTACCGTGGCTTGCCGAAGAATAAGGCTCTCATTAAATTCTTGAGTGAACCTGGTATTAGGGCTCAACTCAACAAAACAGAGAATTTTTATCTGCAAGACCAGGCGAAGGAAATGCCTTTCGTCGATCAGGAGCTCTTCTTTGTGATCGAGGAAAAGATGAATTCTGTTGAGCTCACTGAAAAAGGGCTAGAGCTGATCACGAGCATCATTGGAGATAAAGACTTTTTTGTTTTACCAGATCTTTCCACAGAATTGGATCGCATTGAGAACTCAGACCTGGAGGATGACAAAAAGATCACCGCAAAGGATGAGCTGATCAGCGATTACAGTGTCAAAACGGAGCGAATTCATACCGTAAACCAACTGTTGAAAGCCTATGCGATGTTCGAGAAGGATGTGGAATATGTTGTCATGGATAATTCGGTGAAGATCGTTGATGAACAAACGGGTAGGATCATGGAAGGTCGTCGTTATTCAGACGGACTCCATCAGGCGATCGAAGCCAAAGAGAATGTGAAGATCGAGGCGGCAACGCAAACATATGCTACCATCACATTGCAGAATTACTTCAGGATGTACAATAAACTCTCTGGGATGACGGGTACAGCCGAAACTGAAGCTGGAGAATTCTGGGAGATCTATGAATTGGATGTGGTTGTGATTCCGACAAATCGTCCTATTCAAAGAGATGATAGACAGGATCTTGTCTTTAAAACGGCAAGAGAGAAATACAATGCGGTGATCAAAGATGTGCAGGAACTGGTGAAGCAGGGCCGACCTGTATTGGTTGGAACCACATCAGTAGAAATATCAGAACTGCTCAGCAGAATGCTCACCAGACTTAACATCAAGCATCAGGTGCTGAATGCCAAGATGCACCAAAAGGAGGCTGAGGTCGTTAAAAATGCTGGTGAACCTGGAACAGTGACCATCGCTACCAACATGGCAGGTCGTGGGACCGATATCAAACTTGGAAAAGGCGTAAAAGATGCGGGTGGTTTAGCGATCATTGGTACAGAAAGACACGAGTCTAGAAGGGTTGACCGCCAGTTGAGAGGTCGAGCTGGAAGACAGGGTGACCCTGGTTCTTCTCAATTCTACGTTTCTCTCGAAGATAATTTGATGAGGATCTTTGGATCTGAGCGAGTTTCGAAGATCATGGACCGTCTGGGATTGAAGGAGGGTGAAGTGATCCAACATAGCATGATCACCCGATCGATCGAAAGAGCTCAAAAGAAGGTTGAGGAGAACAACTTCGGAATTAGAAAACGACTTCTGGAGTATGATGATGTGATGAACCAGCAACGGGAGGTGATCTATAAAAAACGTCGACACGCTTTATTTGGTGAACGCCTCGATGTAGACATTATGAACTCGCTCAATGACCTGGGTGCTCAGTTGATTGGAATGCATCAGGCCGAAAAGAATTTCGAGTCCTTCCGACTGGATAGTCTTAAGTATCTAGGAACGGAACCTGGTTTCGATGAGAAGCGCTTCCTGAAAGCATCCATGCCTGAATTGACGCAAGAGCTTTTTGATAAGGCTTATGATCACTACCAGGAAAAGTCAGCCCAGATCGCATCAAGTGCCTTGCCGGTACTACAACGTGTGCAGTTGGAAGAGGGACATAAGTATGAGAATATCGTTGTTCCTTTCAGTGATGGAAAAAAGGCGATTCAAACCGTATGCCCGCTTAAACAAGGGATCGATTCTGAAGGAAAGGAGCTGGTGAAAAGCCTTGAGAAAGGAGCGACACTAGCGATGATCGACCTAACATGGAAAGAGCATTTACGTGAGATGGATGACCTGCGGCAGTCGGTTCAAACAGCTACCTATGAGCAAAAAGATCCCTTACTTATCTACAAGTTTGAATCTTTCGAACTCTTCAAGAAGATGCTTGAGGATGTGAATGAAAAGATCATTTCATTCCTCATGCACGCCAACCTACCACAGCAAGAGCAAACTCAGGTTCGCGAAGCACCTACTCATCAAAAATCTGATCTGGATAAAGCTCAGGTGGGTCGGGGAGGAGAGCCTTCAAATGCTCCAGTGGCTGGACAACAGAACTACAACGACCCATCTGCTGCGAAAACACAACAACAGCCGGTGAAGGTTGAAAAGAAGATCGGAAGAAATGAAAAAGTACTGATCCGAAACCTTTCTACGGCAGAAGAAAAAGAAACAAAGTATAAACAAGCATTACCTTTGATCGAGTCAGGACAATGGGCTCTGGTTGAAAGGGCTTAGGGAACTATTTATAAGCTTAACTGTTCCAATAGCAAATGACGAAAGAAGTACTGGAAAAAAAAGAGGTTACGATCCTGTTTGCAGGTGATTCTGGGGATGGTATGCAGTTGACTGGGAACCAGTTCACCAACACCAACGCATTGTTTGGGAATGATGTAAAGACCTTTCCAGATTTTCCAGCAGAGATCAGAGCGCCTCAGGGAACCGTTGCAGGAGTGTCGGGCTTCCAATTGAACTTTGGAAGCGTAGATGTTTTCACTCCAGGTGATGAATGCGACGTACTTGTGGTGATGAATGCAGCCGCACTTAAAGCGAACTTGCACAAATTGAAAAAAGGTGGGATCATCATTGCAAATAGCGCCGGATTCGATCATCGAAATATGAATCTTTCAGGTTATGAGGTGAACCCATTGGAAGATGGTAGCCTTGAAGAATATGACCTTCACGACGTTGATGTGACCAGCCTGACACGGGAGGCATTAAAGGATAGTGGACTCGACCGAAAGTCGATAGATCGATGTAAAAATATGTTTGTGCTGGGCTTCCTTTACTGGATGTATAGCCGGAAGCTCGGCAACACCATCGAATTCATTGAGCAAAAATTCAAGGCTAAGCAGGATCTCATCGATGCGAATGTGAAGGTGCTCAAAACGGGTTATCATTTTGGCGATACTTCAGAAACATTCACCTCTCGATTTGAGGTAAAGAAGGCTGTACTCCCCCCTGGAACCTATCGCAGTGTTATGGGCAATCAGGCAACGGCATTTGGAATTGTTGCTGCAGGTCAAATGGCAGACCTCGACATATTCTACGGTTCATACCCGATCACACCCGCTTCGGACATCTTGCATGAACTATCGAAACACAAGAGTTTTGGAGTAAAGACCTATCAGGCAGAAGATGAGATCGCGGCGATTTGTGCGGCAATTGGCGCTTCTTTTGGCGGCTCGCTTGGAGTAACGGCCTCTTCTGGGCCAGGTATAGCTCTTAAAACTGAGGCCATGGGTCTGGCTACGATACTTGAGATCCCTCTTTTGGTGATCAACGTGCAACGTGGAGGGCCTTCTACAGGATTGCCAACAAAAACTGAGCAATCTGACCTTATGCAGGCGCTTTACGGTAGAAATGGTGAGGCGCAAATTCCCGTATTAGCTGCTAAATCCCCATCAGATTGCTTTGAAACAGTATTTGAAGCTGCGCAGATCGCAGTAGAACATATGACCCCGGTATTGTTCCTATCAGACGGTTATCTGGCCAACGGAGCTGAGCCCTGGGCCTTTCCACAAACAAAGGATCTTCAAAAGATTAAGCCTAAATATGCTGAGAAACCTGAGGCTGAAGAAACTTTCTTACCCTACAAGCGAGATGAACGACTCGTAAGGGACTGGGCGATTCCTGGAATGGAGGGATTACAACACCGCATCGGTGGTTTGGAGAAAGAAGACGAAACGGGAAATGTATCTTATGACCCAGCAAACCATGAATTGATGGTGAAGCAAAGGGCAGAAAAAGTTGAAAAAGTTGCAGATCGAATTTCCGATCAAAAAATAGAACAAGGTGAAGCAAATGCTGAGGTGCTGGTACTCGGATGGGGCTCAACTTATGGTTCCATTCGAATGGCCGTGTCTCAGCTTATCGAAGAAGGACATTCAGTTGCTCAGATCCATGTCCGACATATTCATCCTTTCCCGAAAAACCTGGGTGACCTGCTCAAAGGCTTTGATAAGATCATTATGCCCGAGATCAACGACAAGCAATTTCTTCATGTCATACGAAGTAAATTTATGGTTGATGCCATTCCATTGAGCAAGATCAAAGGACTGCCTTTTACCTCTGCAGAGATCTATGAATTTGTTAAATCACAATGCTCATGACAAAGAATCCAGAAAAGCTAAGAGCGAAAGACTTTGAAACTGATCAGGATGTCAGGTGGTGTCCGGGTTGTGGTGACTATGCCATTTTGAAACAGGTTCAGGCAGCGGTGGCAGAATTGGGCAAAAAGAAACACGAAACTGTCTTTATTTCTGGTATCGGTTGCTCCAGTCGTTTTCCCTATTACATGGATACCTACGGTATGCATAGTATTCATGGTAGAGCAACGGCCATCTCAAGCGGTTTACGCGCGGTGAGAGATGACTTGAGTATTTGGGTGGTTACTGGGGATGGTGATAGCCTTTCAATTGGGGGTAATCATTTGATCCATCTTCTGCGAAGAAATTTTGATCTGAATATTCTCTTGTTCAACAATGAGATCTATGGCCTGACCAAAGGACAATATTCACCTACAAGTCCTGAGGGGCTGATCACTAAAAGTTCGCCTTATGGCGTTCTTGATCATCCCTTTAATCCAATTGCTTTAGCCCTCGGAGCAGATGCGACTTTTGTTGCCAGAGTGCTCGACAGAGATCCAAAGCATTTGAAGAATGAGTTGATTCGTGCAGATGCTCACAAAGGGGCATCTTTTGTGGAGATCTATCAGAACTGTCCGGTCTTTAATGATGGAGCCTTTAATTCCATGACTGACAAGGACAACAAAAAAGACAATACCTTATTTCTGGAACAAGGTCAACCTTTGGTTTTTGGTAAAGATCAGGACAAAGGGATTAAGTTAGATGGCTTTAAGCCTGTGATCGTTGACCTGAGCGATGGAGCATCCAAAGATGACCTTTGGATCCATGATGAAAACGACAAGATCAAGGCGACCATTCTGGCGAGTTTCTTCGAAGACCCATCCGAAGATGGAGCGCTTCCTAGACCCTTCGGCGTATTCTATCAGAACGATCGAAGAACTTACGAAGATGCGCTGAAGCAGCAAATGGAAGGAGCATTAGCCCGAAATGGAAAAGGTGATCTTGACGCCTTGCTTCGAGGAAATTCCACCTGGGAGATAAAATAGTTTAGATACTCCCCAACCTATTTATTTAATTGAGCGTTCATGGGTTGTTATTTACACTCATGAAAGTCCAGATATCGATCGTATTACTAGCAACGTTATTATTTTCCTGTGATGGAGATAAGACGGAACCTGCAAAAAAGGAAAATGTAAAACTTCCGGCCAAAGCAAAACTGCTGAACCCACTTTCGTATGCTGCAGATTTTCAAAATCTTTACTTCGATGAGCTGAATGAGCTCAAACTGAAGCTGCCAGCCTTCATCGATAGCCTTGAGAAGACGAATCCAGGCTTGAACCTTAGTTGCTATTTCCGTGATCTGAATAATGGTATGACCATTCTTTACAAGCCAAATAAGAAGTACAGTCCGGCCAGTCTGATGAAAGTACCTATCATGATGACCGCGCTCAAACATGTCCAGGATGGTGATTTAGACCTGAAGGAGAAATTAGTGTTTGAAACCGCAAAGCATACCATGTTCAATAATAAAGATGGCGTTCAGTATCAGAATGGAAAGAGCTACACGATCCAGCAACTCCTCGAATTCATGATCATTCATTCAGATAATATTGCTGTCGTTATGCTACTGGACAGAATAGGATTGTCTCAGGTGGAGTCTGCTGAAAGAGCGCTGGGTCTTGAAATTGGAACGGCGAATGACCAGCATGATACCGTGGTTACAGTCCGAAATTTTTCGAATTTCTTTAGAAGTTTATATAATGCCAGTTATCTGAATCGGGAATACAGTGAAAAAGCATTGAAACTGCTGACAAAGGCCGAATTTGACAGAGGGCTGAGGGCTTCGATCCCAAAGAATGTAAAGACCGCGCATAAATTTGGAATAAGAGATGTGGTGAGCGGACCTGCGGGGTCTAAGAATTATGATGCCATCCAACTACACCACTTTGCCATAGTATATTATCCACATAAACCATACCTCCTGGGAGTGATGTCTAGCTCAGATCACGGCGAGGAAGATATGGATTTGGCACTCAGAGCGATTTCAAAGAAAGTGTACAGCACTATCGATAAAAGAGTAAAAGAGATCGAAGAAAGTGGCATAGGCTCTGATCTGCGCTAATCCTTATATTCGGAGTATGCGCAAAGTACAAAAGGAATTGATCTTTGCTTCCTGTACCTACAACTTCGCCAGAAGCGGTGGTAAGGGAGGTCAGCATGTGAACAAAACTGAGACGAAGGTCCAGTTGGTGTTTGACCTCAACAAATGCGAGGCTTTCACTTCCGGACAAAAAGAGAGAATTCGTGAAAAGCTAGCCAATCGTTTTGATCAGGAAGGCCTTTTGCACCTCGCATCAGAGGAGACCCGATCTCAGATCAAAAACAAAAGAAAGGTCAACAAAAAACTGCTAGACCTACTTGAGTTCGCCTTGCTTAGACCCAAAAAAAGGAAAGCCACCAAACCTTCCAGAGCTAAACGGGAGGAGCGGTTAAAAAAGAAAAAACAACACGCTGAAAAGAAAAAGCTGAGGAAAAAACCGAGACTCTAGGCTTTGACCTGAGGTCTAAAGAGAAAATAAAGACCGATCAAAACAAAGGGAATACTCAACCACTGACCAGTACTTAGCATATCACCTAAAGTCGATTCAAAGCCCCCTTGCGAACTCTTCACGAACTCAACAAAGAATCGGGCCGTAAACAACAAGGCTAGAAAAGCTCCGAATAGTTTACCGAGATATTTTCCCCAATCCAATTTCCAGTAAAGATACATGAGGATGGCAAAGATCAGCACGTAGCAAAAGGCCTCATATAGTTGGGCCGGATGTCGGGGAACTATGGGTTGCGGACCGTATTTAAAAATGAAAGCCCATGCCACATCACTCGGTATACCAACGATCTCATGATTCATCAAATTTCCAAGACGGATGAATATCGCTCCCAGAGCTACAGTTAAGACGACTCGATCGAGGATCCAAAGTATGTTCTTTTTGGTCACTCTTCTTGAAAATAGCCAAAGCGAAATAATGATGCCTATGGCCGCGCCATGACTCGCCAGTCCGCCTTTCCAAATGGCCAGAATTTCGCCCGGATGCTGACTGTAATATGGCCAGTCGTAGAAAAACACATGACCAAATCGAGCGCCGAGTATGGTCCCGATCATGACATACATCAATACTTTATCTAACCAGTCTTTTTCAATTCCTTCGCGCTTGAACATCTTGTCAAGCAAATAATATCCCAATAAAAAGGCGGTTGCAAACAATATTCCATACCAACGTATCGCTCTTCCCATTCCAGGAATTTCCACAAAATCGGGGTCAACGTTCCAGCTTATAGCGAGTAATTCGTGCATATCAAAAGATGGTGGACAAAGATAGTTTTCTCAACTAGCTCTCAATAGCCAAATTTGCGACATTTGGCGACCTATGAAAGCACCCGTAGCCAAAAAGCAGGACTATTTTCATGAAGAACATGGCATCAAGCGCTATGATCCCTACCACTGGATGCGAGACAGGGAAAATCCTGAGCTGCTTCAATACCTCAATGATGAGAATGAGTATACCGAGGAGCAATTGGGTCATCTCGACACCTTCAGAGAGGAGCTCTTCAAGGAAATGAAATCCAGGATCAGGGAAACGGATATCTCCGTTCCTTATGAGTTTGAGGGCTATTTTTATTACTCCCGCTATGTAGAGGGAGGAGAGTACCCGATCTATTGCCGCAAAAAAGGCAATTTAGACGCGGAAGAGCAGATCATGCTCAATGTAAATGAAATGGCAGAAGGCCATTCCTATTATAATATCCGGGGGCTTTCAATTAGCGATGACAAAAGCTATCTCGCTTATGGTGAAGACACTCTGGGTAGAAGGATCTACCGTTTGCGTATCAAGAATCTGGATACGGGGGAACTAAGTGAAGATATCCTTGAAAATACCACAGGAACCGCCGTTTGGGACCAATCAGGTCAATTCCTTTTTTACACGGTAAAAGATGAATCGCTCAGATCATACAAGATCATGCGCCATAAAATGGGAACGGATCAAACTTCAGATGTGGAGGTTTTTCATGAAAGTGATGAAACCTATTCCTGCGGTGTATTTAGAACGAAGTCCAGAAAGCTAATATTCATTTCCTCATATGCAAGCGAGAGTTCTGAATATCGATTCATTAATGCAAATAGACCTGAAGACGAGTTTAAATTGATCCTGGAACGCAAACATGGTCATGAGTATTCAGTTGACCATTTTAAGGATGAGTTCTACATACTCACAAATCACGAGGCCAAGAATTTTCGCTTGATGTTCTGTCCTATCAATGACACAGGAATTGAGTCATGGCAGGAGTTGATTCCCCATCGTGAGGAGGTCTTGCTGGAGGATATCGAGATGTTTGAACAGCATATGGTCGTTGAAGAGCGTTATCAGGGACTGATCAGAATGAGGGTGATCGACAAGAAAAACAAAAGAGAACATTACATCAAGTTCGAGGAAGAGGTTTACTCTGCCTGGACGGGCACCAACTATGAGTATGAAACGAGTAAGTTAAGGTTGGGATATACTTCTTTAACGAACCCTACTTCGGTTTATGAGTACGACATGGACTCAAAACAATTTGAGCTGCTCAAACAGCAAGAAGTACTCGGAACATTTGATCCTTCAGACTACGAAGCTAAGCGCTTTATGGTGGAGGTGAGGGATGGGGTGGAAGTACCCCTATCACTGGTATACAAAAAGGATCTTCATCAAAAGAACGCCCCATTGTTGCTCTATGGTTACGGTTCGTATGGGCATAGTTTGGACCCCTATTTCTCCTCGGTTCGTTTGAGTTTACTTGATCGCGGATTTGTTTTTGCCATGGCACATGTGCGAGGGGGTGAAGAAATGGGAAGAGATTGGTATGAATCAGGTAAAAAGCTCAAAAAGCTGAACACTTTCAATGATTTTATTGATCTGGCTGAATATCTCATCGAAGAGCGCTGGACCAACAGCGAACACCTTTATGCAATGGGTGGTTCGGCAGGTGGACTTCTTATGGGAGCTGTGATGAATATGAGGCCAGAACTATGGAATGGCGTGGTAGCTTCAGTTCCATTTGTTGATGTAGTTACTACCATGTTGGATGAAAGCATACCGCTCACTACAGGGGAATATGATGAATGGGGTAACCCAAACGAAAAGGAGTATTTTGACTACATGTTATCCTATTCACCCTATGACAATATCAAAGCGACGGAATATCCCAATTTACTGGTAACTTCGGGTCTTCATGACTCTCAGGTACAATATTGGGAACCCACAAAATGGGTAGCCCGTTTGAGGGAGATGAAAACCGATAATAGACAAGTATTGTTACATACAAATATGGAAGCTGGTCATTCCGGTTCCTCTGGTAGATTTGAAGCCCTTAAGGAACTGGCGCTGGAATATGCATTTTTGTTAAACCTGGAAGATATTAGAGCATGAAGAATATCCTATCAATAACGCTAAGTTTATTTGCTTTTCTGAACCTGAATGCACAGGAGCAGAAAATGATGCACGCATCGGAGGTCGCCGCTGCCATGGAAAAGTTCAACACCCTCGGCAGTGTACTTTATTTGGCGGCTCACCCAGATGATGAGAATACCAGACTCATCTCATATTTTGCGAATGACCAGAAATACCGAACGGCTTACTTATCCCTCACTAGAGGTGATGGAGGCCAAAACCTGATCGGAGATGAAAAGGGCGCACTGCTGGGCATGATCCGAACTCAGGAACTTCTGGAGGCTAGAAAGAGAGATGGGGGAGAGCAATTCTTTACTCGAGCAGTAGATTTTGGATACTCTAAAAATGCCGAAGAAACATTCACAAAGTGGGATAGAGATGTGGTTTTGGGTGATGTGGTTTATGTGATCAGAAAGTATCAACCGGATGTTATTGTCACTCGTTTTAATCCAACAGGTTACAATGGTCACGGCCATCACAGCGCTTCTGCCTTACTTGCTATGGAAGCATTCGAGCTTGCAGCTGATGAGAAGGCCTACCCTGAACAATTGAAGTTTGTTAAAACATGGCAGACAAAACGCCTCTATTTCAATAGCAGTAGTTGGTGGGATAAAGACCTCCCGGAAAAAGCGAAGAATGACCCCGACTATTTGGTGGTAGATGTGGGTGCCTATGATCAATTCAGAGGGAAATGGATCAATGAGATCGCTGCTGAGAGTCGCTCACAACACAAAAGCCAGGGCTTTGGGGTGAGCACATGGAGAGGTGAGATGCTAGAATACCTTAAGTACCTTAAAGGTGAAAAAGCTGAGGGTGATCTCTTTTCAGGAATTAAAACGGATTGGTCGAGAGTGAGCGGAGGAAGCAAGATCAAGACGATGATGGATGAGCTGCTTTACAAATTTGATTACCGAAACCCAGGAAAGAGTCTTGATGACCTGCTCCGTGTGCGTGAAGTGCTAGTGGATGAGGTGAAGGATGATCGCTGGAAAAGCACGAAGCTCGCAGAGCTAGATGATATCATCCTTTCTTGTGCGGGGATCTGGGTGGATGCCTTTAGCGATCGGCCTAACATCACTCCCCAGGCCAATTTTGACCTCGGAGTGAAAGTGATCAATGCGGGAGAAGCAGATTTAAAACTGCTTGAAATGACCTGTGCGGAAAAGGACACTAGTCTGAACCTGAGTATTGAGAATAACAAAGAAACCTCGCTCTCGATGAGAGTCAGGAATAAAAAGCGTCGTAGCTCACAGCCTTATTGGCTTAGAGACGAATATGGAGCGATGTTCAAGGTCGACTCCTACGAGGATCTTGGAAAGCCGGAAAATGACCCCGAATTTACCGTAAGAATGAAATTTGAGTTGAACGGAGCGCCTTTTGAATTGGTGAGGCTAGTGAACTACAAGTGGACTACCCGGGTGGAAGGTCAGCGATACAAGGATTTCAGGGTGGTTCCCGAAATGAGTATCAACACCAACCAGAAGCTGCAAATATTTTCTGGCAATAAGCCGAAAAAAGTGACCGTAAAGGTCAAGGCTCATGCAGGGGGCGTTTCAGGTAAACTGGTAGCTATGGTTCCCAATACCTGGAAAGTTGAACCCGCTTCATACGACGTTTCATTCGTCGAAGAAGGGGAGTCGGCCTATGAATTTGAGGTGACGCCTCCCTTTGTGGCAAAGACCGGTGAGCTCAATTTTGAAATAAGATCCGGACAAAAAACATTTAATCAGGGTTATCAGCTCATTGATTATGATCACATAGATGAACAACTCTTTCTTCCAGAAGCCAAGGTGCAACTCATTCGCGTTGATGTACTTCATCGCATGAGGAAAGTGGGTTACATCGATGGAGCAGGAGATGAGATCCCAGAGTCATTGGAACGCCTGGGTATCGCAGTAGAGCATCTCGATCTGAACCAACTTGGGGTGATGGATCTCAGCTCATATGACGCTATTATCACAGGGATTAGAGCCTACAATACGGAACAACAGCTAAAGTTCGTGAACCCGATCTTATTGGATTATGTCTATGAAGGAGGGAACCTGATTGTTCAGTACAATACGAATAGAGGCATGGTAATGGATCAGATCGGACCTGAACCCTTCAGCCTTTCGCGAGATCGAGTAACCGTAGAAGAAGCAGAACCGAGCTTTTTACTCCCCGATCATCCGATCCTTAATTCTCCAAATAAGATCACAAAAGAAGATTTTGAGGGATGGGTTCAGGAACGCGGACTCTACTTTGCAGATAGCTGGAATGAGAACTATCAGGCCTTGATCTCATGGAATGATCCAGGTGAGGATCCAAAAAAGGGAGGCCTGCTGGTTTGTCCACACGGAAAAGGTAATTTCGTTTATACGGGGATATCTTTCTTTCGTCAGCTCCCTGCTGGGGTGCCTGGTGCCTATCGATTGTTTGCGAATATCATTAGCTACAGGCACTAGAACTGAAGGAGGTTACAGCCTCTGATGTCACTCTGGTCAAATCGACCGAGTACTTCAAAACTGCCATCCTGAAGGCTACGCCCGAGATCCTGGGTCTCAATAAAGCTGCAGCTGTGAACATTGGCCAGATCGATGATGTTGATCCCTCCTGACTTGCCAATCGGACACCAGCGAAAAGGATCCGTGCTCTCGCGGATCATGACCTTCATCCAGGGAGGACAAAAGAACTTTCCATTTCCTTGAGAATATGCCTGGCTCAATAGTTCGGTCATGCCATATTCTGAATGGATATGACTCACATTAAAGGCCTGGCTAAGGATCTCATGCACCTCCTCTCTAATAAGTTCCTTCCTTCGGCCTTTCATGCCACCAGTTTCCATGATTATGCTGCCGGATAGATCCATAGGATAACTTTCGGCAAGGTCTAAAAGAGCATAGCTCACTCCAATGAGCAGTACATCCTTCGTTTTAGAAAGCATCTTCAATTCTTCCGCCGAGGTCGAGTCAGGCTTCAAATACTTGCTTTTAGCATCGGCCTTTTTCATGAGCTGATCAACCATGTAGATCAAAGAGCTGTCTCCCTGTTCCTGATAGGAGGGGAGAAGGGCTAAAAGGCAAATTTGTGACAGGTCTCCATAAATACCTTGAAATGCCTCCGTGAAGCTCTTTTCGTATAGATCCAAACTTGAAACATGATGTTTGCTGCGTGCAATTTGAGTAGTTCCGCTGCTCATGAAGGTTTTTTCTGCCTTTAACCCTGAGTAGATCACTTGATGTGATTTAAAGAATGAGATGGGGAGGAAGGGAATGTCGTTCAGATTTGTGACCTCTGATCTTCCGAGAGTATCACAGTATTGGCGATAGACCTCCACATGCTGGTATTGTTCTCGAAAACGCTCCAGACAGATCGACTCAAAATCACTTTCAGATAAGCCACTTGATATGAAGGAGTATTCAGACACAACTAGAGAGCAAATCTAACGTTTGATCATACAGGTGGACAAAAGAATCATCAGCTCTATTAATCCATATCTTCGCAAAAGCAAGATGATCAAGTACTTCTTCGTCATATCAGTAATGTTGCTTGCCTTCACTTCCTGTACCCTGGAGGAATGTGAAGACCCCGTTCCCTATATCGAATACAGGGATTTCATACAATCAGGAGACTCTGCCACAATGATCTTTTATTTCCGTGACTGTGATGGCGATTTTGGTCTGCCAGAAACGGATGATGTTCCTGAAGCACCTTTCGATTACAATCTTTTTCTGGATTACTTCTACTATGAAGACAGTGTTTGGACAAAGTTTGAACCCGCTGATAGTCTTTTAGCACCTTTCTATTATCGGGTGCCAGAGATCGAGAATCGAAGTGTTTCTAAAACCCTTGAAGGTGAAGTGCATATCGATATGTATCCCTATTACATTCCTTTCTTTGGAGATACTATTCGCTATGAAGTTTATATTCGCGACAGAGAGCTCAACGAAAGTAATCGCGTGCTCACACCGAGTATAATTATTCGATAATTGAAGAAACTACTTCCACTCTTTCTGTTCCTTTTGTGCGCAGTTGTTGCATCCCATGCACAAGAAGAGTCCTCCTACAAGCTGTTTGGAAGAACGCAGATACGCACGAGCGCTTTATGGCCAGTAGATTCCTCTTTTGATCAAAGCAGGGCAGCGGCACAAATTAGAAGAGCCAGGTTGGGTGCAACAGCTTATATGCTGGAAAACAAGCTCTTCTTTTTTACCCAAATCGGTTTTGATGCGCAGGAGTTTCCAAATGTAGCAGCACAAAGGATGGTGCTATTGGATGCTTATGCCAAATGGAAGATCTCTGAAAACATAGAGCTTAAGGCAGGGCAGTTCCTCCTCAATGCAAATCGCGAGCGCTGGATGAATCCGCACAATCAGCAGTTTGCAGAATATTCAATTTTGGCAGAGAATTTCAGCCTTCAAAGAGATGTTGGCCTGGAGTTAAAACACACATGGGCCCTGGGTTCTTCATTTGTGCGTGAAATTGTATTTCTTGGAAATGGCGAAGGAGCAAGTTTTAACGGCGACCTGGGTGGGCTGCACGCCCTTGCACGTCTAGAGGTCTTTCCCTTTGGAAGGTTTGAGAATAACGGCGATGAGTATATGTCAGATCTCAACCGGGAGTCATCGCTCAAAATGATGATCGGTGGAGGTGTGAGCTACAACGACAATAGTTTCTATGAACTCCGCCGATTGAATGATGACTTTGTGCTTAATCCAGAGCGCGATATCATCACTGCTTTTGGAGATGTTATGGCCAAATGGAGATCCTTTTCCTTTTATGGACAGTTCATACAGCGAAGTGTAGATGTGCCGGCCATTTATGATGAAGACCTGAACCTGGCAGCCTACTATACCACGGGTACCGCGTTTAGTGGACAACTCGCCTACTTGTTTGATTCCAATATTGAATTGGCCGGGAGATATTCCTCAGTACTCGATAGTCCTGATCTTTCTGAATTAGCGAGCAACGACCTCAACGATTATACCCTTGCCTTTACCAAATACCTGAACAATCATCGCTTAAAATTACAGACTGATATCAGCTACCGAGACTTTGCGTCAGTTACCCGTGCAGATCACCTCTTGCTGCGCTTGCACCTTGAAGTTGGATTTTAAGGCTTGATGTTGATCGTGACTCGTATCTTTGCCCAAAACCACGCTGTGATTAAACTATTCAAAGTAATTGTGATTTCATGTTTTGCTTGTTCAGGAGCTTTTGCTCAGGTATTGCAGAACGGAGGGTTTGAGGATTGGGATCTGAGGCTTATAAATGACCTTCAGGGATACGAAACTTCAGCTTTTGAAGCTTTTGGTTTAACAGGCCAGGAGAATTGTGTGATCGATTCCAATGCTGTAGGTGGTTTTGGAGTGAGCCTGACCACAGTTGCTGCTCAGGGCGATACCGCTTTTGCATATCTGATCAATGGAGATATTGACAACTTGAGTGGTGGACAATCCTACAATGACCGACCAGATTCCCTTGTTGGATATTACAAGTATGATGTGCAGGCTGGAGATACCGCATTGATCTTGTTGTCTTTTCGACATGACACGACTGAGAACGCCAATCTGACGGTAACAATTACAGGAACGCAGTCCACTTATACTCGCTTCTCCATGCCTATCAACTGGACAGACACAATGAGTCCGGATAGTTTGATCTTCGCAGCATCTTCAAGCAATGCGATCAATGAATTGGGTATAACTCCAGGCAGCGAACTAGCTCTGGATGAGCTTAGATTGATCAATAGCAATGGGGATACTCTGGGCGCGATTTTGAATCAGAGTTTCGAGAACTGGTTGCCAGATACAAGCCTGCTTCCTTCAGGCTGGATAAGCACTGCCAGAGACCCTTTCACGAGAGAGCTAAATTCAGTGATACGATCTGATTCGGCATATAGTGGTGATTATTCCATTCGCATGAAGACCTCTTTCTTTGATGGGGATACCATCCTTGGAATAGTCAGCAATTACGATTATGAAACACAAAAAGGAGGAAGCGCCTTTGATCGCCAGGTAGATACCCTTTATGGATACTATCGATTTGAGTCCCCAGGTGTCGATTCAGCATTCGTTTTCCTCAAAGCCTTTAACCAAACGGACACTTTCCAGCGTGGACTTAAACTTCCGCCGGCTTCGGCATTCACCTATTTTGAACTGCCCATGAATATGCCTTCAAACCCTGATTCTATTCAGGTGGCATTCATGTCGTCCGCGGAATATCAGCATTCGGTAGATGGAAGTACATTTTGGGTAGATGAGCTTAAATTCAAGAATTGTCCACTTCCAGATACACCTAGTGTGATAACAGGTCCAGATAGGATATGCTCAATGGGAACGACGGATCATCTATTTTCTGTTATCGCCTCTTCTCAAGTAGATATTTTCTCCTGGGAGGTCGGTGGCTTATCCTCCATAGTAAATATCAATGCATTGAATAACACGATAGGGGTCAACAGATCCAATGGGGTGAGTATCGATACGATGGTGACATTATCAGTAAGGGCTCAAAACTTTTGTGGTTTAGGTCCGACAAGAGAAATGATGATTCAACTGGACAGTATGCCCGATAAACCCATCATAAGCCCTGGAACAAACGACAGCCTTGTGGCCTCTTCGCTTGCTCCCGATTATGTATGGTTTCATAATGCTTTAGAGTTAAGTGCCAGAGATCGAACCATAAAAGGAGTGAGGTCTGGTTCTTATGAAGTGATTGCCTTAAATGGAACCTGTAGTTCAGACACCTCAGATTCCTTTGATTTTACCCGTAGTTCTTTTCAAAGTTTACTGATGAATGAAATTAAGGTATATCCAAACCCTACCAACAGCACAATCAACGTTGATTTTGATGTAGCGGATTCATACGAGTGGGATATCTTTAACGTGCAAGGTGAACGTTTGAAAATTGCACAGGTTAAAACCCAAACAGGTTTTCAGGTAGACCTTTATGCATTAGCAAAAGGTGTTTATTGGTTAGCAATTAATAATTTCAATGAACAGAAGGTGATAAAGGTCGTTTTAAAATAAAACTGAAATCGCTTTATTGCAAAGTCAAAAATTAAACAGATGAAGTATTTTATTCCATTGTTAATAGCGCTCCTCGTCTCATGTTCACAGGGAAAGAATAGTGCTAAAACCGATTCGCCAGAACAGCAAGCTGAGTCAATTGAGTTGCAAATGAAGAAAGTGATGTCGGTTCATGATTCCATTATGCCAATGATGGACCTAATGCATCAAATGGAATCAGCATTAGATTATCGAATTCAGGAATTGGAAGCCAACAGCGAGAAGCCTGATAAAGAATTGCTCTCTGCTCAAAAGGAACTTGAAGAAGCATCTGAAGCTATGATGCTGTGGATGAGTGAATTTAAGCCTGAGGAATTCGAAGAGGATAAAGCTGCGATGATGGAGTATTTGAAAGAAGAAGAAGAAAAGATCATCGAAGTTGGGGATAGAATGAAAAATTCTATGATGAATGTTCAGGAATTACTTAGTGAAGAATAAGATATTCTACATAGTCATCCTGATTATTTTCGGCTCATGTCAATCTAATGAGCCAGCTCTGCCTATACTTGGGAAGCATGAGTATGAAACAGTCAAAGTAAATGGCGAAGAACAGACAGATACGATCTTCTATCGTATCCCTGAATTTGCCTTGTTGGATCAGGATAGCAACCTCATAAGTAGCGAAGTAACGGAAGGAAACATTTATGTAGCCGACTTTTTCTTCACTTCTTGTCCGACCATATGTCCTAAAATGAAGCGGAACATGTTTAGGCTTTACCAGGATCTGGAGGGGGAAGATCAGGTGATTTTCTTATCACACTCTATCGATCCAAAACGAGATTCAGTTCCTAAATTGAAGAAATATGCCGAGAGCCTCGAAGTAAGTTCCAGACGTTGGCATTTTATGACCGGGGAGAAGGATGAGCTTTATGATCTTGCAAAGGCCTACATGGTGAGTGCAGCAGAAGACCCCAAAGCCCCGGGAGGATATATTCATAGTGGTGCTTTTATCCTGATCGACCAGAAGGGAAGGATCAGAGGATACTACGATGGCACCCTTCCTGAAGACACTGAATTGTTAAAGAATGACATTAAAAAACTACTTGCTACTCCTGAGTCTTAGTCTGCTTGCGGTCAGTTCATGCGTGTCTGTAGCTGATAACAGTGGAAAAGCTTCTTACAAAAGACATTGCGCAAGTTGTCACGGTACCGAAGGAGAAGGTTTGGGGAATTACATTCCTCCTTTGCAAAAGGCCGATTATCTAAAGGAGCATGAAGAAGAACTTGCCTGTATCATTAAATATGGCCTCAAAGGAGAAATTGAGGTCAATGGAGTAACCTACTCTCAGCCTATGGGCGGCATAGCTCAAATGGATAATGCAGAGCTCACAAATCTGATCAACTATATCAGAAAGGAGTTTCTGAATAAGAAGTCAAAGCTGCGACTTAAAGAAGTTGGAGAGCAGTTGGCGGCTTGTGATTAGATATTGCTGTACCTAGAATAAATATGGTGTGGGACATACTGGATTCGAACCAGTGACCTCTTGCCTGTCAAGCAAGCGCTCTAAACCAACTGAGCTAATGCCCCCAATAAATATTTGCACACATAAAGTGCGTCCCGTCCGCCGAAGCAGCTTTAGCTGCGAAGGAGGAAGCTAATGCCCAAATTTTATTTCAAAGATCATCATGTGTCCAGTCCCGAAAGCGAAGCGATTCGGAAAGAACTGCTTTTCCAGCGCAAACGAAAGTACTAAAATCTGAGGCTGGAGTGGATAGATAATTGGGATTCTGCTGGGCAGGTTTAACTATTTCCTTAACCTTTGCTGTAATCGAAAAAACCCTGATGCCAGGTTCTTTTTAGCTCATGGTCTCAGTTCTATGTGATCTCTTATTTGTCTCACGGAAGGCACGCTGAAATCATCTAGCTAGAAAATAGGAAAAGCACAGAAGATTCAACATGAAAAGAACGATCATACTTGGGACAGGTAGTTTTATTCCCACAAAGGTCATTAAGAACGCCGATTTTAACAAGAAGCGATTCTATGATGCTAACGAAGAGCGGATTGAAGGCGAGATCAACACCGTTCTCGATAAATTCCAAACCATAACTGGAATAGAGGAGAGGCGCTATGTAGATAGCAAAGAGACCGCTTCAAGCATTGCCACCTATGCTGCCGAAAAGGCGATCGATGATGCGAAGATCGACAAGGAAACTATTGACCGCATCATAGTAGCCCACAATTTTGGGGATGTATTGGAAGACACAATCCAAACAGATATTTTGCCGGCATTGGCTTCACGCGTAAAGCACAATCTGGGAATTAAAAAGCCTGCCTGTGTGGCATATGACATTCTATTTGGCTGCCCAGGATGGGTGGAAGGAATGATCCACGCCGATGCTTTTGGTCAAACTGGACTTTCCAAAACCACACTTGTGATCGGTGCCGAGACCCTTTCACGTGTTTTGGATCACTATGACAGGGACAGCATGATCTTCGCAGATGGTGCAGGTGCCTGTATAGTACAGCATAAAGAGGTCGAAGCAAACGAAGGCTTCCTCTCCTCAGCATCATTGAGTTTTACCGAAGAAGAAGCGTACTATCTCTTCCTGGGAAAGTCAAACGCTCCAGAGAACGATCCTAATGTCAGATATATAAAGATGGAGGGCAGAAAGGTGTATGAGTTTGCGCTAAAACACGTTCCCCAGGCAATGAAGGATTGCCTTGATAAAACAGGAGCTGAGATCTCAGACCTCAAAAAGATATTCATCCATCAGGCCAATGAAAAACTGGACTACGCAGTGGTGAAGCGATTCTACCGATTGTTCGGCATACGGGAGATACCTGAGGGAATCCTTCCTATGAGTGTTCAGGAGCTAGGCAACAGTTCAGTTGCCACTGCGCCAACATTATTTGATACCGTGTTAAAAGGCAAGAATGCCGAACACAGTCTCAAAAAGGGAGATCTGATCCTATTTGCTTCTGTAGGAGCGGGCATGAATATCAACGCATTCTGCTATAGACTCTAAACTTTGCTCTCCGATCTGCAGATTATTGATCAACCTTTAAGGGCTGACAAAGTTGATGCTGATGTTGGCATAAAGTGGATTGCCAGTGCGATTCTCTATGGCAAAGGCTTGATCTCCAAAGAATCCTCTAAAGAAATCCTGTCCTTCTGGCACGGCATCTACATTAAACGAATACATCACGCGATAACCAGCCTGCACAGATACCCAAAAGAATCCCGTTATCTGGCGTTGATAGTTTAGTCTGAAACGCAACTCACTTTTTCTCAACTCTAGTTCGTCTAAGGGTGGAGCAAGGGCCATTCCCTGATTTCCGATCCGGTAACTATTACCTTCTAACTCAAAACCTCCTAGTACCAGACTTCTAGCGTTCACTCGGTATCGAACATGGCCTCGAGCTGGAAAGAGGATCTCTGTCCCCCATTTACCAGTAACAGATGTTTTGTTATACAGCAATACAGGGATATAATTTAGCTCACCAGCCCGGTAGGTTCTGGACAAACCCACACCCCATTGGCAATTATCGTTGGGTCTTCTTCCCCAAATTGCTGCGGCTGAGTATCGATTGTAGCGCATATCCTGGAATTCGGTCAAGCTATAATCACCATTCATATCCACATTTGCCTGGACAAGAAGAAAACTGTATTCATTGAGCGGTTTGAAAATGGTAGTATTCAAACCTAAGGTTCTCAATCCATTCTGGCCGAGTGAGTTCAACAGAGGGTGATTCCCACCAGCTTCCCTATCCATATCATACTGAACATCCCATAGCTGTCCACCAAGTTGCACAATAAGGTTGTTTCTGGAGTACACAGGGACATTTGCACCAACCCTCAAACCGTGAGTGGCCGTTGCAGTAGCAGTTTCTTCAGCATAGCTTCCAAAGGCACCTGCTGTAATGTCATATGGAGCCTGATAATCATAACCCACGGAAATGAATTGCGCAGGACTCAAACCTTTGATCTTGGCTGATGCAAAACGCTTGGTTCCTTCATCTGCAAACTCCAGATCATCATAAATGCTCCAGTCCTCTTCCTCCACTGCTGAACTATCTTCCTGAGCGAATAGTCCTGTTGTGCAGAGGAACAGGCAGAGCATCATAACAGATGCTTTTACCGTTTTTAATGTGATTGCGATCATTTCTTCTTTTTACGTGAAGGCATCTTCAAACGTTTCCAAATGTCTGTTCGCCCAAAAGTTGAAATTCCAATGTAACCACGAATGTCCAGGGTGTTTTCATCAGTCATTTTGATGGTACAGTTGTAGGTGCTGCCATTTTCCGGATCGTAGATCGTACCTTCTTCCCAAACATTATCACCCTTGTAAACGAAGTCTTTTAGAATGCGATAGCCTCTTAAAGGATTACTGCGCATCTTCTCATCCGGGTTGTTCTTGTCTACCTTTGGTTTATTGGTTTCGGGGTCGATCGGTTCTTTGAGCCAAACAATGCGCCCGTAATATTTAGAGCCGATCTTATCTACCTTGACTTTTGCTTTTCCATGACTGGGTTCCCATACGCCTACAAGTCTATCTCCTTCTTCCTGAGCCATTCCGCTGAAGCCTATGAGCGCACAGGCCACTACCATCAATAATCTAATCATATCTATCGTTTTTATTCTTTGTAACTAATTTCTAGATCTATTTCCAAGTTTGCCGCAAGCTCCTCTGCATAAGAGTCATCTTTAAAGTCAAGGTCAAGAACGAGCGTAAAATAGTCCTGTTTGAAATACTCACTGATCTCCGCCTCCTCACTCACATTAAGATTCGTGCTTAAGCCTTCTTCATTGATTGGATTCTTTACTGCAATACTTGTCATCTCAACATTATCTGAAACGATTTGAAGCGATGCACTATTGATATCAACCATTTCCATGCCAGCATCATCAGTCAGTTGAATCTTAATACTTGTGAGTTTGACTTCCTTGAGTTTTTTAGGATCCAGATTTTGTGCTTCAACTAAACTTGAAAGCTCAACCTGATAATCAGCGGTGAGGCTATTTACACCCATAAAGAATGGACCAACAGCATCAGCTGTTACACTAATGCTGGTTGATTCAGTTTTCGGGGGGCTACAGGCAGCGATGAAAAGCAGCACAAGCAGGGCAAGAGCATTAAATTTTGTGAGTTTCATTTGAAGAATATTAAACAGAGTCGTTAGTAATGATGACGCAATTTGGCTTCTAAAATAAGCTAAAATGAATATCGATAAATGAAGAACTGCAATGAAACTATTCCAATCAAGCCTTTTAGAGGTATTTGGATGGCCTAAGAATGGCTAAAAAGCAAGGGGGAGGTCCAAACCAAAAGTACTTTACAAAAACATACGCAGGGAAACCAAGCAATAGTTATTTGCGAATTATGAAGTAGACAAGATCATCTGAAATCTTGCCATACCTTGATAGAAACTTGCCTGTATAATTACTAATAACAGCGGCTTACCAATCGTCGTTTTTTACTTCGCCTTTCAACGTTTTCTTTAGTCCTTCAACTTTGTTATTAAAGCTATCGACTACCCATTTATGATGCGCAGAATAACCCATTTTGACCTTGCCATTTTTTTTTCTCATTGAAACAAGCGCATTGAAGTCTGTGTGAGAACTGGTGCATTCATACTGAGAAATAGTAATTCTAACTTTCCCTTCCTTAATATCCCATTCTGTTGCAGCATAGCAATTTACCACACTGGCCTCCACATTTGGCAGATCAACGTGTTCCCTAACTCTTAAGTAGTTCGCATCATTGACCACCAAAACCTCAGAGGGCTTTACATAGTTCTTTTTAATCCAAGCTTCGGTAGCATCATGTATATCATTTAAAGAATATCCTTCAAGCTCTATCACTTCCCGCATAAACCCTTCTTTATCATTAATTCTTTCATCAACAACTTGACCGAAGGAGTTAAACACATACAAAAAAGACAAGTAAACAATTAGTAACAACCTCATAAATACAATTATAGAAAACATCTCTGAACCCTAAACTGATATTGCTCCACCTATTACTTTAAGAATTGGTTTGGTTGCTCTTGATCGGGTCTAGTAAAGGTATTTCATTAGAGTTAGATCTCTAAATATGGTGTGAAAGAAAAAAGTAGTATGCTTCATTTTTAATGAAACTAATTACAAAGTGCAAGCAAATAGAAACTTGCTATATAAGTTTGTGATCCAAGAGGGGGGTGAGTCAAAGCAAAATCCTTTCATCCTTTCAGGCTGATGAGGCTTTTTTCAGAGTTCGGATGACAAGCTCGCTGTACTCGCTTGTGATCCAGAAGGGGGGTGAGTCAAACCAAAAGCCTTTCATCCCTTCGGGCTGATGAGCCTTTTTCCTTTTACTCCAGCTTCGAGCAAGCTCGGCTATCGTAAAAGAAAAAAGCCTCCCCGACTGTGTCGGAAAGGCTTTTGGTTTGTGGGAGTACATGGATTCGAACCAAGGACCCCCTGCTTGTAAGGCAGGTGCTCTGAACCAACTGAGCTATACTCCCAATTTTGGAGGGGCAAATATAGTTTTTCTCCATTTACTGAGAAGGAAAAAATTATTTGAACCCAAAATTTGGGTAGGTCTGGTTGACTTTAGAATTTTGGGAAAACTTAAAATTTTGATTTACAAATAGATATTCTTAACTTTCGAGGACTTCCAAAACGAGATCTTATGAAAAGAATGTTACTGCTTATCGCACTATCCACCCTTGCCATTGGGTCAAATGCACAATCCTACAATGCACAATACGCTAAGGATGTGATATTCACAGAACCCTATGGAGTAAATCACAATACATATTTCTTATATCTGGAGGTCAATACCTCAAGCCTTGTAACAGCGGGGAAGATGCAAGCTGATGGCGATGATATTCGATTTGTGACTGATTGCGGGCAAAACTCCTACCTGGATTACTATATCCACAGAGGAATGAACTCAAGTAAAACGGAGGTTTATATAAATGTGGGATCACTTGATTCTGCTGAAACTGACACGATTCAAATGCTTTATGGTGATGCGAATGCAGCGGCTGGTTCAAACTTTAACGCCACATTTCCCAATGCCATCCAAACAAATGGATCCAATATCACAAGAGGTGGTTTAAAAGAGGTCGGATGGGTAGAAGTTGATAATGGAGATGTTTTGAACATTGCCACGGATACATTGCTTGAACTTCGAGCGGCCTATATCAAGATCGATGGAGATATCAATGGAGTATCAGATGGCTACCAGGCTCCAACCTCAGCATTCACGGCTGGAAATGGCTCGGGTGGGGGAACCTCTTCATCGGGTAGCAATGCTGGCTCAGGTGGTGGTGCTTATGGAGGCGCTGGAGGAAATGGCGGATATGACTCTGGAGATAGCAGGGGAATGGGAGGAAGTGCTTACGGAAGCAGGACCTCACAGGCAATACGAAAAGGTTCCTCAGGTGGAAAGGCTGCCTCTACTAGTAATGCCGGCGATGGAGGAGGCGCGATCATATTGCGCGCTGCAAAAATTGAGATCAACGGTGATATAGAAGTTGATGGACAAAGTGGAAATACTGCCGCTGGGCAATGCTCCGGTGGTGGCGCAGGTGGTGGAATCCTGATCCTTGGTGATTCTGTAAACATCAGCTCTTCATCAACGCTCTCAGCCGATGGAGGCAATGGAGTTTCTGGATCTTCTTCCGCAAATGACGGAGGAGGAGGCGGAGGTGGCGGCCGCATAAAGGTCTTTGGTGACACCTACAGAAGCACAGGCTTTTCTAGTTCAGTTACTGGGGGATCTGGAGGTACTGGTGGTGGAGCTTCTTCTGGGTTAGCTGGAGGAGCAGGTACAACATACTTCGCCAATTGGACATACCCAAGCAACACTGTTGGATCTGAATTGAGTGCTGCCCCATTTGCAATACAAGCAACTTTAGATACGGTATGCCCTGGTGTATCTACTACTCTGTCAGTAACAAATCCCGGATCCGTTACCTGGAGTACTGGAGCAACTTCATCAAGTATAACGGTCACACCTGGCGTCACAGCAGATTACTATGTGTATGGAACAAGTTCAAGTGGTTGCAACACTTCAGATACCTTTAGGGTGATTGTTGACGCTCCGGTGGTTGACCTCGGTCCAGATACCAATAGCTGTGGACCCAAGACAATTGACGCAGGCTCAGAAGTAGGTGTAGCATATTCCTGGAATACCGGAGCGAGTACCTCTTCAATACTCATACAACAGACAGGTACCTATCACGTGACTGCTACCCGAGGGGGGTGCAGCAGTATCGATACGCTTACTTTAACGATTGATACGATTCCTATAGTTACACTGAGTCTTTCTGATGACTCCATTTGCAAGCTTGATTCCGTCGTTCTCACTGGTAATCCGGCAGGAGGAACAGCGTCAGGTATTGGAGTGAGTGGTATGAGCTTTCAAAGCCAGAATTTGAATGCACCCGCTGTTTACACTCAGTACTATTCTTTTACAGATGCCAATGGCTGTAATGATAGAGATACAACAGAGATCTTCGTGCAAGCCATTCCAGTGGTCACCTTGACTTCTCAATCGAATTTCAGTATTTGCATTGGTGATACAACATCACTTAGTGGTACACCGCTAGGTGGAACTTACTCAGGCTCTGGGGTGCTGAATGATCAATTCATTACAAATCTATCTGGAGTTGGAACCTTTAATGTGGTCTATTCTTTTACGGATTCTGTTGGCTGTACAGCAACTGACGCCGACTCTATGGTAGTTCACGCGTTACCGACCCCACAGTTGACTATTTTGGATGATACATTGTGTTTTGGTGATAACACCTCTCTTCTTGGATCTCCTGGTGGTGGTCAATTTAGAGGCCCAGGGGTGATATTCAATGGATTTGATAGTCGCTCAGCTGGAGCAGGAGTCCATGATATTCGCTACTACTATCGCGATCAATTCAGATGTGAAGCAGAAGACACACTCCCTTTAGTGGTTCATGCCTTGCCAAACGTCGACTTTAGTTTCGGATCAGATACCATCTGCGAGAATACAAGTACAAATCTTACAGGAAGTCCTTCGGGAGGTACATTCACTGGAAATGGAGTCAATGGATCGGTATTCGATGCAAATGGAATTGGGGTTGGCTTTAGGAACGTGACCTATGATTACACCGATATGAATGGCTGCGCAAACTCAACACGAAAGAGGATTTTGATCGTGGCAGCTCCGCGAAATATTGACTTAACATCTTCTGTTGATTCCATGTGCTTAGGGGAAAGTGCTATCCTATCAGGTACCCCAACTGGAGGTACCTACAGCGGAAGCGGTGTGACTGATACGGTATTTTCATCTCAGGGATTAAGTCCAGGTTTGTTTATGACCTATTACACATATTCGAATGCAGCAGGATGCTCAGGGTCTGATTCAACAGGAATCTGGATAAACTCCTTACCTGCGGTAAACCTGAGTGTTTCTCCTGAGGAGATGTGTTTGGGTGATAGTGCTGTTATTAGCCCAAATCCATTGGGAGGTACATTATCTGGAATGGGTGTGGTTGATACGATGTTCTACAGTGATAGTACAGGTGCAGGTACCTGGACGATCACCTACGACTATATCGACGCAAACTCTTGTGAAGCTCAAGCTACGACAACGGTGATTGTTAGTTCTTGTGCCGGAATTGATGAAGCGGATGTTAAGCTCATTGAGCTGTACCCAAATCCGTCAGATGGCACATTCTACCTTCGCTCCATAGAGCGAATTGAATCTGCTAAGCTTCTTGATGCGCAAGGTAGGAACCTCAAACATGTGGATGTTGATGCATTGAATAATGGTGCGTTGATTCAACTTGATGCCTTGTCTTCTGGAATTTATTTCCTTCAGGTTGGAGCTAGTGAGAAAAGTCAAACATTAAGGCTTATCGTAAGGTAGCTTCGCCTAGGATCTTTTTATGTCGGAGATATCGATGCCTACTGCCCCCAGGTAGGCATTACCATCGCTATTCATGATCCTGAACTTGATGGTCATGATATAGTCGTAAAAGGAATTGGGATCCGAGGAGCGTTCGATGCTATTCACAGGAGAATTGCTTTTTAAAGCATCCAGGTCACTTTGGAGACAGTACCTGGCATTTTCAGGTTTCATAAAATCCTCATCTTTTTTGCCAAGAATATCAGTGTCATTCATGTTAAACTTCTCTTTAAAAAAGTCATTGACGTAGGTATATTTAAGCTCAGCGTCTTTCATCCAAATAAGGACAGGTAAATTGGACATGAACCGATGAAAAGTTTGCTCAGAGTTGAATAGCTTATCCTGAATTACTTTGATCTCCGTAATGTCTTCGGTCGACATGATTATTCCCTCTACATGTTCATCGACCAACCAGGGTCTGATCTCCCATTTCACCCATTGAATGCTGCCATCAGCCCTTTCAAACCGGTCGATGTCGCGCTTTCGCTCAGTTCCGCCTTCAAGACACTCTTGATGAATTTGCTTCCATTCCTCACCTATCTCGGGAAAGATCTCATAGTGTGATTTGCCTATAAGATCACCCTCCAAACCATAATCTTCTAACCACTTCTTACTGTAGGCGAGATATTTCATCTCCTTATCCATTACAGCAATGGCATTGGGTAGATGCCAAAAGACATGTTTGATGTGTTCTTCCATTTTTAAGGGCTCTCTAAATTAGGAAATAAACTTAATATCAGTCTATTAAGAATGTCAGAAGATCGGCGACAACAAAAGTACTCCCTCCAATATAGATCAGATCTGCGCTATTGGCTTTTTCTCTTGCAGCAAGATAAGCTTGAGGGACAGTATCATAGACTGTACCTTCTAAGCCCAGTTGCTCAGCTATTTCCAGAAGTTTTTCTGCTTCACAACTCCTTGGGATTTCTGCCTTGCAGAAGTAATACGACGCATTACCTGGTAAGAGGGACATGACTTCTTTGAGGTCCTTGTCATCAACCATTCCCCAGACAATATGAAGGCTCTCATATGCTGCCGTGCTGAGTTGAAGCATATTATATCGAATGCCATCTATATTATGTCCAACATCTGCAATACATATGGGATCTTTGGCTATTTCCTCCCAGCGGCCCCTCAAACCAGTATTTTTAACGACCTTTTTTAAGCCATTCTCAATGAATTCTGGATCCATTTTATATCCAAGATCATTGAGGAGCTTGCAGGCCTTTAGAACGCTTCTCTGGTTGGCTTTTTGATAAATTCCTTTTAGGTCTGTTTTAAAGAGTTCATCCTCCTCATCAATGAAATACAAAGGTGCTTGAACAGCCTCCGCCTTTGACTTAAAGACATTCGCGCAAGCTTTTTGGAAACTTCCAATAATTACGGGAGTTTCTTTCTTGATGATCCCGGCTTTTTCACCTGCGATCTTCTCGATACTGTCTCCCAGGAACTGTTGATGATCCATGCCAATATTGGTAATGATGCACAGCTCAGGCGAAATAATATTCGTTGAATCTAACCTTCCGCCCATACCTGTTTCGATGACTGCAATGTCGATTCCGACGTCCTTAAAGTACTCAAAGGCCAGTGCCACGCTCCACTCAAAGAAGGAGGGCTGAATTTGCTCAGTGGGTACTTTGTATCGTTGTACGAAGTCGATCACATACTCTTTTTCGATCATTTCACCATTCACTCTGATCCTTTCCCTGAAATCAATCAGGTGAGGAGATGTATAGAGCCCGACCTTGTAACCAGACTCTTGAAGAATGGAGGCAAGCATATGCGAGCAGGAGCCCTTTCCGTTGGTCCCGGCAATGTGAATGCTTTTGAATGCCTGATGTGGGTGTCCCTGAATTTTATCGAATGCCAGGGTGCTCGAAAGGTCAGCCTTATAGGCGGCTTTTCCCTGACGCTGATACATGGGTAGCTGACCAAAGAGGTACTCCAGGGTCTGCTGGTAATCCATCAATTTAATTCGAAGTTGTACACGATACGACCAACCTGGAAGTCTGGGGCATCTTTTTTAGCCTCCCATTTAGTTTTCATGGCCGCTTGCTTTGCCCTGCTGGTAAGGCAACTTGCCATGTTCGTAGTTAACTTCATCTCTACGCTGGCTGAGATGGTGTTACCATCGCGATCTACTTTGACCTGCACTACAACTCGTCCAGATTCCTGACAATCATAATTTGGTTTGACCTTTTTTAAGGCATTTCTTCCGGAGAGTTGATAGTCTCCATTGCCTCCGCCGCCTCCGCCTGGAGTACCACTATATGCTCCTGGGGATTTGTCACCGTCCAATTGACCTTTATCTCCCTGTTCGTTATCATCTCCTTCGCTGCCATCTCCAGACTTGGATTTATTCCACATCTGGTTGAGCTTATTCTTAAACTCTTCTTGTTTCTTTCGCTCTTCTTCGGCTTTTCGTTCAGCGTCAATTTCCTCCTGAGTCTTTTCTTTCTCCTCGGGTACAGCTACTGTTTCAACATTGTCTTGGTTCAGTACTTCCTGTTCAGCGTCTGATGGTGTAGCCTCGTTCGTTTCAGTGACCTCTGTTTCCTGAACTTCTGCTTCTGTATTCTCACCTGGATTGTCTGGCTGAACTTCTCCCGAACCTACATCACTTGTTCCGAAATTGATAAGAATACCCTGCTCTGGTCTTGGCTCCATGTAGGTAAGACCGTAAAGGGCAAAAACTACCAAAAGAAGTATGTGAAATACCAGGGTCCCGATTAACCCTCTCCTTTTGTCCTTATCTTCAAGAAACTTCAATTAATTTGGTTTAGTTGCTAGTACGAGGTCAAATTGATTTTTGTTCGCAATGTCCATCACCTTCACAGCGTGCTCAATGGGAACGCTTTGATCACAATGCAAAACAATACCCGGTTTTTCTGCATCCCCGATCTTCATCTTGATCTGCGACTCAAGTGCTGATACACTAACGGGTTTTCCATTGACATAGTATTCCAATTCAGGAGTGATCGTTACTGAAATGGATTGTGGAGAGCTTGTTTTTGCGCTGCTTGTGGGCAAAAGTACTTTTAATGCATTCGGGCTCACCATGGTTGATACGATGATGAAAAAAATGAGCAGAAGGAATACGATGTCCGTCATTGACGACATACTGAAGCTCACACTGACCTTATTTCTTGATTTGATTCCCATGCTTATGCTGGTTCGTGAAGAAGATCCATAAATTCAATCGTAGTGGCTTCCATCTTGTACACTACCTTTTCGATCTTCGCCACCAGAATGTTGTAACCAACATAGGCAACGATCCCAATGATCAGTCCAGCCGCGGTAGTAACCATGGCCTGCATGATCCCTCCAGAGAGATCTGAGATTTCCACACTGTTACCAGCGGCATACATCTCATGAAAGGTATTGATCATTCCAATTACTGTACCCAGGAACCCGATCATTGGAGCTGCACCAGCAATGGTGGCCAGGGTTGATAAACTCTTCTCAAGTTTGTAGATCTCAAGCTTACCTACGTTTTCAACTGCCGCACTGATGTCTCCCAGTGGTTTCCCGATTCGCATGATTCCTTTGAGGATCATTTTGCTGAATGGAGTTTCATTCGATTGACTGAGTGATTTGGCAGCATCAATTTTCCCGTCGTAGATGAAGTCCTTGATCTGATCCATAAAACCCGGATCAACCTTTTCGACCCTTTGGATCAACAGAAATCGTTCGATGAAAATGTAAACAGCAAGTACGCTAAGGATCCCAAGTGGTATCATGATATACCAACCTCCCCCGGCGATGAGTTCCAGTATCGATAGCGTTTCCTCAGTGGGTTGTGCTCCGGCCAGGGTATCACTGGCAACTTCAATTTGTAGTAGGTTTTTAAACATGCTTCAGCTCTTTATACAAAGATTAGCTTGTGAAGCCTGCCAGAAACTCAGCAAACACCTTTTATTCTCACAAAGGAATGTTGATGAACTTAGCTTACCAAAATGTAGTAAGCAGCACCGGCAATGTAACCGATAAAGGCAAGAAGGGTAATTCGCTTCATGTACCAGAAGAAGTCTATTCTTAAGATTCCCATGATGGCTACACCTGCTGCCGAACCTATGACCAGACAGCTTCCTCCTGTTCCGGCACAGTAAGCCAGGAATTCCCAGAAGGTACCATCAACCATATATGGTCCGGTAGGTGCGATCTCATACATACCCTGAGCTGCGGCTACCAATGGTACATTATCTACAATTGAGGAAAGGACCCCAATGATCAAATTAATGACATAGATATTCCCCACATTCTCTTCCAAATAAGTAGCGAGCATTCCAAGGTGTCCGGCAGACTGCAAACTCCCCACCGCAGCTAGAATACCGAGGAAGAATAATACAGAAGGAACATCAATTTTGCGGATCACTCCCACAACGGTGTGAGACACTTTTGCTTCTCGGCTTTTGTTTCTGTGCATCAACTCAGTAACAAGCCACAAAAAGCCTAAACCAAGAAGGATTCCCATGAATGGAGGCAGATGGGTAACGGTCTTGAAGATCGGGACAAAGAGTAAGCAAGCCACCCCGAGCCCAAAAACAAACTTTCGTTCAAAGTCTGAAGTTCTGTATTCATCACCACTATCGATCTCCTCAGGCGGGTTGATCTCACCTTTCAACGTGAAGGTCAGTATGATCAATGGAACGATCATACAGATCAAACTAGGAACGATGATCGCCTGGATGATATTTGCAGCTGTTACCTGACCATTGATCCAAAGCATGATGGTGGTGACATCTCCGATCGGTGACCACGCACCCCCTGCGTTGGCGGCGATCACGATCACTCCGCCAAAGATCCATTGGTCTTTGATGTCGCCTATCAATTTCTTGATCAGCGCTGCCATCACAATTGCGGTGGTCAGGTTATCGAGAGCCGCTGAGAAGAAGAAAGCGACGATCGACAATATCCAAATGAGCTTAACCTTATTCTTGGTCGTGATTTTGTTCGTGATCACAGAAAAACCTTCATGAGCGTCAACCAACTCAACGATGGTCATCGCTCCTAAAAGGAAAAATAGGATCTCAGAGATCTCAATAAGGTGGTGTCGTAGTTCGTGAGTCACATAATGATTCAGGATCTCTGGAGTTTCAGCTGGAGCATCACTTGGGTTCTCGAATAAGAAGTGTCGTAAACTCTTCATGAGATCACCACCCTGATCTATGATGCCATTCACGGAGAGACTCGTGTCAACTCCTAAAATATCGCCAGCACCAAATACGAGGATGGTCCATGTGATCACCCCGGTGAGTAGGGCAGAAGCTGCCTTGTCAACCTTGATGGTATGCTCCATAGCTATGCCAACATAGCCCAGAACAAATACGACGATCATTAAAATAAACATGCGCTTATAATAACTGCTTTAATGCAATTTCGAAAGCAGTCTTTGCAATTTTGCTATGCTTTGAATTGAGTTTATGAACATCAGCCATGGCCTCTTTGATCACCTTTGAAGTGTCGCTAAAAATAGCTTCATCAGTTAATTCTGCATGGTCCTGCATGAGGTAGGCAAATACTCTTGCCATTCCACAATTTGAAATAAAGTCTGGGATCACTGCAATTTGTTCGTCACAAAAATCGGCAATGGGTCCAAAGAAGATTTCAGGATCAGCAAAAGGAACATTCGCTCCTGCGCTAATTACTTCAATGCCCGACTTGATCATTTCATCTACCTGCTCTCTTGTGATCAACCTTGAGGCTGCGCAGGGAATGAATATTTCCGCTCCTAAGCTCCAAATTTTTTGATTGATCTCCTCAAATGGGATCAGATTCGGGCTTACAAGCTTATTTCCGTCTTTTTTCTCAAATAATTCGGTGATCTCTTCAAAGCTGAAGCCCTCTTCATTGATGAGTCCTCCAACTCTGTCGATGATACCAACGACTTTGGCGCCCATCTGAGCGAGATAGTAGGCACCCGCGGCACCAACATTTCCCCAACCCTGAACAATAACGCGTTTTCCAGCTACATCACCACCCCAAATATCGTAGTAGTGCTTGATCGACTCGGCTACTCCGTAGCCCGTGATAAGATCTGCAACCAGATATTTTTTAGCGGGATTTGGTGAGTAACTCGGATCTTCAACTTCTTTGGACACTCCTTTTCTGAGTTGTCCGATCTTTTTGATCTTTTGTCCTTCACTTGGATTAAAATGCCCCTGGAGCACTCCTTCCTGTGGGTGCCATAAGCCAAAGCTCTCAGTGATCGGAATAACCTCGTGAACTTCATCTACGTTCAGGTCTCCACCTGTTCCGTAGTAATTCTTTAAAAGAGGGATCACTGCTTTATACCAACGTTTTAGAACACCGTCTTTTCGAGGGTCGTTGGGGTCGAAGTTGATTCCACTCTTTGCTCCTCCAATTCCTGGACCAGCAACGGTGAATTTGACTTCCATGGTTTTGGCCAGACTCTCAACTTCTCTTTTGTCAAGCCCTTTTCTCATGCGCGTACCGCCGCCAGCAGCCCCACCTCTGAGTGAGTTGATCACAACCCATCCCTGAGCTTCGGTTTCACTATCATGCCATTCGAAAACGATCTCTGGTGTCTTGTTTTCGAATCGATCAAGAAGTTCTTTCATAGCCTTTAATCAAGAGGCGCAAATGTATAAATTCAAGGCCTAAGGCGGTGAGCAGAGACTGCTTTTTTTAGAGACTCCCGACTATCCAATGAAAATACCGGATGAACTGTCTCTTTCAGCTCCTGTGACTGAGGCAAAACAGTTGATCTTATTTTCAGATCTGAGTAAACCCAAATAGGCAAAACATATGGCCTCTTTAAAGTTCACGGTATCGTCTTGCGGGATATCAATGGGATATATCTCATTGATCTGTTCAACCAGATATTCATTGTAACACCCGCCGCCACTGGCCATACAAGTTAGGCCGGTAGAAGCTAACTTTCTTCCTATCTGATAGGCAGCATGAGTGGTGTAGGTGCTTATGGCGGTATGCGTGTCATGCTCTCTTAATAGGGGCCAAATATTTTTCTCTGACCATTCAACGCCAAGGGACTTTGGGTATTCACCATGATAGTAATCCAAATTATTTAGCTTTTGAAGTAGATTCCGATCAATTTGACCTGACCTGGCCAATTCACCATTTTCATCGTAGGCTTTTCCCATATTCTGAGCCAATGTGTTCAAAATGGAGTTAACTGGACAAATATCAAATGCTTTGATATCATCACCTGTCTTGAAACTCATATTGCTAAAGCCACCGATGTTCAGAAAGCATTTGTACATAGGAAACAGGTCGAATTCTGCACCGGGCACAAGTGGTGCACCTTGTCCGCCCAAGGCAACATCCAGACTTCGTAGGTCATAAACGAGAGGATAATTTAGACGAGAATATAATGTGGGACCGTGTCCAATTTGATGGGTGTACCCCTTGTCGGGTTGATGAAAAATAGTGTGACCATGGCTCACCACCAGATCAGGAGTTTTGTCGCAAGAACTGAGAAATTCTAAACTCATCTTTGCGAGTAATTCTGCAAATTGGTGGTCCAGTTTTATCAAGTCGAGGCCACCCAATTCGCTGGCGTCCGCCAATTTTTGTTGTAAGGGTCTCTTGTAAGGAAAAGTTTCTGCTTTGATGAGATCAAAGCTCAGAGATTCAGCTTCAATCTTAAAGTCTATGAGTGCCAGGTCTAAACCGTCTAGTGATGTTCCAGACATCATTCCCAGAACCCTGTAGTTTGCCATATGAACAAGTATAAAGAATATCGGTTAAAAGGATAACTTTGCACACTCTTAAAAAAAGCGACGCAGATGAAATTTGAATTGACAGAAGAACAGAAGGCAGTAAGAGACGCAGCTAGAGATTTTACTCAAAACATATTGAAGCCTGGGGTGATCGAGAGAGATGAAGAGCAACGATTCCCAGCTGATGAGATTAAGCAGCTCGGTGAACTTGGCTTTCTCGGAATGATGGTTGACCCACAGTATGGTGGGGGAGGAATGGATACGCTTTCATATGTACTTGCCATGGAAGAGTTATCGAAATTGGATGCTTCTTGCTCTGTTGTAGTTTCTGTCAATAACTCACTCGTTTGTTATGGCTTGCAACAATATGGTTCGGAAGAACAAAAGCAGAAATATCTTGTGCCTTTGGCTAAAGGAGAAAAGATCGGTGCTTTCTGTTTATCTGAACCTGAAGCAGGATCTGATGCAACTTCACAAAGAACCACCGCAATAGATAAAGGTGACCACTACTTGCTAAACGGAACCAAGAACTGGATAACCAATGGGGGTTCTGCCAGCACTTATCTGGTTATTGCTCAAACAGATGTTGATAAAGGGCACCGTGGAATCAATGCTTTCATTGTTGAGAAAGGAATGGAAGGCTTCGTAGTAGGAGCAAAAGAGCAGAAAATGGGCATCAGAGCAAGCGACACACACACGCTCATGTTCAACGATGTTAAGGTTCCAAAAGAAAATAGAATTGGTGAAGATGGCTTCGGCTTTAAGTTTGCCATGAAAACCCTTGAAGGTGGAAGAATAGGTATCGCTGCACAAGCACTCGGAATTGCCGCCGGTGCATATGAACTTGCAGTCGCTTACTCAAAGGAACGTAAGGCCTTTGGAAAAGAGATCTCAAAACATCAGGCGATTCAATTCAAGTTGGCTGATATGGCAACTGAGATTGAAGCAGCGAGATTGCTTGTGTATAAAGCGGCATGGTTGAAAGATCAAGGTCTTCCTTACGCACAGGCTAGTTCTATGGCAAAATTGTACGCTTCAAAAGTGGCCATGGATACAACAGTGGAAGCTGTTCAGGTTCACGGAGGATACGGATATGTGAAAGAGTATCACGTAGAACGTTTGATGCGAGATGCCAAGATCACTCAGATCTATGAAGGGACTTCTGAGATTCAAAAGATCGTGATCTCCAGAGGGCTGCTTCAGGACTGATCACAGCACATCAACCAAAGTTTCTAGCTTAATGCCGCGCGATCCTTTTAATAGGATCTGAGCATTCTTTATTGGGTGTTTCTCAAGATAGGCCTTCAACGAGGTGCTCTGGTCGAAATGTTCGATCTCAGCACTAATACCTGCCTGCTGGAATTCAGAACCCACCGCTATGATTCGGTCAAAGTGAAGTTGCTTACAGAGTTCGAGGATACTTTTGTGTTCATTCTTTGAAAGCGTACCGAGCTCTAACATGTCGCCAATGATCACTACGCTTGTTGCTTTAAGATTTAGCTTGGAGAAACTCTTTAATGCTAGTTCCATAGAACTTGGATTGGCGTTATAGGCGTCCAGGTATATGCTATTGCTTTCTTTTTCAATGAGCTGAGATCTGTTATTTTCTGGCTGATATTGAGAGATGGCCTGGAGTGCATCAAATGGATCAACACCAAAATGTTGTGATATATGAAAAGCAGCGTCAATATTTCGCTGATTGTAATCGCCAACAAGCCTGGTGACATATGAATTCCCCTGATATGACATCGCTATGAAGGCGTTTTCGGTGTAATAGTGAATCTCTGATTCTTTTGGAAAGATGATTCTGTCATCAAGAAATTCAGATAATTCAAAAACCTCTTTTTCCATGGGGTCCACAAAGCAGAGAAGGGAATGTGCTTTGGCATGATCGAACAACTCTTTTTTTGCCAGTACATTATTCTCGTATGTTCCAAATCCTTCAATATGATCCTTCCCAATATTGGTTAGGAAACAGTGCGTAGGTTCAGAGATCTCACAGAGCATTTTGATCTCTCCAGGGTGGTTATCGCCAAACTCTAAAACTGCTACTTCATGCGATGAGTCGATCTGCAGCAGGGAGAGAGGTACACCAATATGATTATTGAAATTCCCTGGTGTTGAGAAGCACTTATACTGGGTAGATAGGCTTTGATGAAGCAATTCTTTGCAGGTGGTTTTGCCATTCGACCCCGTGATCCCAATAACTGGTATGTCAAGTTGATTCCGATGATAGTTCGCCAATTCTTGCAAAGTCCTTAAGCTATCGTCCACCTGGATCACCCGGTCTTGTAGATCTTCACCTTCAAAAGAGCTTTCGCCAACTGCGAAGGCTGCACCTTTTTTTAATGCATCCTCGATGTAGTCGTTGCCATCAAAGTTTTCACCTTTTAAGGCAAAGAACAAACAGCCGTCTTTGATCTTTCGGGTATCGGTGCAGATGCCCGTACTCTTTTTATACAAGGAATAAAGCGACTTCATATAAACGAAAATAAAAAGCCCCTGTGCAATGCAACAGGGGCTTAAATTCTTTTATGAACGTGGAAGTGTTATCTGCGACCACCGAGACCGACAGGGCTACCCACACGATCCATGGCGCAACGGAAACCGATCCATGCAGTCTCCAGATCCTCTTCCAGGAACCTTCTTGTTCCAGGGTTCATCCAATACGCACGGTCTTTCCAGCTACCACCTTTGTATACTCTCACATTATCATTGATCAATGATTTGTCAGCATAGGTATACATATATTGTGATTCTGTTTTACCTTCTTCAGGTGAGAATCCTTCTTGCCAGTGCGTTCCGTCAATATGTGATTCAAAATCTCCATCGAGGAAGTTCTTGTTATCCGCACGTTGGTAGTTACGTCTTCCAATATTCTCTTCTTCCGTAACTGTTCTTTCTTGAAGTCTACCTAAACTATCTTTCTCCATAAGGAAACCTTCTTCATCATATTGAAGTGTGGTAAATACATTACCTCTAAATGGTCTGAAGTCTTCATTGTCTTCAAGAGAGAGCGGACGGTAAACATCCATTACCCATTCACTTACATTACCTGCCATGTTATATAGACCATAATCATTTGGCCAGTAGGCATATACTGGGTTGGTAACATCTGCATTATCATTCAATTTTCCAGCGATACCCATGTTATCACCACGCCCACGCTTGAAGTTGGCAAGCATTTGTCCGATATAGGCTTCTTCTGGGTTTCTCAATGCATGACCATTCCAGGGCCATAGCCTTCTTTCGATCACCCTTTCACCAAGTGAATTGCCGATAAGCCCGTAAGCAGCATATTCCCACTCTGCTTCCGTTGGAAGCCGATATTTTGGAAGAAGGATTCCATCCTCCATCTTAACCCGTCGATAACCAGTACCATTGGGGTTAAAATCCGGTACTCCTTCAATTCGTTTACCACTTTCGTAATAACCAACTAAATAGGCATCGGTATTAAAGTTGTCTTCGCCAATCTGATTTACATAGTGCTCCAGAACACCTTCACGTATTAAAATGTACTCATTTACACGGTCGGTTCTCCAGGTACAAAAGTCATTTGCCTGCAGCCAGTTTACCCCAACAACAGGGTAATCTCTGTAAGCTGGATGTCTGAGGTAGTATTCTACGTAAGGCTCATTGTAGGCTAATTTCTGTCTCCAAACAAGCGTATCAGGAAGTGCTTTCTTCACCACTTCAGGATAATCAAGACCGAAAACGCGATTTAGCCAATAGAGATATTCCAACCAATGGAAGTTGGTGATCTCTGTTTCATCCATATAGAAAGAAGAAACGGTGACCCTTCTCGGAACATTATCCCAGTCGTACATAACATCCTGCTCAATACGTCCCATGGTAAAGGTACCACCTTCGATCAACACAAGATTAGGACCAGTTTCCTGCTCTTCAAAAGGAGGCTTTTGAAAACCGCCATTCTTTGGGTCGTTATAATTCCAACCCGTAATGCTTGACTGCTCATACCCGCAAGAGTACAGCATCAAAGCAACAGCGGCCATTAAAAATAATTTGAGCGTTTTCATTTCTCTGGATTTGAGTTACAAATATAAGTTTAGAATTTCGGACAGTCTATATAACGGAACTTCGTACGTTTTGGTCTACAGTCAAATAGGAATGCCAATGAAACCTCATGCGAACCGCCCGTATCATTGGTTAATCTCGAAATAGTTAGGTCATAGCTATAGCCAAACCTTAGGTAATCAGTTTGAAGTCCGAACAACATAATGAACGACTCCGTTGCAAATCCTTCAATGCTTCCAGTGTTTGATCTCATCCAAACCCCACCTACGATAGGGCCCTTGGAAGCGTAAAGCCCAAGGAACAATTTGTTGGCATTGGGATTAGCTGCAAGATCATTACCCTGACGCATATAAAGGAAGTTAGGAGAAATACTCCCTTCCTTCGGGAAACGCTTGTTCAGTGGGATCTTCCATCCAGCATGAACGGTATATTTTCTAGGTAGTCTTGTTTCATCACCCTGCAGAAAATTTTCTTCTGGTTCTGTCATATGATGCACTGCGATACCTCCGTAAAACCTTTGTGAATACCCCAACCAACCAGCAGAGAAGTCAGCCATCTTTGCATTAGCCAGTCCAGGTGTTTCTTGAGTTTGGAAAATGAATCCATATCTCGGATCGATCATATCCCCGAAGGTAAGTTGACTCCAATCAAGGTTTTTCTGAATGTAAGTACCCTGAAGCCCAAAACGCATGGAGAACTTTCGGTTCACGGGTAAGTTATATGAGTACATCGCACTCACATAGTAGTTGTTAAACACTCGGTTACCCGATTGGTCATTCATTACCTGAAAACCCAATCCCCCGCTTAAAGCATCCACATGCTGATCATAAGACGCGGCATAAGTGACATAATTCACTCCGCCATTTACAGTTTGCGGCCACTGGTTTCGGTAGTTACTGATAACTCTCGGACAGCGCTCAACTCCCGCCAATGCAGGGTTTAGCCACAGTGGGTTTGCATAAAACTGTGTGAACATAGGGTCTTGGGCCTGCGATGATAAGGTGGTCAAAGCAAGCACAAAAAGGAGTGTTATTCTTCTAACTAATAAATCCATAAAACTCAACTCCATATTGTGAGTAACTGGCAAATTTACTAAAAATTGCTTCACGCTTTAATTACATCCGTTTGTCAATCCTATACAATATCGAAAAGGGCATTTCGTTTCTTTGCCAACGAAATTCATTTTTCAATGAAGCTTATACGTCAAGTCTTCCTATTCTGTTTCGCTTTTCTTTACATAAGCATCGCTGCCTATGCTCAGAAGGAAGAGTTTCAGGTCGTATGGAGGTCCGTAGTGAAGGATGCCCTGAGCGAAGAGTTAGCAAATGACTATCTATATTTTGATGGAGCTTACATCGATCCTTCAACGAAGTTACCTCACTTCAGTGCAGTGATTCCTTTGGATTATGACCCTACCTCTGTCAATGTCAGAATTGTTGAATTGGAATCTGCCCCTTTGGTGGAGAAGGAAAAGCAATATGCAGGCAATGCGGCCAGAGAATTTTCGGTGAATCATCAGGTGGTCTATCGGAAAGGAAAAGCAATGCTCTCGGTTGATCTGGTGCCGATCACAAAAACTAGTCGGCTTGTTCGTTTTAGGCTTGAAGTAGAGCCGGGTCCACGAAGGCCCTCTAAACGTTCCGGTGCTCGGGGGTTTAGCAGCACTTCTGTGTTGGCTGATGGAACCTGGTACAAGGTCGGAGTAACGGAAAGCGGTATGTATAGACTGACCTACGACTTTTTACGGTCAATGGGAATGGATCTTTCTACAATCAATAGCACTGCGATCAGTGTATTTGGAAATGGTGGCTCTGAGCTTCCAAGAAGAAATAATGAATTTAGATATGACGACCTTGTCGAAAACCCAATAAGGGTAGTTGATGGAGGTGATGGAAAAATGGATGATGGAGATTATATCCTTTTCTATGGCCAATCGCCACATAGCTGGGAAGCTATCGGAAGTACTTATAGATATCGCAGGAATCCCTACACGGATACCTCGTACTATTTTATAACGGCTGACGCTTCCGGTGCTGTAAATAAAAAGGTCAGTACCAGACAATCCCTTTCAAGTCCTCAGGTGACCCTCAATAATTTTGACCACCTGGATGTGCATGAGTTGGATAGGGAAAATCTATTGAAGTCAGGAAGGATCTGGTTTGGTGAGAATTTCTCAATTAGAGATCAGAATACGGTAGAATTTGAAGTGCCAAATATTGCTTCTGAACTAACAGCCACTGTATTTGCCCGTTTTGCGATCAGAACGGTAAATGCGACCTCTCGTATGAGTGTTGCGGTTAGGGGAACTGGGGCACGTGATACTCTAAGCGACAATGGAGGAGTAAGTGGTGTTTATTATGATACTTATGCCAAGCTAAGAAGTGCTGAATTTGGTTTTAATCCGATCTCCGAAGACGTTATTGTTGATTGTAATTTCTCAAAAGGTAACTCAGAGGCCAATGCCTGGCTTGATAGGGTTGAGCTAAGAGCGAAGCGACGTTTGTTGATGGAAGGAAATTCAATGTTATTCAGGGATGCAGAAGTACAAACTGGTCAGCGGGTGGAATATCGACTCTCAGGGGTAAGTGCTGCGGTGAGGATTTGGGATGTTACCGATGTTGCACAAATAACGGAGCAGTCCTACAACTTGCAGGGAAACACTGCATCATTCACTGTTGAGCAGGATACATTAAGGGAGTTTATCGCTTTCTACGACCGCCAGCTTACAACACCTGCCTATCTGGGGAAAGTTGAAAATCAGAACTTGCATTCAAGAGTATCAGAGTTTCCAGACTTGATCATCGTTTCACCGAAGTCGCTAAAGCCTTATGCAGAAGATCTTGCCAACTTTCGAAGAGATTTTGACACACTCGACGTTCTGGTGGCTGAGGTCGATCAGATCTTTAACGAGTTTGGTGGAGGGTCGCCTGATCCTACGGCCATCAAAGACTTTGTAAGGATGTTCTACGAAGCTGCCAATGGTGATCAGTCTAGAGAGCCGAGATATCTTTTGTTATTTGGTGATGCCAGCTACGATTATAAAGACCGAATTGGAGGAAACACCAACCTGATCCCTACTTTTCAGAGTGAACAGTCACTGGAGGTGATTTTCTCCTATGCAAGTGACGATTATTTTGGTTTGCTCGATCCTCTGGAGGCTGATGGTGAGAGGGAAGTGATCGACCTTGGCATTGGACGACTACCAATAAAGAATGCGGAAGAGGCAAGAAAAGCAGTTGCTAAACTCAAACGATATAACGACCCAAAAAGCCTTGGACCATGGCGAAATGAGATCTGTTTCATTGGAGATGATGGGGATGGTAGATTACATATGGAACAGGCCGATAGTTTGGCGAATATCCTCGATACACTTTACAAGGATTTTAATATTCGTCGCATCTTCTTTGATGCCTACAAACAATATGCAACGCCCGGTGGGGCGAGGTACCCAGAAGTGAACGAGGCTATCAATGAACAGATGAGAAAAGGAAGTTTGGTCTTGAGTTATGTCGGACATGGAGGCGAACTGGGCTGGGCTCATGAACGCGTGCTGGAAGTTGCCGACGTGAATAACTGGACCAATGCATATAAAATGCCTTTATTCGTTACTGCGACCTGTGAGTTCAGTCGCTTTGACGACCCCCAGAGAACAAGTGCTGGTGAATTTGTCTTCCTCAATCCTGACGGAGGAGGTATAGGCCTTGTAACTACCACCAGGTTGGTTTATTCTACCCCAAATTTCAGATTGGGAATTGATTTCAATAACCTGGCTTACAAGCCCAGACCAAATGGTGAAATGCCAAGGGTGGGAGATCTGACCTATGAAACGAAGGCCCGGAATAGCAGTTTTGGTACAAATACTCGGGTCTTTCTTCTTTTGGGAGACCCAAGCATGCGTTTAGCATATCCTAAAAACAAGATCATTACCAGCAGCGCTCCAGACACGATTCGCGCTCTTGACAAGGTGAAGATTGAAGGCTATATCTCTAACAAGTCTGGTCAAGTCCTCAATGACTTTGATGGTGTTATCTACCCCACAGTTTATGATAAAAAGCGTTTGATCGAAACGTTAGACAATGATGGAGAAGGCAGCTTTCAATACTTTGATCGTTCAAGCATCATTTTCAGAGGTAAGGCGAGTGTGAAGAAGGGTAAGTTTAGCTTCGAGTTTATCGCTCCAAAGGATATCTCAAAGACTTTTGGAAGAGGTAAGATATCATACTACGCTACAAGTAATAATGAAGATGCGGCAGGTTATTACGATTCTTTGATCATTGGTGGGATCAACCTAAATGCTCCGGAAGATAACAAGGGGCCAGATGTACAGCTGTTCATGAACGACGAGAACTTTGTCTCTGGTGGTGTGACCAATGAAAGTCCTGAGATGTATTCAAAACTATTTGATGAGAATGGGATCAATACTGCCGGTACTGGGGTAGGACACGATATTGTTGCTGTCCTTGATGCAAATACTGCCGATGCCATTGTGCTAAATGAGTATTACGAATCCGACCTGAACTCATATCAAAGCGGGCGGATCAGGTATCCATTCAATAAACTGAAGAAAGGGAATCACACCTTGAGTCTGAAGGCCTGGGATGTATATAATAACAGTGGTAAGGCAGAGATAGATTTTGTGGTGGCCGAGTCAGAGAAGCTAGCCCTGTATCATGTGTTGAATTACCCAAACCCCTTTACCACACGCACTGAGTTCTATTTTGAACACAATTACCCTGGGCAAGACCTACAAGTGAGAATACAGATTTTTACCGTATCTGGTAAATTGGTCAAGACCATCGATGGCTTTTATAATACCCAAGGATTTAGAGTAGGTCCCATACCCTGGAATGCCCGAGATGATTTCGGAGATAGAATGGGAAGGGGTGTTTACATGTATAAAGTTCAGGTTACTGCGCCAAACGGTGAGGTGGCTGATAAATTTGAAAAGCTCGTGCTATTGAAGTAACTAGCTAGTATTACGCTATATTTGCAGATTAAGATTTATATGAATCAAAACAAATTCATTTTCTCAATAGGTCTGGCTCTCGTTGCTAGCCTTGGTTTGAAAGCCCAAAATTCAGTTTCTATCAACTCCATTACTGGTGCTGATGAAAGACTGAATACCATTACTACAGCGGTGCCGTTTCTCATTATTACTCCTGACTCCAGGGCGGGCGCTATGGGAGATGTTGGTGTTGCTACTTCACCAGATGCAAACTCAGCTCACTGGAATCCATCAAAGCTTGTAAAAGCAGAAAAAAAGATTGGTTTTTCGGCCTCTCACTCACCCTGGTTGAGACAACTTGTGCCTGATATTAGCCTCTCGTATCTTTCAGGCTATGGGAAGATCTCTGACTATACCGTTGTTGGAGGTTCATTCCGTTACTTTTCATTGGGTGATATTGTCTTTACGAATGAATTAGGTCAGGAGATCTATCCATTTAATCCCAACGAATTCTCTTTGGATGCCTTTGTTGCCACGCGTTTGAGTGACTTAATTTCCGGTTCGGTTGGCTTCAGGTATATCAACTCTAACCTTACAGGTGGTGTGCCGGTACAGGGTGCCGATACTAAACCAGGTAGAACGGTAGCTGCTGATATTTCTGCCTATTATGAGAAGCCAGGTATTAAGTTGGGCGATAAGGATGCAACATTTGCTGCAGGTGTGGCAATCACGAACATAGGAGGTAAGATCGCTTACTCGAATACCTCAAAATCAGATTTCATTCCAATAAATCTTCGCTTCGGTCCAAGACTTACCGTGGAGCTAGACGAGTATAACTCGATCACCTTCGCTGCAGACTTCAATAAGCTATTGGTTCCAACACCTCCGATCTACAGAACGGATAGTACAGGAGCCCTTTTGGTTGACGACAACAATAATCTGGTGATCGGTGCTGGAAATAATCCGGATGTTGCGGTAGCTACAGGAATTTTCAGCTCTTTTGCTGATGCGCCTGGCTCACCATTGATCGATCAAAACGGAAGCTTTCTTACTAATCCAGATGGTACATATCAGGTTGAAGGTGGAAGCGTTTTCCGCGAAGAGTTGAATGAGATCAACATTGGTCTGGGTTTGGAGTATTGGTATGACAATCAGTTTGCAGTGCGTGCTGGATACTTTTATGAGCACTTTTCAAAAGGAAATCGAAAGTTTTTCTCTGTCGGAGCAGGTTTGAGATACAATGTATTCGGACTTGATCTGGCTTATCTTATTCCGGCATATTTTGGGAACACCTTCCAAACTTCGCCACTGCAGAATACACTTCGTTTTACTCTGTCTTTTGACCTTGACGCCTTTAGAACTCAAAATGCGGAGTCTAATGGTGACTCATGAAAATTAGAGTAGGCTTCGGCTACGATATCCATCAACTTTCGGAGAAGAGAGACTTTATCGTTGGAGGTGTTAAAATTCCTCACGACAAGGGTTTGTTAGGACATTCAGATGCGGATGTCCTGTTACATGCAATATCTGATGCCATTCTTGGCGCTGCCAACCTTCGCGACATTGGATTTCACTTTCCTGATACCGATCCAGAATATAAAGGAGCAGATAGTAAAAAGTTGCTCAAAGGGGTTTTTGACCTTATCAAAGAAAGAGCATTCAAAGTCTCAAATATCGATGCAACCATTTGTGCTGAAAAGCCAAAATTGAATCCACATATCCCTGATATGCAGAAGCAGATCAGTGAAATTTTGGAAATTGATAAGATGGATGTCTCCATTAAGGCCACCACAAGCGAGAAAATGGGATTTGTGGGTCGAGAAGAAGGAGTGAAGGCCTATGCAGTTGTGTTAATTGTCTCAGATGAATCGTAAGATCGAGATCAACTATCAAGTATTCGATTCGGCCAGTGAGCTGGACAAAAGAGATTATGACTTACTCCTGATGGCTGAAAAAGCTTCACGGGACGCCTATGCTCCATATAGCAAGTTCAATGTTGGCGCTGCAGTCTTGCTTTCGAATGATAAGATCGTGACTGCGAGTAATCAGGAGAACGCTGCATATCCTTCTGGCCTATGCGCCGAGAGAGTTGCTGTGTTCAGTGCTCACTCTCAGTACCCGAATGATCATATTGTTGCCATTGCGGTTTCGGCCAAAACTGCTGGAGATGCAGCCGTTTCACCTTGCGGCGCCTGTAGGCAGGTCATGCTTGAATCGGAGCAGCGATTCGACAAAAAGATTCACATGATCTTTGGGCACCCGGATGCTTCTGCAAGCCTTGTTGATGGGGTGCGATCACTCCTTCCATTATCTTTTGACCGCAGCCACTTACCCGAGCGGGATTAAGCATTAATCAGCACCCGAATTCTATTACATTTGTAATCCAAATTTTTCCGCTTATGGCAAAAACCAAGGCTGCTAAATCAAAATTTAGCAAGAAGACGTACATGAACTGGTATGAGAGCATGCTTCTCATGAGGAAATTTGAAGAGAAAGCCTCACAGCTTTATTTGCAACAGAAATTCGGTGGCTTTTGTCATTTGTATATCGGACAGGAAGCCATCGTTGCAGGCACTGCCTCAGCGAGTAAAAAGGGAGACAAGCATATCACTGCTTATCGGGATCATGCCCATCCAATAGGTTTTGGAATGCACCCGAAATACGTCATGGCCGAGCTCTACGGAAAAAAGACCGGATGTTCAAAAGGTAAAGGGGGTTCGATGCACATGTTCGATAAAGAAAGGAACTTCATGGGAGGTCACGGAATCGTTGGTGCTCAAATTCCAATGGGTGCTGGAATTGCTTTTGCCGATAAGTATAAAGGCAATAAGAATGTGACCTTTTGTTCCATGGGTGACGGAGCAGTTAGGCAAGGCGCACTTCATGAGACCTTCAACATGGCGATGAAATGGGAACTTCCTGTTGTTTTCATCATTGAAAACAATAACTATGCAATGGGTACCAGCGTTGAAAGAACTACAAATGTAACGGACCTTTCGAAGATCGGTCTCAGTTATGAAATGCCTTCTGCGGTAGTGAACGGCATGAAGCCAGAAGATGTTCATGATGCAATTGAGGAGGCAGCTGAACGAGCAAGAAGCGGCGGTGGTCCAACGCTATTGGATATTCGCACATATCGATACAAAGGTCATTCAATGTCTGACCCACAGAAGTATCGAACAAAAGATGAGGTTGAAGAGTACAAAAGACAGGACCCAGTTGAAATGGTGAAATCTACCATCCTGAAAAATAAGTACGCAAGCGAAAAGCAACTAGAGAATATCATGAGTAGAGTGAAAGACCTCGTAGATGAGTCCGTGAAGTTTGCCGAAGAGTCTCCAGAACCAGAGGCACACGAGCTTTATGAAGATGTTTATTTCACTCCAGATTACCCTTACGTAAGAAATTAATACCCCTATGGCTGAAGTTATCAGAATGCCAAAGTTGAGTGACACCATGACTGAAGGTGTTGTAGCAGAGTGGCATAAGAATGTTGGAGACGAAGTGAGTTCAGGAGATCTCCTGGCTGAGATCGAATCGGATAAAGCGACCATGGAGTTTGAGTCGTATTTTGATGGCACATTACTCCACATCGGCGTTGAAAAGGGAGGCAAAGCTCCTGTAGACTCTATCCTTGCGATCATTGGAGAAAAAGGTGAAGATGTTTCTTCCATTCTTGATGGAGAATCTTCCGAAGCTCCAGATGAAACTGCTGAGGAGACTTCACCCGAGGAAGCTCCTAAAGAAGAGACTCCGGCAAAAGAAGAGCCCGCTAAAGAAGAAAGTAAGCCAGAGCCTGTTGCAGAGGCTCCTAAAACGTCAGTTAGTGCAAATTCTTCCACTGGAAGAATAAAAGCCTCTCCATTGGCAAAACGTCTGGCGGAGGATAAAGGCATCGATCTCGCTCAGGTGACTGGCAGTGGTGAAGGTGGCCGTATCGTCAAGCGCGATGTCGACAATTTTGTTCCATCTTCTGCTAGCCCATCAGTGGGTCACGCGGTTACGGGCGAAGAGTCGTTTACTGAAGAGCCGGTCTCTCAAATGAGAGCGACCATCGCTAGAAGATTGAAAGAGAGCAAAGTTGATGCTCCTCATTTCTATCTGACCATGGATATCGATATGGATAATGCCATGAAGTCGAGAAAGGAGATCAATGCTACTGGAGATGTGAAGGTTTCCTTTAATGATATGGTCGTTAAAGCTGTGGCTATGGCTTTAACAAAGCACCCGAAAGTGAATTCTTCATGGCTGGGAGATAAGATCAGATTTAACGAGCACGTCCATGTTGGAGTGGCTGTTGCAGTTCCCGATGGCTTGCTTGTGCCAGTAGTAAGATTTGCGAACTCAAAGGGCTTATCACAAATTGGGGCAGAAGTGAAGGAATATGCTCAAAAGGCGAGGGATAAAAAACTGCAGCCCAGTGATTGGGAAGGAAATACTTTTACTATTTCTAACCTTGGTATGTTCGGAATAGAAGAGTTTACGGCCATAATTAATCCCCCCGACTCCTGTATTCTTGCCGTTGGAGGAATCAAGCAAGTTCCCGTTGTCAAAGATGGTGCAGTGGTTCCCGGTAATGTAATGAAAGTGACCTTGTCGTGCGACCACAGAGTGGTAGATGGAGCAACGGGCTCGGAGTTCTTGCAAACACTTAAGGCCTATCTCGAGAATCCGGTGATGATGCTGGTTTAGGCAATTGCTTGCCACTCCACCGTTTCGCGAGATATTCTTGTTCAGCCTGTCCAGGTGTTGGTATCAACTCGGCCTGGATTCCCAAATGTTGGTAGTCCATCAGACTGGAGTAACCTGATCGACTGATCACTTTATTCGATCGCGAGATCAGCTCAATAAATTTAAGATCAGTTGCATGGTTAAGCACCTCAAGGTTTTCAGGGTAAACTATTTCTGAAGCCTTATTGCAACCTCTGATCATCGTGTATTTCTCATTGAGGTTTTTTGAAAAGCGTTTGACCAGGTCCAGCTCAAGTTCACTCCTTGTTGGTTCAGGACCAGATAAAATGGCCAGTGCCTGAATATCCTTTTGACCAGTCGAGATTACTTTGCCTTCGAAACGGCTCAAACTTCCAATGTAGCATATGTCAGTATGTGTCTTTGAACGTTCGGATAACTTCCCAGCAAGGCTTACTTCACCTTCTGTGTCAGGAACGATCAAAGTGTCAAAATGACCCATTAAATTTTCGTGGAGTTTCTGGATGCCAGGAGCAATTAGTGGAGTAGGTAGATGGAGCTGGTGCGTCATGAAATAACTAGGAAGTCCTTCATGATATGAACCATAGCGATGATCTGAAATGATAGTCTGGATCTTTTGTTCTCTGACGATCTCTCCGACGCGATCATGTTCTTCCTTAATGCTTTTGAGAAAAGCAGGAGCTTGAGAAATGATCTTAAATGGAAGTAAGATCCTGTTTCTTGTGTAAGTGATATTCTTTCCAGGGAGGTCATAAAAATACAGAAATGGGAACCTGCTTTTCAGTAGATGGGCACTTTCTCCATTGGCTCCAATGATCAGCTCATTTCCAGATTTAATGAGCGCTTCAATAAAAGGGATGCTCCGACTTGCATGACCTAAGCCCCAATCGAGTACAGTATAGAGAACACGCTTCCCTTTGAGCTTTTTATGCTCAATGAACGCTTGGAGTGGAGATGAAGAAGACATCGTTCAAATCTAAGTACTTTTGCTCGCCATGAGAGCAGTAATAAGTGGAGCGAGTAGAGGGCTGGGTGCGTCATTCTCAAGGGTATTTGCTAAGGCGGGATTTGATCTCTGCATCATCGCTCGTGATCTTACTAAGCTTCAGGAACTAAAAGCTGAAATTCAGACCATAAACGATAAGGTAGAAATTCTGGTTATTTCCGCAGACCTATCACACAAGTTTGAAGCGATCAATGCAGCTCAATCTGTTTTAAACGCCTGGGAAGAGGTAGATGTACTCATCAATAATGCTGGTGTATACAAAACAGCTCCACTGGAGAGGTCTGACTTGATGGAAGAGCTATTCAAAAACAACTTTAGCTCTGCGTATTACCTGACCAAGCCACTTATTCCCCAATTCAGGAATCAGAAGAAAGGTCATATCATTAATATCTGCTCTGTACTGAGCGAATCTGTTCGGGAAAATGCAGGTGATTATGCCATTTCCAAACATGCTCTCTTTGCTTACAGCAAAAGTTTGGGCCTTGAGCTAAAGAAAGATGGAATAAAGGTGATCAGTGTTTTACCTGGCTCGATCAACACAAGCAGCTGGGATGGAGAGGATGTGCCCAGAGAGGAGTTCATACAACCTGAGGACCTCGCTGCGCTTTGCCTGAGCGCAGTGATGACAGAACCTGGCACAAGTGTAGATGAGATCAGAGTAAGCGCCTCAAACCCAAATTTCTGATGGCTGGAAAACAAAAACTGATTCGCTTTGAACAGATGAAAGCCTTCTCAAATGTTTATGAGGAAGGAGTGGAAACCTTCAGAGCGGATAATTTTCCCTTGAAAGGAGAATGGAATACCGATCATTTCAGCAAGGCACAACCAATTACTCTTGAGTTGGCCTGTGGTAAGGGTGAGTTCACAGTGAACCTGGCCAAAGCTTACCCCAAGAGAAACTACATCGGTATAGATATTAAAGGAGCACGAATGTATGTTGGGGCAAAAGATGCCTTAGATAATGGACTGGAAAATGCGGCTTTTCTTAGAACCAGAATCGATTTTATCACAGCATTCTTTGGAAAAGAAGAGGTTGATGAGATCTGGTTGGTACACCCCGACCCTCAGCTTAAACAGAGAAGAGAAAGAAAACGACTTACTTCTCCGATGTTCATTGCCCGATATCGAGAAATCCTTAAGCCTGGTGGGGTCATTCGACTCAAAACAGATAGTAAGGATCTTTTTGACTACACTTTGGAACAGATTCAGGAACATGATTATCAACTCATTCAGGCCGTGCCCGATGTTTACGAAAAACTAAGCTCATTGGAAGAGGATGTCCAGTTTGCAGTACAAATACGCACACATTACGAAGCGCTTTTTGAGAAACGCGGTCACGTCATCCACTACCTTAGTTTTAAGATAGATTGAGCTTTGGGAGATCAACGATGAACTCCGCACCATCTCGATACTCTTCGTTAAGGTAGAGTTTGCCTCCTAACCGGTCTATTAAAGACTTAGCGATGGGTAAGCCTACCCCGCTTGAGCTTTCACCTCCAGTAGGAGAGGCTGAAAGTTTCTGAAACTTTTCAAATAGCAACTCTTTGTCTTTTTGGGTGAACCCTGGACCTTCGTCACGTACCTTGATTCTTAGGCCTTCTTCGGTTTGCTCATAGCTGATCTTGACAATAGATTTTTTTGGAGAGAATTTAATGGCATTACTAAGGAGGTTTTGAAGGCTATTATCAAGAAACTTTTCATCAGAGATAAATAAAGTATCTCCTTCACCATTAAGCTCCAGATTGATATTTTTTTTACTAGCCTGAGTAGAGAATATCTCAACGATCTGAGCGATCAAATCTCCAATATTCACTTGTGTGAATTTTGGGTTGAGTTTACCTTCCTCAAGGAGGTGAGCAGTGCTAATTCGGTCGATAAGCTTCAGGGCGTTTTCTGAAGCTTGATGTATCAGACGGCTGTGTTCTTCAATATCTGCCTTTGCGTCTTCCAAACTCATTTTGCTTAGGAGCTGGATCTGCGATAATGGGTTTTTCAGATCATGAATCAAAAGTGAGATGAGCTCTCTGTTTTCACGGTTTGCATTCTGTAGTTTTTCCTTCTGTTTATTTATTTGTCGTGCATTCTTATTTTGCTCAGCATTTGCCTTTTTAAGCAGTTTATTGAGTTGTTTGATCCTGTTTCTGTTTCTCCAAAGAATGAACAACAGTACAAGCGCTACAAAAAGCCCCCCTATGATCAGATAGCTTACAAGGGTTTGTCGCTCTAAAAGGGCATCACTCTTTGCCTGATTGGCACGCAGCAAGCGGTTTTCGATCTCTTTTTGTCGAATATCAAAATTGTGCTGAATTTCATTCAACTCCTGGATGCGCTCTCTTGAATAAAGACTGTCATATAAGCTTAATGAGGAAAGCAAAAGTTCAATTGCCATGTCGCTCTCTCCTATTTCTTTCCCAGCGCGAGCAAGGTTTTTGCTGTTCTTTAAAATATATGAGTAGGATGGCAAGGTCTTGGCCTTCTTTAAACTTTTATGGAGATAATACACTGCCTTTTTATATTCTTTTTGATTGAGGTAGTTATATCCAATATTGAAGTTGGAGATCATCAATGAGTGAGGGTCATCTACAATACTGTCCAAAGACAAAGCATTCAAGAAAAAGATCTTGGCCATACCGTAGTTGCCATTTTCAGCGTATACTGTGCCAATGTTAGTGTAGGCTGTGGAGATCCCGAAAGTGTCTTTTTGACGTATATCCAATTCCAAAGAACGCATGTAGCTTTCTAATGCTCTTGAGGTGTCACCCAACTCTGAATAAACATTACCCAGGTTTGTGTAGGTCTGAGAAAGATTCACATCAGAACCTGAATCGAGAAAATAATTTAAGGCAATCAAGGACTGATCTAAGGCCACTGAGTCATTTTCCAGATCGAGATAAACCACCGAAAGGTTGTTCCTCATTACACTAACCCGATCTTGATTTCCAGCCGCCTGATAAGAAAGAATAGCTTGATTGTACTGTTCAAGGCACTCGTTTAGATAGCCTTTACGATAAAGTACGTTTCCTTTCATGTTGTGGTGAATGGCCTTCCAGTATTCACTCTTAAGATCCTTTGAGAATTCCAACATCTGATTCGCGATCCACTCAACTTCGTAGTGATCACCATTAACCCAAAAATATTTTGCCAGGTTATAGTACTTTGTCATCAATGTGCTATCGATCCTGGGATAGTCTTCGATGTCTTGGATTATGGACTGAACTTCTTGATCATCAAGAAGTAAATACCGCGCTTTCATTTCCTCTGTACTGGCAGAGAATGCACTGAGTTTTAAGCCGAGTGTTAAAAGAAAAATAAAAGCGAGACGCATCTTCATCAGCTTACGAATTTGGCTAAAAAATGTGGCAACAACTGATGATTATTTTTATTCTTGAGCATGTCTTCAAAGCAAAGTGACTTTTTTCAGCGTGTATGGGATGTGGTCAGACTTATCCCTGGCGGCCGGGTAACTTCCTACGGGGCGATAGCACGCTTTTTGGGAGCGGCTCGTTCTTCGAGAATGGTTGGCTATGCGATGAACGCCTCTCATCAATTGGATGATGTTCCCGCTCATAGAGTGGTGAATAGACAGGGCTTGCTGACAGGTAAACATCATTTTGGAGACCCTGATTTGATGCAGCGCCTACTTGAAAAGGAAGGGGTGAAAGTGATGGATGATAAGGTTCAGAACTTCAAGAGCATATTTTGGGATCCGAGTACTGAACTAGAGAGCTTTTAGCTAATTTCGAGAGCCGAACTAAGCACTGTTCTAATTGTTGATTTTATATGGCTGAAACAAAGAAAGAAGACGTCCTGAAAGCATTGTCCTACGTGATCGAGCCTGATCTTGGAAAAGATATTGTTTCGCTGAACCTGGTTGATGACATCCGAATTGATGGTGATAAGCTTCAATTTAAGTTGAAGGTGAACAACCCTAGTCTTCAGAGTAAAAAACGCCTTCAAGATGCTTGTGAGCATCAATTGAATCAGAAGCTCAAAAAGAAATTTGATCTCGCGATCATGTTTGAAGCCCTACCCAAATCAAAAGATCGGGAAGTAGAGCAACGCAGCGCTTTGCCAGGAGTAAAACATGTGATCGCCATTTCCAGTGGAAAAGGTGGCGTGGGGAAGTCTACTATTACCGCAAATCTTGCAGTAGGACTCAGTCAGCAAGGATATAAGGTCGGATTGATCGATGCGGATATATATGGTCCCAGTATGCCATTGATGTTTGATGTGCTTTTTGATAAGCCGAAACCAGTTGAGGTGAATGGCAAACCAAAAATTGCTCCAGTAGAATCCTATGGAGTTAAACTCATGTCTATTGGTTTCTTCGCAGGAATCAATGATGCCGTGGTATGGAGAGGGCCGATGGCGTCCAAAGCACTCGAACAAATGATCAATGATGTGGAATGGGGTGAACTTGATATCATGCTACTCGATCTTCCCCCTGGAACAGGTGATGTTCACCTGACTCTGGTACAGGCTGCCCCATTAAGTGGAGCGATCGTGGTCAGTACACCGCAACCGGTTGCCCTTGCTGATGCCAGAAAAGGTGTTGCAATGTTCAGATTGGAAAGCATCAATATACCTGTGGTGGGAATAATTGAGAATATGAGTTATTTCGTTCCACCGGATATGCCCGACAAGAAGTATTATATCTTCGGAATGGAAGGGGCAAGAGACCTCGCTGGCCAGATGAAGGTACCATTTCTCGGAGAGATCCCTTTAGTCCAGGGAATAAGAGAAGCGGGTGACGTAGGTCATCCGGCAGTGCTTCAGGATGATAGTATCCAGGAAGAGGCCTTTGAGGAGCTTATTGCTGAGCTGATAAAAAATATTGGACTTAAGAAAAGCGACGTAAATTAGCAGCATGAATGAACTCTTTGAAAGAGTAGATCGATCTCTGGATGAGATCAGGGGCTTTGTGAAAGAAGATGGTGGAGATCTTGAGTTGGTTGAGATCACCGAAGAGGGAGTCGCAAAAGTTCAACTAAAGGGCGCCTGCACTACCTGTCAGATGAACAACATGACCTTTAAAGCAGGAGTAGAGGAGGCGATCTTAAAAGCAGTTCCAGAGATAAAGTCTGTTGAAGCGATCAACTTCGACCTCTTCCTCTAACGGAAAATGCTCGTTTTATAGATTCCTAGTTTTCCCAGAAAGAAAAGTATGGAGGTTTTGATCACGCCGATTCCGTAGATAGAACTCCTTTTGAAGTTAATGCTCGATGCTTCGTCAAAGTATTTGGTTGGACAAGTGACCTCAGCCATTTCATAACCCTTATAGGCTATTTGAGCTAACATTTGATTGTCAAACACAAAATCATCGGAATTTCCATTGAAGTTGATGTCTTCCAAAACTTTTCTGGAGAAGGCCCTATAACCTGTGTGATACTCAGATAACTTTTGATTCATGAGTATATTCTGAAACAAGGTGAGCAGTCGATTGGCTATGTATTTATAGATGGGCATTCCACCTTTTAAGGCTCCTTTCCCCAGTATCCTCGATCCCAGCACAACCTGATAAAGGTCTTGAGCTATGAGATAGGTCATTGATGGGATGAGCTTTGGTGTGTACTGATAATCTGGATGAACCATGATCACAATATCAGCGCCGATCTCAAGGGCTTTATTGTAGCAGGTTTTTTGATTGCCTCCATAGCCTTTGTTCTCATCATGTCTTATCACATGTTGAATGCCGATCTTCTTTGCAAGATCGGAGGTAGCATCGGAAGAGTGGTCATCAACCAGAATTACTTCATCAACAATATCAAAGGGGATTTCTTTGTATGTTTTTTCAAGCGTGAGTTCTGCATTGTAAGCAGGCATCACAACTACCACCTTTTTTCCTGAGATCATGGCGGCAAATGTATTACTTCTGAAAAATGCTGCGCTCGATCAATTCGATCAAACAATGAATAACCTTGATGTGGATTTCCTGGGCTCTATCTGAATATTCAGAGAATGGAGCCCTGATCTCGAGATCTACGAGCCCCGCCATTTGTCCACCATTTTTCCCCGTTAGGCCAATGCATTTCATTCCTTTTTCTTTTGCGGCATCTATGGCTTTTAGGATGTTAGCAGAATTCCCGCTGGTGCTAATGGCAAGCAAAATATCTCCTTTGTTTCCGAGCCCTTCAACATATCTCGAGAATACCTGCTCAAAACCATAATCATTAGCTGTGCAGCTGATGTGAGAGGGGTCTGAAATGGATACCGCTGCTAGGGCTGGTCGATCCTCCCTGAATCGGCCACTCAATTCTTCGGCAAAATGCATGGCATCACACATCGAACCTCCATTTCCACATGAAATGATCTTATTGCCAGAATGAAGTGCATTGGTCATCATCTCGGCTACGGCATCAATACGAGATAGCTGATCTTCATCTGCTAAAAAGCTATTGAGGCTCTGCTGACTCTGCTCCAGGATTTCTTTTGCTCCAGCCATTAACTACTCCTTTTCTCAAAAGCTTCTGTACCTCGATCCAGCCAGTCGATGAAAAGATCGATATCTGGATCATAGGCTGCAGATTCATGTACTTGATTCCCCTGATGATCCAATATCACGTAGTAGGGCTGTGAGTTGGTTCCAAATTCAAGAGCTTGAAAGGCGCTCCATTTATTTCCGATCGTCTTGATGCGCTTTAACTTATCACCGATCTGAACTTCTTCCTGCTCCGATTCAGGCAATTCTGTTTTTTCATCAACGTAGAGAGAAATTAATACCACATCTTCTCGAAGTCTTTGAAGTACTCCAGGATCAGACCAAACCTGTTCTTCCATTTTCCGGCAATTCACACAGGCCCATCCCGTAAAATCTAGCATAACGGGCTTATTGACCTCTTTTGCATAGGCCATTCCCTCATCGTAATCGTGAAAGCAATTCAGATTGTGCGGACAATGTGCGGAATTGTCATGAGATCCTGAGCCATCTGAATTCACAATAGCAGCATTTTGAGTGGCTCCAACGCCATTGGGTGATTCACTGTAGAACATCGGTGGAGGAAATCCAGATATTAACTTTAGTGGCGCACCCCAAAGTCCAGGAATGAGGTAGAGCGTGAAGATCAGCGATACAGTGGCAAATAGCATGCGTCCAACCGAAAGGCGCTCCAGCGGACTATCGTGGGGAAGTCTGAAAAGCCCCAATAAGTACATACTCATCATTCCAAATACCCCGATCCAAATTGCAATGAATAACTCGCGGGTCAGTATCCCGGCTTGTACAACCAGATCAGCATTTGATAAGAATTTCAGCGCAAGTGCAAGCTCCAGAAAACCTAAAACAACTTTCACCGAGTTTAGCCAGCCACCAGATTGTGGTAGTGAATTTAACCAGCCAGGAAAGGCAGCGAAGAGCGCAAATGGCAAGGCAAGCGCAAATGAGAAGCCAAACATTCCTGTAAGCGGACCTGCAACTCCTCCATTGATCGCAGCCTCAACTAGTAGGGTACCAATGATGGGTCCAGTGCATGAAAAGGAAACCAGAGAAAGAGTGAAGGCCATAAAAAAGATACCGATCAACCCACCCTTGTCTGCTGCCGAATCAGCTTTGTTGATCCATGAACTTGGGAGCGTGATCTCAAAAGCGCCAAAGAAGGAAATAGCAAAAACAACAAAGAGAATAAAGAAGGCCAGGTTGAACCAGAAGTTCGTCGATAGTGCATTGAGCGCATCGGACCCGAAGGTGACTGTGATGATGAACCCAAGGATCACATAAATCAGAATGATGAAGATCCCATAAAGCATAGCATTGGAAAAACCTTTTGCTTTGGTCTTACTCTGCTTGGTGAAAAAACTTACGGTTAGCGGGATCATTGGAAAAACACAGGGAGTTAGCAGGGCGAGCAGCCCCCCCAGAAACCCTGCAATGAAAATAGCGGTCAATGAACGTGTTTCCTTCTTTTTGTTCTGTGGTTTTTCCTCGATGATGGCTCCATCCACAAAACCTGCTGTCTCAAGTTTGAAACTGACCTCTTCAGGGGTGGTGCATTTCTCGTCATTGCAAGACATGAAATACACGTAACCCTCGATGTATTTTGCCTGTCCTGGATTCACTTTTTGAACCAGCCTTGCACTCTGCTCAAAATAACTTAGATCCATCATGAAATTCGGATCGTATTCCGTAAGACGCTTTCCTTCTTCTGTAGCGTCACCGATCAACTCGATACCATCCTTTACTTCAACATTAAATTCTGTTGGTATAGGGCCATCCTCATCTGGGAGGTCCATAGAGTACAAATGCCAACCTTCATCTATATTGGCTGAGGCAATAACCTGAAGATCCCCGTTTTCATTCTTTTCTAGTGTAAATTCCCATTTAACGGGTTGTAAGATGCCAGTCTCTTCGCCGGGTTTGAAACTAGATTCGTTCTGCTCAGGTTCTTCTATGGTTTCAGGCTCTGCTTCATTTGGGCTATTTCCATCTCCCAGGTTGAGATCAAAACTGAAGAGGACCTCCTCTGGAGGCAAACACATTTTATCATTACAGACCATGTAATAGACATTGCCTTTTACTTTGGTGTCCTCGCTGATCTTCACTTTTTGAGTGAATGTGACCAACTTAGAGAAGAAGTTCAGATCCATATCGAAATTCGGATCATACTCTGTTTTCGCTTTGGGCTCTTCAACTTTACCAAGCAATGAAACCGCAGCGTTGTCATCGAAGCTGAATTCTGTGGCAACTGGTCCGTTGTCTGAAGGGAGGTGCTGAGAATACAGATGCCATCCGTCCTGTATTACCGCAGTCATTTTTAATACATGCTCGTTAGCAGAGATAGCCTCTGATTCAAAACTCCATTTTACTGGATCATACATCTGCTGAGAAACAGCAAACAGACTGATGAATGAACCTAATAAGGCAATAAGTATTCCTCTCATATCAACTCCTTCTTTCAGGGTCAAAATTAGTCATTTAAGAAGCATTAAATGTAGCAGAAGTGACCAAGTAGCTCCTAAATAATGTCAATAGCTCATCTCATCTCCAAACGCCAGCTTAAATTTTCTGCGGAATAAATAGGTTGCAGCGTACAATAAGGGGGTGTCTACAAAAGCACAGATCACCTTAAAGAGCCAACCATCCAGAATGAGTGAGAAAAGCTCATTGCTGCTTCTAACCCCAAGAAAGAGCACCAAGACCACCAGGGTGGTATCGACCAATTGTGAGAATACCGTCGATGCATTGTTTCTGAGCCATAGATGCTTTTTTTTGGTCAGATCCTTCCAAAAATGGAATAGTCTTACATCCACTAATTGAGCCGTCAAATAGGCCATCATTGAAGCAAGCACTACTCTCCATGAATTCCCAAACATGATATCAAACTGTTCGTCTGAAACCGGTGAGAAGCCTACGGCATTGAAGTATTGAGAACTCCAAAGAATGCCAAGCACAAAAAATGAGGCCACAAAACCCACGATGATCACGCGGTTGGTCTTTTTCCTTCCGTAGATCTCTGAGAGCACATCGGTGATAAGAAAAGTTACCGGGTAGGGCAGAACACCAGCAGAAATAACAAAGGTCTTAAAGCCGAGGTCAACACTGATAAAACGATTGGCGATCAGGTTGCAGGTGATCAGAGCTGCAATAAACAGCCCACCCAGGAGTAGGTAATAAAAATCTGCCTCTTTTCTTCTTTCTGTATTCAAGTGAATCGTTTTGCGATGATCCCTGATGAAAGACCAAGTATAATCATAAATGGATAGGCTGGAAGTCGAAAGCGGGCATCAACCTCGCTCAAAGAGCTGCTCGCAGCAAAGTAGATAATGAAAAGAGCTATGAGTATCAGGTTAGAATTCTTAAGCTGGCTGCCAAAAAGATTGCTGGCTCCACCTATGATCAAAAGCAATAATATGATCAACTGAACGGCAACCATGAATAAGGCCGCTGAACTTGTGTTTGTTATCACCTGCTGAAATCCGGGGGTCTTATTCATCACACCGCTGATCTGTCCACCACTCCCAAGATTAAATTGTTGATCAAAATAGGAGCGCATGGGTTTGATAAAGAACATCAAAAAAGAGCGGCTGTAGATTTTCACAAAGACGAGCGGTTCTTCACTCACTTGATAAAAGAATTCATCCCAACTGCGTTCTTTAAATATCGGGATGCTGGCCGTTTCATTCCAGTCCAGGTCGCCAAGGAGCTTTTCCCGGTATTCCATTTCAATCATTTTTGCGTCCAAACCACTAGACTTGGCTTTGATATTACTTGCAGTATGAAATAGCAGATTCACCTCGGTTATGCTGGATATAAAGAACTCGCCAAATACTGTTTTGTTCCTCAGTCCCCAGGGGAGTATCAGCAGAATGATGGGAAGCCCAAAGTAAAGGATGGGTTTCACCAGTCTTTTGATATCAATGGCTCTATATTTTATCAAAAGGAACAAGATGATTAACAATGGCAGGTAAAGGGCAATGGGTCTGCAGAGAATAGCTAAACCAAATATCGCTCCGCTGATGATCAAACGTTCTTTGATCAGAAAATAAACAGCACTTATGAGCAATAGGCAAAATAGACTTTCCGTCATGATCACTGAAGCGAAGTAGCTTGATACTGGATCAATGGCCAAAAGCAATCCCGAAGCATAAGCCAGCTTTTTATTGAATCCAAGCTCAATGCAGGTGAGGTACATGACGATTGCAGACAGACTCCAAAAGAATACCTGACTGATGAGTATGGCCCATTCATTGAGCCCGAGCCA
>CBFHWY010000005.1:0-68032 GCA_965659675.1 Salibacteraceae bacterium | reverse complement strand
CACAGCCACCATAGGATGGAGACCGAGTACAACTTCGGGTTCACCTTTCTCATTCAGCATCGATGCCATAGATGATAATTGTCCTGTAAGCGGAAGAAATTCGGCTACCTTGAAGATCGAGGTTGTTGATACCGTAAATGCAACGAATTACACTGAGATCAAGCAGTCTTGCAATAATATTGCAGATGGACAGCTTACTGCGAATTTCACCGGAGGAATAGGGCCTTTCGGTTTTAGGTGGTTAAAGAATGGTGTGCTCGACCCAAGTTTAACTACTCAAACGATCACAGGCATTAGCTCTGGGGATTCTTACTCGGTAACCGTTATAGACTCTTTCAATAACACTCAGTCGTCATTAGGTTCAACAAATATCGCTCAAACTAACCCGATCACTGTTGCCGCTGATACTGTGTTTGATATTGGTTGTAATCAGGGTTGTTCTGGTGAGGTGGATATTTCTTCTGTAGTTGGGGGAACACCAACCGTTGCAGGACCCTCAGGATACATTTATTCATGGTCTGGAATTTCAGACACTACGTCAAATCCAACAAACCTTTGTGCGGGCAGATACTTTGTTACAGTTTCTGATCAAAACGGATGTGATACTGTTTATCGTTACTACGTAAACGGCCCGGCTGATTTTACGGCGTTTATTTCTGACAGCCTTGATATCCTTTGTAAAGGTGATAGCACGGGGCAGGCTACGGTAAGTATTGATATCACATCTTGTGGAATCACTGATGATCTTTGTGACTCAACGAGCATAGATACATTGGGGACTGGCGCTGTAACTAACGGCTCAAATGTATTTCCTGCTCCTTATGGAGGAAGACGAAAGGCGAAACAGCAGTATTTATATAGAGCATCTGAGCTTTCATCTGCTGGAATACCTGCTGATATTAAGATCTCATCTCTTTCATTTTTAATCAGTCAGGACAGATTTATCGGTGATATCGATAATTTCGAGATCAACTTAGGTTGCACCAACCTGGATTCACTACCGAGCGATACATTTATTACTGGTCTATTTAATGTTTTTGATAGCGCAGGCTTATCAATACCACTTGGCACGTTCACTCCAACATGGAAGACTCATGAATTTCAAAATGCATTTGTTTGGGACGGAAGCTCAAATTTAGTCGTAGAGGTGTGTTGGAATAACAATCCATCAAGTAACTTTCTGGTAAACAGTGAGATTCGAAGCACAAATACCAGCTACAGATCGTCCACATACTACGAATCGAATACTGGAAATGCCTGTTTAGCTGACTCTATTACAGGCTCTGCGAACCGCAGACCCAATATGAGATTTGGGTTCTGTCAGCCTGAAGTAACTTATGCATGGAGCAGCGGAGGAAGCGATAGTACAGAAACCAATTTATGGTCAGCAACGCACACAGTTACGGTCACAAATGAAGAGTCGTGTGCAGATACGGTTTCGATATTCATCGATGAACCAGATTCATTCCTTGTTGCTTCGGTTGCGAGCAAGCAGAATGTGCTGTGTGCTGGAGACTCAACTGGAACAGCACGAATTTCGGTATCTGGAGGAACAGTTCCCTTTAACTTTAGTTGGCCAGCTGGGGTAAGCACGCCTGTGCATGACAGCATCGCAACAGGATTAACCTCTGGGGTAACATATATAGTTACAGTAACTGACGCCAACAACTGTGAGGATACAGCGGTAGTTGAACTTGAAGAGCTATCAGATCTCAGGGTTGCTATTACCGATAGTGTGACGATCAACTGCTTTGGTGATGCGAATGGACAGCTTTTTGCAACACCTGACTCTGGAATTACTCCTTACACATATTCCTGGTCTAAATTGCCTTCAGGTGCGGTTTCAACTGGAGCCACTGATAGTATTGCAATCAACCTTGATGCTGGAACGTATCGTATTGTGGTGACTGACAGCGCCGGATGTGAGGATTCAACTGAGGCTTCACTATCTGACCCACTGCAGCTTACATCAACTTTCACAGATAGTACAACAGTTCAATGTAATGGGGATTCAAGTGGGAGCTTGACAATCACTCCAAGTGGTGGTACACCCGGGTATACGTACATATGGGCTCGTGCAAACGGAACCGTTACGACGGGAACAAGCGATAGTATTGCAATCAACCTTCCTTCCGATACAGTTGGAGTCATTATCACAGACTCTCGTGGTTGTAGAGATACGAATGCTCGAATAATGTCTGAGCCTAGTCCTGTGACAGCCATTTTCACAGACAGTACATCAATCACTTGCGTGGGAGATACCAATGGTACACTGACCATTACTCCTAGCGGAGGAACTCCTGGATATACATATAATTGGAATCCTGCGGTAACCGTCGGAGCTAGTGATAGTATAGCAACCGGCTTGTCTGGAGGAGTTGTTTACAGAGTGACTGTAAGCGACAATAATAGCTGTACTTATGTAGATTCGGCAAGCCTGGATATTCCTACTGGCGGGGTAAGTGTGAATTTCACAGATAGCACATCCATTAGCTGTACCTTCTTCTCAGACGGGCAACTCATCGCCACGCCAAGTGGAGGAACTCCAAATTACACCTATTCATGGATTAAGTTAGGTGGTGGAAATGTTACTACAGGAGCCACAGATAGTATTGCAATTCTCCTGAATGCTGCAACATACCGTGTTGTAGTTACCGATGCGAATGGATGTAGAGATTCAGCAGATGCCACCTTAAGTGACCCGCCGGCCTTAAGTTCCAGTATGGTTGATAGTAGCACGGTCTCTTGTTTTGGAGATACCACAGGTAGTTTGACCGTAGAAGCAAATGGTGGAACTCCTGGTTATACCTTTACATGGACACCTGCTGTAACAACAGGAGCAAATGACAGTATTGCCATAAACCTAAGTGGAGGAACGCAATATCAGGTTGTTGTAACAGATGTTAATGGTTGTACAGATACAAGTCGCCAAACTTTGTCTGAACCACAAGATATCAATTCAACTTTCACGGATAGCACAAGCGTTAGCTGTAGTGGTGTATCAGATGGAAGCGTAACTGTTACTCCTTCCGGAGGTACGCCTGGTTATACTTTCACCTGGAGTCCAGCTGTTACAACTGGCTCAAGCGATAGCATTGCAACAGGATTAAGTGGAAACACCAATTATCAAGTGGTAATTGAAGATGCCAACGGATGTACAGACACAAATAACATTTCACTTCAGGATCCATTGACCATCACATCTGTGTTTACCGATAGTACTACTTTAACCTGTCCAGGAGATACCAACGGAAGCTTTACCATAACCCCAAGCGGAGGAACACCTAATTATACATACAGCTGGTCGGCAAGCGATGGAAGCACTGTTGCAACCGGAGCTAGTGATAGCATTGCGATCAATCTAACCTCCGGAGTTACCTACTCGGTGGTAATAACCGATGCAAGTGGATGTACGGACACAAATTCAATTAGCTTGACAGGAGCCTCAGGTGGAGTGAGTGTAAGCTTTACTGACAGCACTTCAGTTAGTTGTACTTTCTTTTCGGATGGACAACTGATAGCCACCCCAAGTGGAGGTACTCCAAATTACACTTATGCATGGTCAAAATTAGGAGGCGGAAACGTATCTACAGGGGCTACGGATAGTATCGCAATTCTCCTAAATGCCTCAACATACCGCGTTGTAGTTACCGATGCGAATGGATGTAGAGATTCAGCAGATGCCACCTTAAGCGACCCACCAGCTTTAAGTTCCAGTATGGTTGATAGTAGCACGGTCTCTTGTTTTGGAGATACCACAGGAAGCCTAACCTTAGACGCAAATGGAGGTACACCAGGCTATACTTTTACATGGACACCTGCTGTAACAACAGGAGCAAATGACAGTATTGCGATAAACCTAAGCGGTGGAACCCAATATCAAGTTGTAGTGACAGACTCAAGAGGATGTACTGACACGAGTCGTCAAACTTTATCAGAACCTCAAGACCTCACTTCAAGCTTTACCGATAGTACCAGCGTGAGCTGTACGGCACTGGGCTCTGCTACAGTTACTCCGAATGGTGGTACACCTCGCTACACATTTACATGGAGTCCAGCAGTAACTACCGGCGCGAGCGATAGCATTGCTACTGGTTTGAATGGTAGTACGAACTATCAGGTTGTGATACAAGATGTCAATGGCTGTACCGATACGAATAATATTAGTCTTCAAGATCCGGTTAGACCAACAGCTCAATTTACCGATAGCACCGGTATTAGTTGTCCGGGAGATACAAATGCAAGTCTTACCGTAACACCCACCGGAGGCCTGGCACCTTACACATTCACATGGACACCCGCAGTGAGCACTGGCTCTTCAGATAGTATAGCTATCAACCTGACTTCGGGTGTACTTTACACTGTAGTGGTTTCTGATTCACTTGGTTGCAGTGACACGATTAGCAGAACGATCTCTGCACCAAGCGCGGTAGTTGCTTCGATATTTGATAGCTTAAGGATAAGTTGTTTTGGAGATACCAACGCCAGACTTTTTGCGCAGGCGATCAACGGTACAGGACCTTACAGTTTTAACTGGTTAAGAGTTGGAAGTGCTGCACCGGTAGACACAGGAGTGTCTGATTCAATTGCGATTAACCTTGGGGCAGACACTTATCGCGTAATCGTAACAGATGCGAATGGCTGTCAGGACTCAAGTGATAAGCAGCTCCTAGACCCACTAGTTCTTTCAGCTAGCTTTACTGATAGTACAGCACTATCATGTTCAGGTCCTTCAAATAATGGATCATTAACAGTGACTCCTACGGGTGGAACCTCGCCTTACACTTTTAGCTGGACTCCAGCAGTTAGCACGGGAACTAGTGATAGCATCGCCATCGGCCTTTCTGCAGGAATTTTATATAGCGTTCAGGTAAGCGACTCCAATGGTTGTTCAGTAAGTATATCTGACTCCTTGAGTGACCCAAATAATTTTGCCGCGAGCTTTACTTCATCCACGAATCCAACATGTAATGGTGCTTCGGATGGTGAATTGATCGTAACCCCGAATCAGGGTACAGCTCCGTTTAACTATAGTTGGTCCTCTGGAACAGCAGGATCAAACGATAGCATCAGAACAGGTCTTCAGGGTGGGGTTGCAATTTTTGTGACCGTTACAGATGCTAGTGGCTGCAGGGATACTGTCAATACAATCCTTACCGATCCATTAGCTATCACAAGTTTCTTCTCGGATAGCACTGCGATCATTTGTGGGGGTGATTCTACAGGAAGCTTAACGATCACACCATCAAACGGACAACAACCTTATACATTCAATTGGACTGCTGGGGTAGCTACCGGAGCAAGTGATAGTATTGCAATTGGCCTTGCTGGGAATTTTAGTTACAGTGTAACCATCACTGATGCCAATAACTGTGCAGATACCAATTCCTATACGCTTAATGAGCCGCCTGCCTATAACCTGGTATTTAGTGATAGTACCACTTTAGCCTGTAACGGAGATACCAATGGAAGTTTGACCGTAACTCCAAGCCCAGGTGGAGCTTACACCTATGCCTGGTCTGCCAGCGATGGTTCAACAGTGACAACAGGGGCAACGGATAGTATAGCCATCAACTTAAGAGGGGGAATTACTTACACGGTGACGATCACTGATGCTTTTGGATGTCAAAAGTTTGTTTCGCAAAGCTTATCTGAACCAGGTAGCTTAAGCTTAAGTACCTCTTCAACTCCAGCCAGATGCGGTGGTAACCAGGGTACAGCAAGCGTTCTTGCATCAGGTGGAACATCACCTTACACTTATGCCTGGGATTCTGCAGGTACAGCTTTAGGACAAACGGGAGCTACTGCAACTGGGTTATTCTCTGGGCTATATAATGTAGTTGTTACGGATACAAATGGCTGTAGTGCAACAGCGTCCAACGTAGCGGTTAATGATTTTGGAGCACCTCAGGTTAGTTTAGATAGCATTTTTGATGCCTCATGTGAAGGGGTTTGCGACGGTGAGATCTACGTCAGTATTCGAAGTTTCAACGGACCCCTGGTTTCCACTATTTGGTCTAATGGGGATACCACTCCAGATATTACTGGTCTTTGCGATACGACATATACTTTGCAAGTAGAAGATACTGCGGGATGTCAGGCCTTCTTTACCGACACAATTGACAATAGTGGATCACTGAGCTTGAGCTTTAATGTTAAGCCATTGAGTTGTTTGCTTACAGTATGTGATGCAGAAGTAAAAGTGACCCCAAGCGGAGGTAACATGCCTTATACATACAACTGGAGTACTTCAGTAAATGATACACTGGATAGTATTGTAAATCTATGTGCGAATACCTATACGACCACCGTCACAGATGCGAATGGATGTCAGGCCATAGATAGTGCAACGGTTGTTAATCCAGTTCAAATCACTGCGACGAGCTCAGCAGACAGTGTTCAATGTAATGGTCAATCAAATGGTGTAGCGCGAATCAATGTGCTTACTGGAAATGCACCATTTACCTATAACTGGTCAAGTTCGGTCAATGATACTTTAGACTCTATTTCAGGAGTCTCCGCAGGAACTTATTTTGTAACTGTTACTAGTCTTGATGGCTGTAACTTCTTTGATACTATAACAGTTGAACAACCATTAGCAATCAGCGCAAGCTTCTCAACTGTTCCTGCTGATTGTGGTTTGGCAAATGGTCAGGTCACTGCAAGTACTTCTGGCGGAAATGGAAGCTATTCTTATCAATGGCCAGTTGGTGGACTGACAACGAATAGCACAGATACTGGATATGCTGCAAATACCTACAATGTCACCATTTTCGATCAAAAAGGATGTAGCCAGATATTGCCATTTACAATTGGAAATGTTGGTGGACCGGTGATTAGTCTGGATAGCGTAAACAATGAAACCTGTGTTTCCGACTGCGATGGTGGCATCTTTGTTTCTGTTTCTGCAGGAAACCCAAATTATCTCTATCAATGGACTCCTGGATCTGCAAGTTCTCAAGACCTTGATAGTGTTTGTCCTGGAGCCTACACGCTGAGGGTTACAGATCAACTTGGGTGTGTAAGTTTCTTTACCGATACCATTGATGGTGCCACTCCGATCAATGCAAATGCCAGTCTTGTGAGTAATGCGAGTGCTCCAACTAATTGTGATGGTGCTGCCTCAGCTTCTCCAGGTGGTGGAACCCCTCCTTATACTTACAGTTGGACAAGTGGTTCAACGGGCTCTTCTGCCAATAACCTTTGTGTGGGTCAGAATTTTGTGACTGTCACTGATTCTCTTGGTTGCTCTGTAATAGACACAGTACTAATAAGTGCACCTGTTAGCATTGTGATCGATAGCTTTAATGTGAGCAACGCTACATGTAATGCAGTTCCGTGTGATGGGGAAGTTTTCGTGCTTGCTAGCGGTGGGTCAGGACCTTTGACCTACATATGGAATAATGGAGATATCGGCCAAACAACATCGGGCAGATGTCCGGGTGTGGCAACGGTTACAATTACCGATGGTTCTGATACCCTTGTGCAGAATTATCCAATATCGAATGTAGGGGGGCCACTAGTAAGCACCGGAAAAGTAGACCTTTCATGTAATGGTTCAGGAGATGGGATCGCCTTTGCTTCGGCAACAGGAACGGTTACATATAACTGGCCAGCTATTCCATCCACGAATGATTCAATTACTGGTTTATCAGCTGGGACATACGAGGTGAGAGTGACAGATTCAGTTGGGTGTGTTTCTGTAGATACTGTGATTGTTAATCAGCCAAACCAACTTAGTGCGAGCGTCTCTTCAGTTCAACCTGGATGCTTACTAAGCAATGGACAGATAACAGCGAGTGTTGGTGGTGGAACCCCTGGATATACTTACTTGTGGCTCGATACTGCATTAAATCCACTGACACCTTCACAAACTGGTGCCACAGCAACAAACCTTAGTGCTGGTATCTATAATCTTCAGGTAACGGACACCAATTCCTGCTCGAGAATATTTAATGTCACCCTGAGCAACGCAGGTGGACCTGTGATCACACTTGATAGTTTGGTGGATGTTAGTTGTAATGGTCAGTGTGATGGAGGCATATTCTTGACGGTTAGCGGTAGCGGTCTGAACTTCCTCTGGTCTAGTGGAGAAACATCAGAGGATATCACAAATAAATGTGCTGGGCCTTATCAAATGGGCGTGGTAGACAATAACTTCTGCTTGAGCTTCTTCACAGATACGATCGATGAACCAAACCTATTGACCTTATCACACACGGTAATTAGCAACGCGACTGCTGCGGGTCAATGTGATGGAATTGCCAGTGTACAGGCGTCTGGAGGAACACCAAATTATTCTTATAGCTGGCCAACGGGTGTAAGCACCAATGCGGCTGGAGATACTGCCACTGGCTTGTGTGCAAATACCTATGTGGTTACGGTGACCGATGCTAACAACTGCAGCACTACTGATACAGTTGTGATCACAGAGCCTCTTCCGATCACGATTGACAGCACAAATAGTTCAGATCCAGCTTGTGGTGTTACACCTTGTAATGGTACTGCCTTTGTGCTGGCATCTGGGGGAGTAGGTAGCTTGACATATACATGGAGTAATGGTGATAATGGACAGACTTCAAGTAGCTTGTGCCCAGGCTTCTATACAGTGAGTGTGAGCGATGGAGTGGATACTGTCACCCAAACATATCTGTTATCTAACCCAGGGGCACCTAATATCTCGATGAGTAAAGTTGATGTTAGCTGTAATGGGTCAGCTGACGGTTTAGGTATAGTGAGTTCAACGACGAGCAATGTGACCTTCTTATGGCCAGCTGTACCATCAACGAACGACACAGTTACGGGACTCTCACAAGGTACATATGAAGCTAGAGTGATCGACACGGCTGGATGTATATCTGTTGATACCATAGTGATCAACGAGCCAGGAGCTATTTCAGCGAGCTTCATAACTATTGATCCAAATTGCAGTGCGAATGATGGCCAGATCATTGCTAGTGTGAGTGGTGGAACAGCAAACTACAATTACAATTGGCTTGATAATTCCCTTGCAGCACTGATCCCTTCTCAAACAACGGATACTGCTAACAATCTGGGTGCAGGTATTTATAACCTTGCCATAGAAGATGCCAATGGCTGTCAGGATACCTCAAGAAATATTACACTTAGCAACCTTAATGCTGCTTTGATAAGCCTGGATAGTCTGAATGATGAATCTTGCCCAGCGGCATGCGATGGAGATATTTTTGTGAGCACAAGCGGAGGTACTGGCTCATTGATCTATAGCTGGACAAGCGGAAGCACCTCACAAGATCTCCTCAACCAGTGTCCAAACCCATATACTCTTCAGGTGACTGATAGCCTTGGTTGTATTTCTTTCTTTACTGATACAATTGAGGCTGCAAGCCCGATCAGCAAAACGGTTTCATTAGTGTCGAATGTGAGTTCAATCAGTACATGTGATGGACAGGCAAGCGTTCTTGCAAGCGGTGGAGCTGGAAACTATAGTTATCAATGGACTGGAGGTTCAACTTCGCCTAATGCAAATAACCTTTGTGTGGGAACCAATTATGTGACGGTTACAGATCAGAACGGTTGTTCAGTGGTGGACTCGATCATAATGGCAAACCCAACGGTATTACGACTCGACACTTCGCTTATCACCAATCCTTCATGTAATGTTTGTAATGGAGAAATTGCAGTAGTGATCTCTGGTGGAGTTGCACCTTACACATACACATGGGATAATGGAGACAATACTGATACAACAAGAAATCGATGTGCTGGAATCATTCGCCTAAGTGTTAGAGACGTGAATGGACTTACGCAGATCTTCACTTTTAACTTAAGCAATACTCCTGCTCCTAGCATCAGCTTGAATGCTGATTCTACATCATGTTTCGGATCATGCGACGGTAGGGCTTATGTGAACGTCCTTAATGCACTTCCACCATTCACCGTGAATTGGGTAGGACTCGGTGCGAGTAGCGATACAGTTGACAATCTGTGCGCAGGTGTTTATGGAGTGGAGGTAACAGATGTTGTTGGTTGTATTGCAACAGATACTGTTGAAGTTAAGTCGCCTGCTGAGATCATTGCGCGATTTAATATCACTGAACCAAATTGTCAATCCGGAGATGGTTCTGTACAGACTCAGGTGGTAACTGTTGGTGGAAAAGCACCATATTCTTATGAATGGTTGGATGGAGCTCAGAACCCATTCATTCCGCCAGAAACTACGGATAGCTTAACAAACATCACAGCAGGAAGCTATTTTGTGAATATTACTGATGCTGATAACTGTACTAAACAGGAAGTGGTGAATATTAGCAATGTTGGGTCGCCAGTGGTATTACTCGACACTCTCAAGGATGAAACTTGTAGAGGCCTGTGTGACGGAGAGATCGCTATCACCGCAGTCGGAAGAGGTAACCTCATCTATAGCTGGAATTCCGGTGCCTTTACTACCGATGATATCTCTGGCTTATGTGAAGGAAGATATACGGTAGAGGTTACAGACTCTGCAAATTGTAAGTCATTCACGAGCTTTAACATTAGCCCGGCAGACACATTCGACCTCAACCTTGCAGCTACAACTGATGCAAGCTGTGAGTCGACAAATGATGGTGAAGTGGACATTGAAGTATTTGGACCTTCGGCACCATTCACGTACAACTGGAGTGGACCTGGAGGTTTCAGCGCTGGGGTGCAAGATGTTTCTGGCTTGATCCAGGGAGAATATAAAGTGACAGTACTTGACGTTAATGGTTGTGAAGACTCTCTAACGGCAAATATTGGAGTAGCAACCAACCTTGAAGTGATCGCACCTGAAGATACCAGTGTATGTGGTACTCCAGGCTCTATCTTCCTGAGAGCAACATCGATCAGTAATGCCTCAGTGAATTACAGATGGTTTGATGACCTGGGCTTTGTACTTGGTAACTCTGATCTTCTCAGACTCGTTCCAGAAGGTGGCGCAAGACAATATGTGGTAGAGGCTACCGCCGGACTTTGTATCGATTATGACACCATTTCGGTAAGCGTAGTGCCATATGTTCGTGCCGATGCAGGAGAGGACAAGGTGATCACCATTGGTGATGAGGTGGTAATTGGTGGCAATCCGACAGCAATAGCTGGTGAAACGGTACAATGGAGTCCAGCTGACTACTTCGTGGGACAAACGGATGAATACAACCCGATCGTTAAACCCGATGAGGATATCACTTATGTAGTTGAAGTAACTACAGCATTTGGATGCAGTGCAACTGATACAATGAATATTGAGGTTGAGTCAGTGAAACTTGTAGATGGCTTTACGCCAAACGACGATGGAGTAAATGATGTTTGGAGACCAACAGACCTTAGTGAGTATCCGAATGTGGAGGTAGAAGTCTACAACCGTTGGGGACAACTTGTATTCCAGTCAACTGGATATTCTGTGCCGTGGGATGGAACCTACAAAGGTCAGGATCTTCCTGTGGGGACCTATTATTATGTGATCGACTTCAATGATGATAGCCTAGAGGAAAGGGTTGTGACCGGACCAGTTACTATTATGAGATAATGAGAAAGTTACTGTTCATATCGCTGATGTTAAGCACGATGTTGAGTCAAGCTCAACAGCTTCCTCATTACACTCAATACCTGATCAATGATTACGTGACCAATCCTGCTATTGGAGGCACCAGCCCATACTTCAAGGTTCAGTCAAATCATAGATTTCAATGGTTGGGAATCACCGATGCGCCAAGAACCTATATCTTCAGCATGCATGGACCAATTGGAGGCGCTGATAACATGGGAATCGGTGGATATGTCTTTACAGATTATACTGGCCCAACAAGAAGATCAGGCTTTCAGGTATCTTATTCTTATAGGATCAAGATCACTGACGATATCAAGTTAAGTTTTGGTTTGGCCGGAGGGTTATTACAGTTTGCCGTGGATGGAGGCAAAATAAACCTGGAAGACATCAATGACATTGTATTAAGTACCTCATTGCAATCTGCTCTGGTACCAGATATTGCCGCTGGATTATATCTCTATGAAGAGGATCGCTGGTTCTTTAGCATATCTGCCCCACAGCTTGTTGGTTCAAGGTTGCAGTTTTTTGATGCCTACAACAACACCTTGAGCAGACTCAGCAATCACTATTTTGCTGCCGGTGGCTATACATTCGATATTGGTGGGGATTTCCAAATACAACCTTCATTCCTCATCAAATACATTGACCCGCTTCCAATTCAGGTTGATGCCAATGTAAGAGCGATCTATCAAAAGAATATTTGGTTGGGCTTCAATTATAGAAGTGAGGATGCTATTGGAGCCATGTTTGGATACAGCTTCAGAGAAAAGTTTATGCTGGGGTACTCCTATGACTTCCCAATTTCGAACCTCCGTCGCCAGAGTACTGGCTCACATGAATTAATGGTCGGTTTCCGATTCCTGGAGGATTAAGACCTCAGTAAGTCTCTAATTCCTTCAACTTTCAACAAACACTCTTCGTACTCCTGTTCAGGATCAGAAAGGATGGTTATGGCACCACCTGCCGGGATCAGACAGAGGTCTTTTTTTTGGTCAATGAAGAGGGTTCGGATCAAAACACTAAAGTCAAAATTACCTTCTGGATCAAAGTAGCCGATACTACCGGAATATAGTTGACGATTGAAGCTTTCGTACTCTTCTATGAGTTCCATTGCTCTGATCTTGGGAGCGCCGGTCATAGAGCCCATCGGAAAACTGTGTCTGATGATATCTACAAGCTCAAACGAATCATCAAACTCGCAGCTGACTCTGGATATCATTTGGTGAACCTTCGGGAATGAATATATTTCGCACAATTCTTCAACCTTAACACTTGCCTTTCTGGCTATGTGAGAGAGATCATTTCTTACGAGATCAACGATCATTACATTCTCAGCCCGGTCTTTCTCACTAGTTCTCAAGGCTTCTCTTAAACGGAAATCCACCTGAGGGTCTTCGCTTCTTTTTAAAGTACCTTTTATGGGTTCAGAGATCACTTTTGAGCCGATCTTTTGGAGGTATCGTTCAGGACTGCTTGAAAGAATAAATTTATCACCGAAACGGGCAAAAGAAGACATGGGGCCGCCTAGCTTATTTCTTATGCGCGAATAGGTATGGAAAGGATCAATGGCCTTAGATTTAGCATAGAAAGCCTGACAGAAATTCATCTCGTAGATATCTCCCAGTTGGATGTGTTCTTGTATGCCGTTCAAGCTATCTAAATACTCCGACTTTGTGATTTGTGATTCAAGATGAATATCAAGTCCAGGTAGAGGCTCTGGCTGCCCTTCCATCTTAGCTATTAGGACATGCGGATCAAATACTGAGTCAGAAAAAAGTTCCCAGTGTTTCCCATCTCCTTTGATAAGGATCTCAGGTGTGAAGAAATAAAGATCCGGAAATTCGATAAGGCATTCATTCTTGCTTTTAAGGTCTTCAAGCTGATCTTTTAGCTTGTAATTAAAGTAGCCAAAGGCAAATTCAGATTCTTTATCCAACCATGTTTGTAGTTGATCAAGATCCTGAATCCCCTTTCCTCGGAACTCCGATCTGTTTCCCAGACCGATGAGATGTTTGCCCGGAAAACTTCCACTATCGAGCCAACAGAATTGCTCATAGTCGCGCAGCCATTCCGTATTGTTTATCTCAAATTGGAAATGCCCTAAACTTCTCATACCACCCTGAATCTACTTTTTAACTTAAGGAATGGCTTTTCAAGATAACGGTAGCTGAGGAATGCAAATACATAACAGAGACCGAAAGACAGTAGTGGTTTGATGAGGTAGATGCTTAATTTACTTTCTGTCATTAGACTACCGAGCAAAGAGCTAATGAGAATAATGGCCAATGCCTGATATACATATAGACCATATGAGCGCTTGCCGGCATGAGAGATCCATCGGTAATTTCTCAATTTTAAAAAGCTGTTTTTTGAAAATGATTGTTCGAGAATAATTAAAGCAAAGAATCCGGCAAAGATGATTTTCTCAAACTTCCCCAAAAAATTGATTTCATTCCAATATGGGTAACTCAGTACTAAAACGAAAAAGGTCATATAAAAGAATAGAATACTGCTTTTAGTCAGATTTTCTATTGACCTAATTATGCTATGGCCCTTGATCACCAGATAGGCCCCTAGCGCTCCAAACCCAAAGTTCGTCCCATAGCTCAAACTGTGATAGTAGGCTTGCGATTCATTGAGATAGAAGGAGGCAGCAACAGAAATAACAATGAGCATTATCGCGAGCCAGGGAAAGGCTCTAATTCCGACTTTACATACAAATGGCCAGAGCAAATAAAATTGTTCTTCAATGGAGATGGTCCACAGTATACTTAGGATAAATATGAATGACGCACCGTGCTCCATCATGTAGAAATTCGAATAGAAAAGAACAAAGGGGGCCAGATCAGGAAGACTCAATGAATCATTGGGGAACATAATAATGTACAGCTTTGGTACGACCATGAAGCCCATCAGGAGAATAAAGAAATAGAGAGGCCAGATCCGCAATATTCTTCTCATAAGGTACCTGCCCGTCTGAATCTTCTTTTCCTGTGTCAATTCGAAGAGAAGGAGGTAAGAAATGAGGAAACTAGAGAGCGTAAAAAAGAAGTCGACGCCTAAATGCCCAACATCAAGATGACTTCTGATCAACTGATAATAGGCGTCATCGTAGCCCGAATTATTTGATTTAACCGCGTGAAAGAGAAATACAGCAGCAAATGCAAGGAACCGACTTGCGTCGAGGTCGGGAAAGTAATATTTGGTGTTCGCTGGATCGGCCATATTTTCTGCAGCCAAAAGATATTCCTATTTGATCAATATGAGCTTGCCTTTGGGTATACTACCCGGTTCAAAGCTTTTGAGTTGCTCACTGTGAACCTCATAAAAGTAGGTACCTGCAGGTAGTGATTGACCATCTTTATCCGTACCGTTCCAATACAATTCAACTTGGTTTTCGTCAACTCTAAGCTCTGGTGATTTACCTAATTCCAGAGCGTTTATAAGCGTCCCTTTGGTGTCAAAAATCTCAATGCGAAGATCTTCTGGAGTTTCGGCTCCCCAGATATCCAATCGGAACAAAGTATGATCTCTGAAAGGGTTTGGATAAGCTCCGTAAGAAACAATTCCCGGCTCGTCATTCACCCTAAAACTGATCTCATAATCTGTTGCAGCACTATTGCCTTTTACATCTTTTGCATTTGCGCGAATTCGATATGCCCCTGGTTCAAGATCGGGTTCAAAGTGAACCAAGAGCTTTAGGCTATCGTCTTTTTGTACAAGCCTAAGGTCTCCATTAGCGTAGCTTAAAGGGCTAAAACCTTCGTTATTTTCTTCAAACCAAACCTGTAGGTTCAAAGTGTCTTGAATGTCGATATAGGTGTTGAGGTCGATCACCTGGAAACTGATCAAAGGATCTGAGTGAACATATTGACCATCTTTAATGTACTTTCCGTCGAAACGCACATCCAGAAGTGGGTTTAAGTCGTCACTTGCAACAAAGAATGAGTATTCAGTAGAATTGTTGAACTGCTTAAGTTCCTTCACCCAGCTGCTATCCTTTGGATTGACAGTCAAGCGGAGTCTCATTTCACCGCTCATTCCTAAACTTGAGAAGTTCATGTCCCGCGTATGATTCTTCCCTGCTGTGAGCGCCTCCATGTCATAGAAACATTCAATTTTATCTTGAGATGCATCATCAGATATGAATTCGATCAATAGTTTGTGTTCGGGCATATCAACACGGGAGATGTTCTCGATGCCGAAACTTAAATTGATCGATTCTCCTTCTTCGTAATAATCCTTGTCTATTCCGGCGCTCAAACTAGGATTGATGCAGATCTCTGGAACTTCTGGTCCCAGAACATGCCAGTACTTAAGTTGAGGTGCGGTTCGGTTTGTGCTGTCTTCGACCATCACTCGAACCTTCGCTTCACTCGAGCTGATCAGCTGAAGCGTGTCTATGTACCAGCTATTGTTGTAAACCGAAATAGCTGCAACATCATCGAAGTAAACCCTGGCCTCAGTGGCTTCGTTGGCTGAACTGCTGATCTTGCCAGAGAAAAGATTGATCTCTGAGAGCAGTTCCATCTCAGCAGAAGTAGAATAGCCAAAACTTCCCCTGCTTTCGAGATCAACTTCAAGACTGATCACATCTTTAGGGGTGTTCCCGAGTACTTCGATGGCCGATGCTGGATCTCCTTTTTTGCAAAAGAAAATATATGGGTGGTCGTTTTCGACAAATCGAATACTATCCGCTCCAAGGTCTTCGAAGGCCTTAAAATGTGCATTACTCCATCGGTTTGCCTCTTGAAAGCGAGCGTATATTCCACTGTAGGCCAGAATATAATGCCCGTCAGGAACATACTTATTCAACAAGCTTACCATAGAATCGAGGTCGTCGTTCGCTTCAACATCAAACATGAATTGTTTGGGAAGGAAGTTTCGACAGCCTCCTGTTTCATTGTACTGACCTAAAAGGTATTTATCAGCTGGCCAACACTCCAGTGAAATTGGGTCAATAACGGCGACATGCATAGATCGTCTTGCAGCACAAACACCTTGTCCCTGAATCACCCCATCAAGTCGAAAAAGAATATCATAGAGCTCTTGAAAATCTGCTCCAAAGGACGGGTTACCTCTATTCTTAACCGAAAGCTTTCTTCTTACAGGAATGAATTCAAAACTTCTGGAATCTGATTGATATTCGAGATAGTCCAACCGATTTTGTCTCAACTGATCAATATGCGCCTGACCGCGTCCAGTTTTTGATGGAATATATTGAAAGCTTCGCTCTCTCCATTTCATGTCTTGCGCGTAGAAGTTATTGGGAGAACATCTCCAGTAGTAAACCACAGAATCAGGGAAATATGCGTAGTCCGGTGTCCACCTCACTATACCACCATCTGAGATCAGGATCTTTTCCTGAAGTATCGGACTATCAAAAGAATTGGTAGTATCTAACTGAAAGTAATACTCTCTTCTTGGAGCGTTCTGTTCGGAGGTGTAAGCTACCAGCGTAGGAAAACTATCGGGGATCACAGCATAGTTTGCCGGGATCACTGGAATGAGTTCATCGGAGGTGATCAATAACTCAAAACTCAAGCGGTTGTTCTCCGTATCAAAAGCTTCAGCAACATTGTTTTCAGGGAGGTCAATTTCAAGTTCAAATTGATTCTCCCCAGGCATGAGTTCTTTGTTCATCAGGATATTGAAATTCACCTCAGTCCTTCGGTTTATGCCATTAACAAACACAGTATAACTGGTGTCAAGACCGGCAGAAGAACTATGATGTAATCTAACTGGAAAATTTTGGCTGCTTGATCGACCGAGGTTATCAATGTTCACCATGATATTAAATGAGTCAAGGTCTACTGAAAGCTGTTCCGGAGATACTTCAATGGAATTCTCGACGACACTCAACTCAGGAAACTTTGCGGGGTATAGGGAAAGAGATGGATCTCCGTGAAGGCTCATTTCCAAACATGTCCATTTGACAACGGGTGATGGGCGCTGAATATCTCTGATGGTCTTTTGCATGATCTCTCCAAGGCTTGCACCATATGAATGCCTTGAAAAATTCCGATAAAATGCAACAGTGTATTCATCAAGGTTATAGGGATATCCATTTTCTACACTTGAGATGAAACCAATCACACCGCGTTGTTTAGCTAGAATGAACTCTTCATTTAAGCTTCGGCTTCCCACATCTTCTAAAAAGATATTGCCGACATTACATGAGTTTGCGATCATGAATGGATATTTTCCTTGGTTTTCATAGGTCTCAGGGTCTCCAATGCTGAAGCCCAGCTGCCCTCCAGCTCCATGTCCAAAAAAGGTCATCAAAGCCACTCCATCATCGATCAAGAGCTTGACAGAGTCACTAATGTTGGTTTGTATCGCCGAAGAACTGTTCTTGTAGAAGGTGAAAACCTCTCCTGCGAAGATGGAGTCACTTGCAATTCGACCGTAGTTTGTCAGATAGCGCTCAAAAAGATCCTGTTCTGCCTGAGATGTACCACCGGCGAAATGCAAGATCCTCTTTTTCCATATCTGATTCTCCAGTTTTTGATCCACAGTATCTATGGCCCGATCAAACTCCTGCACTTTCTGCAGATAGTCTCGAACATCCTGAAGGGTTCTGGCACTCAAACGACCTGTTGGGATCACCGGGTCATAAAGACTCCCATTGATCCTGGTGGTAAAAAGGTTGTCACACGAAGGGTATCCAAATGTGGGGACCAGATTATCTCCAAAATTGTCAGCATTCTTTCGGGTAAGGTGTGAGCTTATTCCTTTCCCAACAAGGAAAAGGTATGCAGGGTCGCTGGTCCATGAATCTATGGCTCTTCTGCAAAAGTTTTTGATAGCTAATGGGTGCTTTCTGACGCCATAAGCATACTGCTCATACAGATCTTCGACATTGACTACAAGGGCACCTAATCCTTTGCTATTCTTATAGGTGGCGTAATCATTGGCTGCCTGGATCAAACTCGGATGAGTAATGATCAAAAAGCTAGAATCAGCAGCCAGTGTTGAGTAGTCAGTGAAAACTCCAGCATTTCCTGCGGCTAACACCTGATTCACATTCTGCAGGGCAGAACTGTGAAAAAGGATGAGCTCCCTTTCGGGTCCGGGGATCAGGCTAAAATTTAAGCTTGATGAAACCACATTTAATTCCTGGAACTCCCTGTTCTCTGGGTCAAAAAGAAAGTACTTCCCAGAGAGAGCGTTGCTGAACTGATAGGTCAGGCTATCGCTGCTTTGTAGACATTGAAAACGCAGAAAGTCGCCAAAGGCTAAATTGAGCTGTCTGGGATACTTCAACTTGAAGTGGCTAATGGCATAGCGCGCAGTATTATTCGCCGGAGGTGGATTGGTCGTATATGAGAAATAGCGAAAAGCTGTTTGCGAAGTTCCCATATCGGATACTGGAATGTTGGCTTGATAGAATGCTGCAGATGAACCAACCCAGTCCTGAACACCCAATGATCTTAGGGGATTTCCATATTGGAGATCGATACTATGTCGATCTCCAATTACGGGTATAATGGCTGATTCCAATTCAGCGTCTGGGGCATTAGGCTGATTGTAGACCAGTTGGTTTGGAACATTCTTCAGACGGTTTTGGGTATAGCCAAAAGAGCCATTCCCTGTATTCCCATCAAAATATCCTTCGCCAATACGATACTCGGGATCAGTAGAGCCAAAGAGATTTCTTTCTCCGTATTGATATCCATTTGCGTACAACTCCAATTGCTCATACCAGATGTAATCTGCGGTGTTGCTTGAATTGAAAACCTGGATCTCATCAAAACGCTTTCCACTGCTTCCCCAGCTCACGAAGTAATAGGCCGTATCGTTAAATAGGCTGTAATAGTGGTGTATCTGTTCATCGTTTAGGTAGAGTGAGGAATCGATCATTCCATCATTTTGATATCCATAGAACCAAAATGACTCTCCTACCTCAAAGTCCTGATCCGTATCCCCGTTAAAGTAGAGTGGTATTTCTTCCCCGTTGCGATAGATCTGTATTTCCGATACAGGAATACTGAATATGTTCTCACCAATGTTGTTGAGGGCCTGATTGAGGTCTCCAAATTGAAGTCGGTACACCCCTTCCTCCCAAACCGGGATCTTAAGGTACTTCCTATTGTAGTCGATCCACTCATCTCCAATGACCTGCGCATTTGCAGAGACCATTAGAAAACACAGGAAAATACTATGAATTAGTCTTTTTAGCACCCTTTTCTCGATAGAGATCAAATTTAAGGGAAAAGACGTTTGAGAATAGCGCGACTGATTGATCGCCAATGTCGCTGAGTGCATAATCTAGTTGAATTCCCCAATATTTTAGTCCAATGCCAATATTGGGTTGGAAGGTCAGTTCGCTGTAATTGCCGATCTCAGCTTGCTGACGCTGTATATTCCCAACTCCGAAACGAAGGAAAACGATCTGAGCATAATCGGCTTCAATTCCCAGATTTGGTTCAATATTAATGGTCTTGGAGCTGATCAGAGAAGCCCTTTGCCCATCAAAGAAGGTGTAAGCATTAAATTCAGTAAGCAGTCCAAATTTCTTTCTTAACGGAATGGATCGTGCTACTCCCAATTGCAAACTCGGAGCAGTGATCTCCAGGCCGTTCTGAGGAATTTCATTTCCAGTAGTGGTAAGCACCTCTGTAGTTCTTTCATCAATACTGTATGACCAAGCATTGTAGGTATAGCTGATATCTCTTGCCATTACTCCATATCGCCACTTTTCCTTGCGGTACTGCAGTCCGGCATCGATTCCAAAGCCCCATGAACTTGCAAAAGACCCAAGATTACGGTAGATCACTTTAGCATTTGCCCCTATGCTCAGCCCCTCTATTTTAGTTTCTTTCCCGTAGGATATTAAGAAGGCATGATCTGCTGCAGAAAAACTGGTGATCCTGTCATAATCAACATTTCCATTTTGGTCAACAAGGTCAATGGTGTTGGGTATATCATCTATCCCAAACCGTACAATTCCGATACCTATGACACTTTTATCATCGATCTGATAGCTACCTGCAACCTGATCAAATTTTGCTAGACCCGCGAAATACTCTGCATGCATTGCAGAAAATTGCATACGTGCATCAATTTGTGTCATACCAGCAGGATTCCAAAAAATAGAGGTATTGTCATTGTTGCTCGCAACAACCGCCCCTGACATCGAAAGTGCCCTTGCTCCAACCCCGATCTGAAGAAATTCATTGGAGTACTTTCTGACCAGCTGAGCCTGGAGGTCAGCAACTAAAAAGCCGCATATGATCAGAAGAAAAGTGCGCATGGGGCAAAAGTACTTGCTTTATAACTGAAGTGTACAAGAAAAATTGTGTTTCGGGAATAATAGCTGATTCGAAGCGATATCTTTGTCGGCCCAAAGCAAACTATGCGATCGATCATTCCCAACAGCCTTACCGCTCTAAACCTTTTCTGTGGATTGTTAGGGATCACTTTTGCTTTTAATGAAATGCTCGAGTACTCTGGAGTGATGATCTTCATTGCCGCTCTGTTTGATTTTTTGGATGGCTTATCTGCTCGACTCCTAAATGCGCGTTCTGCCATTGGTAAAGAGTTAGACTCTTTAGCAGATGTTGTGAGCTTTGGGGTGCTGCCAGGCGTCATGTTATACCAATTTATCGTGATCTCAAAGTACCAATACTATACTCCTTTGTTAGAACGCGATCCGGCCTATACCTTAATGGCTTGTGTGGGGCTTTTGGTGCCAATTTTTGCCGCCTTGCGTTTAGCAAAGTTCAATACAGACGATACCCAAAGCAAAGAGTTCATTGGGTTACCTACTCCAGCGGCGGCCATAGTTGTGGCCTCATATGCATTGATAATGGGGTTTCAGGTTCCAGTAAATATGTATTATCCACCACAGGGTGGTGCGCTTAGAATTAGCATGGCAATATTTTATCAGGACACCTACGATTTTACCGTCTTTTATCTGATGTTTGAGCCGTTGACCCACATATTTACTTCAGTGATCTTATGTGCCTTGATGGTTTCTCCGATCAGAATGTTCTCCCTGAAGTTTGAGTCTTTCTCATTTAAAAAGAACAAGTTGCGTTATTCTTTTCTCATTTTCTCCTTGCTCCTCATTCTTTACGCATTTGCACACTATTTTTTCATTGTTCCGGGATCATTGACCCTTGAGTATTCTTCACTAGTCTGGATCATGATTCTTTATATACTTATATCTATATTTCGACACATTTTCACGAGCCATGAGATTCAAAGCTGAGATAGACGTAATGCCGAATGACAATCTGCTAGACCCACAGGGGAAAGCAGTTTCAAGTAACATGAAAAACGTGGGCCTGCCCGAGATCGATCACGTGCGCATAGGGAAACATATTCGTCTAGAGATTGATGCGGAAAATGAAGCGATCGCGAAAGAAAAAGTTGAAGAAGCTTGCAAAAAGATCCTGGCCAACATGATCATGGAATCTTATAGCTTCACCCTCGAGGCTGTTTGATCAGCGAAGGCTCAGCTTGTATTTGGTGTAGCTGACTCCTCCAAATACACCAAAACCATTTTCTATGTTGTTACTCACCTGAACTGGCTGAGAAAAAGGATTGCCTGTACTATTGTTTTGAAGAGTTCGAGAAACCTGATATTCAAATAGCTCTTTAGACATTGAACCAAAGCTCAAATAGACCCACTTTGGCCCATATTCTACTCTAACATCATCTGGAGTGAATCCAAGGTTCTGTATAGCCTGAATCAGATCTTCATCATCAAGGTCAACAAATTCCTCTGGATTTTCTTCGGTGTAAACATCGAAATAGTAGACCGTCAGCTTGTATTCTGACTCACTGAACAATTCATCGCTAAAAACAAGATCACCTGAGCCAAAGGCTTCAGCACCTTCTCCAAGGATGGGGTCAGAAGAGTTGAGACTTATCGGGGTTTTGACGTAAACCGTGTCGATGAAGAATACATCAAGGTATACCAACAAGGCAACTTCTATTTCTGCCTTAGTGGTGTAAAAATGTTCACCTGCACGATCACTGATATGAAGCTCAAGAGCTGGTAGTTCTTCTCTTCCTGTTCCAAAAAAGTCCTGAACGACCTCTCGTGTGGTGTCAATACCATTGAGATCTTCAAGCACAGGCATTTGAAACTCAGATCGAAGACTCGGAAATTCTGGCACATCAACTTCTATGAGGTATTCGCTTCCAGGCTTTGGCAAATGATCAAAGTAGAATAGACCATCCGAACGATTTTCAATATTTCCCAATTCCTGACCATCTTCGTACAAGCTTATCTCAGCATTCGAAATTTTTGGATACTCCTCTTCCGGATCGAGGATATCAGTGCTTTCACTTAGCGTTATACTAATTCCGGTATCGCTTGAAAGCGAGGAATTGAGTACGGCTTTGACCTCGTCTTTTGGTAAGTCAACATCGAGAATAGTGTTGCAGGCAAACAGGCAGAAAATCAGGCATGTATATGCTGAAATCTTAAAACTTAAATGCATAGGAGACAAATGGAATGATAGGAAATAAACTGACCTGACTTAAAGCTGGATCACCATTGGCATCGCGATCAAAGAACAGGAAAAATGGATTTCTTCGATTGTAAACGTTGTAAGCACCTAGGCTCCAGGTACGCTCACCCCATCTTTTTTCTTTGTGGAAATTCACACCCAGATCAAGACGATGGTAGGCCATCATTCGATAGCCGTTTCGCTGTCGATAATATTCAATGTCTTGAGCGCCAAAGGCCAATAAAAAAGGGTTTGAAGAGAGCGAGGAGTACCTACTGGTAGGAAGCGATACAGCGTTACCCGTGCCATATACCCAGGTAGCGCCAACATCTATTCTCTCGTTGATGTCATATGTGATCACCGCTGCCAGATCATGCCTTCGGTCATATCGATAGGGGAAGACCTCACCAAAATTGAGGTTAGGAAACTGTCGGTTTGTCCAGGACAGGGTGTAGCCCAACCAGCCCTTAATTCTTCCTACTTGCCTTCTGATCAGAATCTCTGCTCCATATGCTGTTCCAGTTCCAAGTTCAACTTTATTCTCCCAACCACCACTCAGATCAAAGAAATTCGCTCCTTCCTTATACTCGATAAGGTTATCCATCTTTTTATAGTAAGCCTCCACAGTAAGGTCGATACTCTTATTCAGGCTTCTGGCGTATCCTATCGCCAATTGATCTGCTCTTTCAGGCGGAATCATCCCGGTTGATGGGACCCAAAGATCAGTAGGAAGCCCCACCGTAGCATTGGTGAGCAAATGAATGAACTGATTCATTCGGCTGTAAGAGAGTTTTAAGGAACTTTTATCATCGAGGAGAAAACGCCCCGAAAACCTTGGTTGAAGGGCTGGATAATGTGTTTTGCCGGTAACAAAGCCTGAGAATTGTAATCCAGCGTTGAATTTCCAGCGCGAGCCCAATCGGAATTCATCTTCAATAAATGCGTGATATTCATGCGCAAAAACAAGCTGGGACCCATAGTTTGTGTCCAGGTCTGCTCCAGGAGCGCTTGATTCGAAACTAAAGGCACTGATGCCCGGATTGAAGGTGTGATAAATGTTGCCAATGCCAAACTTGATGTAATGGTCCGGATTAGGAATGAAGTCAAAATCAACGCGACCAGCCCAGTCATTTATTCCAGAATCATATCCCAGTTCAAACCTACTTGTATCTCTTGAAGCATTGATCTGACTTCGCTCTTCTACACCTGTGGTGACATTAAAGAAGTACTCTGAATAGGTGAGGGTGGTATTCACAAATAATTTTTGGTTGATGATGGAGTTCCATCTTAGTGCTGTTGTGAGATTTCCCCAACCCAAACCATTGTTGAATGAAGAACTCCCACTTTCATCCTCCGTCTCAAAACTGGTTTCAAAATCTGCAAACCCCCGGTCTCTGCCAAGGTAGGAGCTCAGGTAGATTCTGTTATTATCATTCAATTTGTGATTTACCTTGGCATTGACATCATAAAAGAAGTATGCCGCTTCTAAGGGTGTACCTTCCTCTTCGCTGAGTCGCTTGATCAGAGGTTGCGCAAGAAAGTCGATGTAAGTGCGCCTCCCAGAAACAATGAAGGAGGTCCGATCCTTGATTATTGGGCCTTCCAGCGTGAGCTTAGAGCTCACCAAACCAATGCTTCCTTCACCGTGAAATTCTTTGTTGTTGCCCTCTTTCATGCGTATATCAATCACCGAACTCAATCTGCCGCCGTACCTGGCCGGGAATCCACCTTTTATAAGCTTGACCTTGCTGATGGCGTCGGCATTAAAAACAGAAAAGAAGCCAAAGAGGTGAGAGGCATTATACACGGGAACTCCATCGAGAAGTATCAGGTTTTGATCTGGCCCGCCCCCTCGAACATAAATACCGCTGCCCCCTTCTGTGCCTGATTGCACTCCAGGTAGTAACTGAAGGGTCTTGAGAATATCGCGCTCACCAAGCAGCACAGGAATCTGTTTGACCTCCTGCATACTGATCTCAGATACACTCATTTGAGTCATTCTTTCGACCGGCTCTTGTTTATTGCCGACAATCTCAACTGCATCTAGCTCGATCGAAGGATCTAATTCGATGCGGATACTGGTGTCGGCATCTAGCTTGATATTCAAGACTTTTGGGCTATAGCCTACATAGGAGAACTTAAGCGAATATTCACCCTTTGGAAGAGTTAGGCTGTAGAACCCGTATATGTTGCTCGAACTTCCTTTAAAGCTATTGGGCTCAAGAACACTTGCTCCAATGAGTTTTTCACCACTACTTTTATCTTCCATAAATCCGCTAATGGTGAAGTTTTGCGTATACAAATTCTGGAAGAGAATGAGTAGTAATAAAGTGAGAATGAGTTTCACGCTGATTGTATCGAGATCATTTAATGACTTTTTTCCTGTTCCCAAGCTGAAGCATTGCTTTGTCCTGGGGTAAATTACCAACGCAGTAAATATCCTGATAGTTTGAAAGCGCCAATCGTTCTTTTATTCGGCGCACTTTCTCTTCTCCTTTACAGTTTGGGGTAAGCAATGTTTTTTGATGAAGATCAAAGTTGGTGCATATTAATTCTACCTTGTGTTCTTTGCACCAGGGCTCTAACCAAAGGTCCAGTGAAGCACTCACCACAAAAACTTCAGCATCTTCTCTTTCTTTCATCAACTCATCCAATACCGGCTTATTCATGATTTCTGGAAGTCGATAGTGGACATAGGATTCTGCAAAGTTTTTCATCTGATCTGGACTCCAGGACCGGAATAACCTTTGCATGAGCAATTCTTTGGCTTTTTCTTCTTTTCCGCTGATGAGGTAGGGGAAAAGAAGAGCCAGATGGAAATAAAGTCGTGAACTCGAAAAGCAATATTTTAAGAAGTCCAGAAAACTATCCCTCGCAGTTAGGCAATGGTCAAAGTCGAATAGTGCCAGCTTCTTCAAAGCTTCATTTTTTTGAATATGAATTCAGGTATGGAACGAATGATGAGCATGATGTATCTCCAATACCAGGGAGTATAGACGACTGTCGAAGTTCTACGCAGCGCGCGATCGATGTCCTTTGCCACTTTTTCTGGATCTGCAATTAGACTGGTCTTGAGCTCAGCACCTTCCAACATCTTGGTTTGAACTGGACCTGGCATGATCGTACAAACCTGAACACCTCTGTCGCCATATTTATTTCTCAAGCCAGATAAAAAAGTGTGAAGGGCTGCCTTTGATGCACCATATGCATAGTTGCTTGCGCGACCCCGCAATCCGGCAACAGAGCCAATTCCAAGGATGCTGCCCTTTCCTTTTTTGGCCATTTGCTCAGCGTAGTGTTCGGCAATGAAAGCCAAACTCTCAAAGTTTATGGTCATGAGTTTCGAAAGGCCACCACATATTTTGGGCTCCAATACACCATGAGCCAGAAGCGCAAGGTCTGGAGATGGGCAAGCCTTGATGATCATCTCTATTGAAGCTGCATCGAGTGCATCGTAGGAAATGATCTCTTTGACCTGAATGGATTCAGATTCGATCCGCGCCCTGAATTCTGCTTCATTTCGCACTGCGGGATAAAGCTCATAACCTATACGAGCCCAGAGCTTAAGGCACTCAAAGGCTATGTCAGAATTTGCTCCTATGATCAGTGTTTTCATCTTAACCCAATTCTTTTTGCAAGAAATGAACTATAAGCGGTGTCACCAAAACTTTTATCAACTTTTGGGTACATCTGCTTAAAATGTTCTTTTGGTAACCTGCAGTCCTTGGCGAGGTATATCCTGCCCTCATATTTCATCACAATCTCATCAAGCTCATTTAGGAAATCAAAAAGTCCAGGCCGTATCTTAAAATCCAAAGCCAGAGTGTATCCAGCCATTGGAAAGGAAAGCAGGGACTTTGAGTTCCCTTCACCAAACTCTTTTAGGACAGTAAGAAAGGGATATACCCTCTTTTTTTGAATGTACTCTATGATTTTTTTAAGCGCCCGTTTACCGTCTTTTTTTGGAACAACAAATTGGTATTGAGTAAAGCCATTTTTTCCATAGATCCTATTCCAGTGAAGAATGCTGTCCAGCGGGTAAAAGAACTTATCATAATTGACAAGAGCCTTCTGATGCGTCTTGTTTTTCAGGAAATATAACTCATTGAATGCCCGAATACTGAATTTGTTTAGACTGAAGGAAGGGAAATAAAATGGGATACTAAGGTTCTTTCCACCATGAACTTTAAGTTCGCCTTGTTCACTATGAGTTCCGAGAAATAATATGGAACGACCAAAAGAGCTTCCACTTGAGGTGCAATCTATCCATGCCACGCTGTAATCTCTCTTGCCATATTTTTCAAAGGCTTCAAGCGTTTCATCGAGATTGCTGAAACTTTTTCGCTCCTGATCTATCAGGCTTGATTTGATGGCTTTTAATTCAAGGCCTACTTTTCGAATGATACCCGTAAGGCCCATGCCACCAATGCTGTCATAAAATAATTGGCTGTGCTCTTTATCAGAACATCGGAGGATATCTCCATTACTGTTCTCAAGCTCCAGCCACAACAACTTCTGTCCAAAGCTTCCTTCCTTGTGATGGTTTTTTCCGTGTATGTCGAAGGCAACAGCTCCTCCGAGACTCACGTATTTGGTCCCAGGACTGACAGGTAAAAAATATCCTTTAGGAACGATATGATCCAGTACATCTTTCAGGCTCAGTCCTGCCTCAGCCTCTAAATGACCATCTACAATTTGAATATCTCCCTGAGTGGTGCTTGTATCGAGTATCTGATCTGAAAGGGAGGCATCACCATAAGACCTTCCATAGCCTCTACAAATAAATGCTCCTTTTGCAGCTTTGGGTTCATCAATGACCTTTGCTTCGACTCTTGGATAATTTCCCCAATTAGATACTTTCACTTCTCAAAGATACAGGCAGTAGGCAAAGAAGCTGAGCCAGGCTAGAACCAGGATGATAAGAACGCCATCGCTAAGCAGGATTTTCACAGGAGAAGCGCTTTTTTGTTGAACCCAGGTAAGCTGCATATAGCGCAAGATCCCGATAATCACAAAAACAGCAGACCAATGCAGTATATCCGTCCCAATTCTGTTGGTTACTTCTTCAGATAAGGTATACATGATATAGCTTAACACGGTGATGCTTGCAAGGAAGACCATCCCGAAGTCTATAAACTTGATGCTGTAACCTGAAATGGACTTTCGCACTGATTTTCCGGTGGATTCAAGTACCAAAAGGTCATCTCGGCGCTTAGCCAGACCGATAAAAATGGACACTTCAAATACAAGAAGAAATAGCCATTTTGATATGGGAACCTCAGCCAGTTCGCCACCAGCATAAATTCTCAACAGAAAACCGATGGCAATCACAATAAGATCCACTACCGCTATGCTCTTTAGCAAATAACTGTAGAGGAAGTTGATGGCGATATACGTGATGAGAATGTAAAGGAATCCTTCATTGAGGAAGTAAGCAATACCCATTGAGCTAATGAAACACACAATGGCAATAAGCTTTGCTCTGAAAGGGCTGACCTTACCAGCTGCTATGGCTCGTTTTCTTTTTTCTGGGTGGATCCTGTCGAAATCAAGATCCTTTAAGTCGTTAATGATATAGATCCCAGAAGCTGCTAGCGAAAAACTCACAAAACCAGCGATCAGATCATTGATGTTGTTCCCATCAAATAGATTTCCAGCAAAAAATGCGGGCAAAAGGATCAAGAGATTCTTGATCCAATGCTTGATCCTGATCAGATTAAGGAGCGAACTCATTCTGCTTTATCTGGGCTGGGCGTTTTTTTTAGTTCGAAATTCTTTCCGAGATAAACCCGTCTGACCTGCTCATCCTCAGCCAGTTCTTCAGCAGTTCCAGATTTCAGGATATTTCCCTCAAAAAGCAGATAGGCTCTATCAGTGATGGAAAGGGTTTCCTGTACGTTGTGATCCGTGATCAGGATGCCAATATTCTTCTCTTTCAACTTGGCCACAATAGATTGTATGTCTTCAACAGCGATGGGGTCAACTCCTGCAAATGGTTCATCAAGTAAGATGAACTTTGGATCTACTGCTAATGCTCGGGCGATCTCAGTCCTTCTTCGCTCACCTCCACTGAGAAGATCACCTCGATTTGTTCTTACATGCCCCAGGCCAAACTCATTGATCAGAGATTCCAGTTTCTCCTCGCGCTCCTTTTTATTTGGGACCCGCATTTCCAAAACTGCCATGATGTTGTCTTCAACACTTAGTTTCCGGAAAACAGAAGCTTCTTGAGGTAAATAGCCAATGCCCATCTTGGCACGCTGGTACATAGGCTTGGATGTGATGTTTTCTTTGTCGAGAAATATCTTTCCCTCATAGGGTTTGATCAGCCCTACGATCATGTAGAATGAGGTGGTCTTTCCAGCACCATTAGGCCCAAGAAGCCCTACGATCTCACCCTGATTCAGCTCCACGCTCACTCCTTTTACCACAGTTCTTTTGCGGTACTTCTTGACTAAATTTTCAGCTCTCAGTTTCATCTTAAAATCTTACTTGTAACAAGGCGCGTACCCCAAATTTTGAGATATCAGGATTGTCGAGATAAGCCAAACGCCACCAGGCATCAACCCTTAGCACCTTGGCAATATTTTCAATTCCGAATCCAGCTTCAGCATAGGGTTTAGTTAGCTCACCCAAACCAGTAGGGAAAAGCATAACATCCCGGTTGGCGGGATCTAAATTCCCCACAACGCCCTTGAATGAAGCTAATTCCCTGAATTTCAATTTTCTAAATAATGGTACTCGGTTGAAAAATAAGCCATTGAAGTGATGTGTCAAGGATAAACTTGCATATTCATCACTCACAAATTCATAAAAGTTCATCAAATTGAATGCCGTGGGATCGTAGGCAAAGGTCTCATTTCCATTGTGAAGTTCAAGAACCGGGAAGGGAGCATTACCCCAGATCTTTCCGGCTTCAACGATCACATTAGTGAACCCGATGGGAGCCAACCAGATCTTATCCCTAACATTCAAAACCAGGCGATGGTAGTTATACTCCCCGTCAAAAAGATCCTTTACGCCCATGCTATATTTGAGCTGAAGAGTAGGATACTTGGTTCCCAGACTCACCCTTTCGAACTCACCTGCCACATATTTCTCCTTGTAGGCAAATCGAGTTAAAATGCTGATCTCCGAGAAGGTGACACTCGGCTGATCAACAGGACTCCCATCATTGGCAAGGGTTTGAAATTGCAGAGAATCTGAAACAGACCATAGGTTTCTTCTATTGAAGCTCAATTCATTAGAAAAGCCCTGAAACCATTCTCTACTGTAGTTAACTCGATATTCTTCGAAGCCATTTAGCTGAATTGCTGGGTTTCTCCTAAAAACTGAAGCAACAATGTTGTCCGTTCTCCATGCGTTAATTCCCTGTCCTAGCTGTTCAAGGTCATTTCGGTACATGAATTTGATCTTCTGTCGGGGTTTTTTAGTGAGAAAGAACTGAAAACCTGCTCCATATTTAAATTTTCGATCTCTACTTCCGTAGGCGATATAAGCTTCAGGCATAAATCGTGTGCTGAAGTCGTTACTTGTTCTTCCTCCAAAACGAAAGCGATTACCTTCAATTGGGTTGAAGCTGTAGAAGGTGAAATAAGGTCCGATCTCAACAGGTCCTGCAACGTAATAGCCAGAAACCAGGAGGGTGATGATATCGATGTAGGTATTGAAGCGCGGAATTTCTTTAAGTGTGTCTACCATGTTGTAGATCACCTCTTCTGAAGTACTTAGCTTTTGGTGCCTGTGTTCATTCCAAAATTCATCACCCCGATGAACGGCACTATCTTCAACAATGATATCATCACCGATCTCATAGAAACCTTCACTCTGTGGCTCATTGATATGAAAATCCCTGTAGGTGGCGATCTTTCTCCCGTAAAAACCCATCGCTTTTTCGGATACCTGAAAGTCAACGATCAATTGATCTTTGGTGAGCATCCATACTTCCTTCTCTACTTCGGAGAACTCCTGGATCACTTTAAATTGATTGATGAAGTTGATGTTGGTCCCTTCTGATATGCTGGCTTCCACGCGCTTCACCGCATAGGTGGTATCGCTGATCCACAAGTGCCCATCAAATGTGGGTTCGGCCTTCCTCTTTGGTGAAAATGATAATTTATAACACCAGTAATTATCGATGAAGGCACTATCAACTAAATAGTAGTTGTAGGTAAATTTTCCAAAATTTGAAATGGGACTTACAAAGCTCTGTTGGAAAACATAGAGATAGTTATCATAGATATTCACGTTTTGATACATGTCACCGAGAAACTGCGAAACACTCTCATTTTCGAGTCCTGACACCTTGGTGGCTTTGATGATCTCCTTATGGTTTTCAGGGTTCTTCTTGAAATAAAAACGCGACATGGTTTCTGTGATGAAAAAAGGCAAAAACGGTTTTTCATCTGTGGTGTCAATGTTGTCAAAAACAAACTCGAAGGGCTTCATGATCTTATTATCACCTAGTTCTTTGTGAATGTTGTTGACATCAAACTCTATCTTGTTGTAGACCTCATAATCGTATGCGGCCAATTTTTCTTTGTTGTTGATCGTTTTATTTTCGATGACCTTGTCAAGGATGAGGTGTGCTGGATTCACGTCCTTTTTGTTGGCAACGATCTCAACTTCTTGAAGTGAGAAACTTCCAGGTGTCAGATTGAAGTTTACAACCTGGCTTATATCACGGTTGATCTTTCTTGAAGCCTTTTGATAGCCTACAAAGGAGCAGATCAGACTGTCTGATGGGTAGTAGGTTTCTAAGTAGTACTTTCCGTCAATATCAGTAGTTGTACCGATCTTACTACCCTGAAAAACGACATTTACAAAAGGCAGGGATTCACCGGTCTTTGCATCTTTAACTACTCCCTTTACGATGGTCTTCTGCGAGAATCCACTCATTGCTAAGAGCAATAAGGCAAACAGTAGTACTAAATTCCTTGAGATCATAATGCTGCAGAGGCTGCGCGTTTTTCAACCCTTCTAGCAATAAAAATACTTAGCTCATACAGAACTACCAAAGGAAATGTGACGAGTATCTGAGAAAATACGTCAGGTGGCGTTATTACGGCTGAAAGAACGAGTGAGCCAACAAAGGCATGTCTGCGATAAGCTTTCATGATTCTGGCATTTACGATTCCGGCTTTAGCGAGAAAATAAACCAGGTTCGGCAGCTGAAAGACAAATCCGCAAGCAAGAACAACCGTTACTATAGTTGAAATGTAGGTACTCAAGGTTGGAATGGTAGAAACGGATTCACTGATCGAGTAACTCAAAAAGAAGTTTACCGATAAGGGGGTAATGACAAAGTACCCAAAACTCACTCCACAAAGGAAAAGAAAGGAGGTAAGTACCACAATTCCAGTAGCATATCGGCGTTCAGACTTTTTAAGGCCGGGACTAATAAAGCGCCAGACCTCCCAGATCAAATAGGGAAATGCAATGATCAGTCCGCCTACAAGGGATACCAGAATATGAGTCATGAACTGTCCGGCCATATATATATTCTGAAGTTTGGGTAGGTTTCTGCCAATGCAAATACTGTCTTCACTGAACATGAATGGCAACACGTTTGCCAGCCACTCCGACGCCCTACAAAGGAACTTGAAGGTAATGAAGTCCTCATTCTTCGGAGCGAAGATGATGTTGTCAAACACAAAGGATTTAGAAATGAAGATCACAAGGGCTCCGACCATGATCGCAAAAATGGATCTGACCAGATGCCAGCGCAGCACCTCCAGGTGCTGTAAAAACGACATTTCCTCTTGTTCTTCCATAGATAGCCGACAAAGATATCTGAATCATTATCCTAGCTTCATCTACTGAAAACAAATTTTAACACATGCTTTTATTTTATCTGTTTGACATCTAAGTAACTAAGTGTATATTTGAAACAATGAAATTGATTCAGCAAGTTTTTGCATTTACTCTGATCACTACAATGATCATGGCATGCAGCCCGAGTTCACAAGAGGGTCAGGAATTAACTTCCAAAACCTTTGTTGCCGATATGCAGATAGAGGGTATGGTGTGCGCGATGGGATGTGCTCAATCAATTGAAGATAAGTTGAACGAAACCGAAGGGATACTGAGTGCTTCGGTGAATTACTCTGAGGAAAGTTGCGAGCTGGAGTATGATGCTTCAAAAATTAGCGACAAAGAGATCATTGCACTTATTCAATCAGTGAATGGCCAGGATCATTACAAAGTGAATTCTTTTAGTTCTCAGGTCATGCAAAAAAATGTTTCTGGGGAGGCACCATATACTAAAGATGATGATTCAGAGTTCATTCTTCAAGGCCTACCTGAGATCAAATTCCCTAATATTTTTAGTATTATTCGCAGGCTGTAAGCCCCTGATTGCGAAATTTGCAGCGTGAGAAAAGCGCTGCTCCTATTCATTGTACTTCTTTCCAGTCATCTTGGTGCTCAGAACCTGAGCCAAACCATACGAGGTAAGGTGATCGATAAAGCGAGCGAACAGGCTTTGATCGGGGTGAACGTCGTTTTGTTGGGATCCAATCCGCTTAAGGGTACGGTGACTGATGTCAATGGAGAGTTTCGTTTGGAGAATGTACTCATAGGTAGGCAATCACTGCAGTTCAGCATGCTTGGTTATGAAAACCAATTGATGAGCAATATTGAACTGAATTCATCAAAAGAGTTGGTGCTACGCGTTGAAATGCAGGAAAAGTTCATCAAGACGCGCGAAGTTGTGATCACCGCAGAGCAAGATAAAAGAGATCCTATAAATAAGATGTCTACGGTGAGCGCCAGAACCTTCTCAGTTGAAGAATCCCAGAAGTATGCAGGGAGTTTGAATGATGTGGCGCGCATGGCACAAAACTTTGCTGGTGTGCAGGGTTCAAATGACAATCGCAACGACCTGATCATTAGAGGTAACTCTTCAATGGGGGTACTATATCGGCTTGAAGGGGTGGATATACCCAACCCCAACCACTTTGCCTTGTTGGGTTCGAGCGGTGGACCAATAAGCATTCTGAACAACAATACCCTGGCAAATTCAGATTTCTTCACAGGTGCATTTCCTGCTGAATACGGCAATGCAATTGCTGGGGTATTCGACCTCAATATGCGTTCAGGAAACAACCAAACAATGGAGTTCACAGGCCAGCTAGGGTTTAACGGAGCAGAGCTCCTGGCAGAAGGGCCTTTTTCCAAAAAAAGCAGGGCTTCCTACCTGATTAGTTATCGATACAGTACGCTCGACCTTTTCAAATTGATGGGGATCAGTTTTGGAACTCTAGCCGTTCCAGAATATCAAGACATCAGTTTCAAGTTTAATTTCCCTCATAAAAAAGGATCAACAAGTATTTTTGGTATTGCTGGTGTTTCTGACATTTCATTTCTGGCAAGTGAGCGTGCCGAGGATGAGAGCTTTTTCGACGACGAAGGTGAAAATCTTCATTACGGAAGCAGACTAGGGGTGGTTGGGCTCAATCACAAGCGTCTTATCGGTAAAAAGAGCTATTTGCGATTGAGTGTATCCACTCAGATCTCTGATTTCAGCATTATCAATGATAGTGTTGCCCCAGTTGGCGAGCCAGTGAATATCTATCGAAATCAAAATGCACAGGGCAGGATCTCCTCCAATTTTTTGTACAACTGGAAGATAGACTCCCGAAACCTGATTAGGGCCGGGTTATATGCAGATCGACTCTTTTTTGACCTCGATGAAAGAGTGCTTGCTCGCAGAATAAACCAATATATCTACCTTCAGGATTATGATGGCTTCACCTATTTGTTCCAACCTTATCTACAGTGGAAGTTCAGATTGAGTGAAGGCCTTGATCTGAATGCAGGACTTCATTATCAATACCTCACATTCAACGAATCACAGGCTGTTGAACCAAGGCTTGGTTTGAAATGGCAAATGAATGACAGAACGAGCATCGGTCTCGGATTTGGCCGGCACAGCCTGATGCCACCAGGAAGGATATATTTTAGAAAAGTGCCTTTAGGTAATGGCCAATTCAGTAATCCAAATACGGATATTGGATTTCTACGAAGTGATCATTATGTGATCTCAATAGATCGAAACATTGGGAAAAATATGCGCTTTAAGTCTGAGCTATACTATCAGCAACTAAGCAATATCCCAGTTGATTCGAACATCAGTAATTACTCTCTGCTGAATCAAGGAGCAGGCTTTACCTTTGGCTTCCCAGATACGATGTCTAGTCAGGGCTCTGGAAGAAATTATGGTATCGAATTCACCTTGGAGCGATTCCTCGCAAATGGCTTCTACTTCTTATCTACGCTATCGCTTTATGAGTCAAAATTCACGGCCTCTGATGGTAAAGAGTATAACACCGCCTTTAATGGGAATTTTGCCAGCAACCTTCTTTTGGGGAAAGAATTTGAATTTAAATTAAAAGAAGGGGAGGAGGCAAGAAATGTGTTCTCTGCCAATGTGCGTTTAGTTTGGACAGGCGGACAGCGCTATATTCCAGTAGATCTGGAGGCAAGCCGATCGCTTGGATTTCAGGTCTTTGATAACAGCAGAGCCTATGAACAGCGCTATCCTGATTATTTCAGATTTGACCTTCGTATGAGCTGGAAAAGAGATTCAAAGAAGGTTGCTCAGGAAATAGCAGTGGAACTCCAAAACCTTAGCTTTAGAAACAATGTTTTCTTTGAAGAGTACAATGTGAGCAGAATGGAAATGGTAACACGTTACCAATTGGGTTTCTTGCCTGTAGCTCAGTACAGAATATATTTTTGAGTTTGTGAAGGGGTTTAATACATTAGTAAAGTGGACATTAGGAGTTATTTACCTGGTGATATTGGCAGGTGCCATTGTGAGAATGAGTGGCTCAGGCATGGGTTGCCCAGATTGGCCAAAATGCTTTGGTCAATATATACCTCCTACGGAAGTTGAACAGTTACCCAACAATTATCTTGAAGAGTATTCAAATAAGAGAAGGGAAAAGAACGAGCGCCTGGCAGCTTATTTGAGCTCTTTTGGATTCTCAAAACTGGCTCATAGAATTGCAAACGATCAATCGGTGTATGAGGAAGAGGAGTTTAACGTATTGAAAACTTATATCGAATACATCAATAGGCTTATTGGGGCTATTTCTGGCCTATTCCTTCTAGCCTTATTTGTATGGTCCGTCCGGTTGTATTCTAGCAATAAGAAACTATTGCTGTTATCTGGAATCTTGCTGATCGCAATTTTACTCCAGGCATGGTTTGGTTCCATTGTGGTGTCTACAAACCTTTTACCAGGAACCATTTCTGTTCATATGTTTCTGGCCCTGGTCATTGTGATCCTTTTGCTTCACCTGGAGCGCTTGAGCTCCGGCAGCTTAAGGTCGGGCCCCATTGTAAATAGAAGCCTCTATTATGTTCTGGTTTTTGCAGTTTTACTTTCACTGATCCAAATATTCATGGGTACCCAGGTCAGACAAGAGATTGACGTTCTGGCAAGAAGTTTAGGCTACGAAACTCGTGATAGCTGGATCGATAAGCTATCAACCATCTTTTATGTGCATCGCAGCTTTTCGATCTTGATCATACTTATAAACGGCTATATCGCTTATAAACTCTACAGGCTTGCATCAAACTCGAAACTGTATTTGTGGGTGTTGGGAATAATTTCAATAGAGATTGTAACCGGAACGATCATGGCCTATTTTGCTATTCCAAGGGCAATGCAAGCCAGTCATTTGGTGCTGGCGAGTTTGATGTTTGGTCTACAGTATTATGCTTTGATCAACTTTCGGAGGCTTCAGTCCATTCAAAGCTCTCAATGAGATGCTCCAGATCTTCTTTGATGTAGTCTATGACAGGTTGAAGGGAGTCTGCATTTGGCACCATATTGAAGTACATGGCTCCTCTAAAGAAGTGCTTTTGGCTATCGGTTAGAAAGAACTGGTAATTCGATGCAGTGTTTCCCTCAAAATCATAGCTGAGTCCGTAAACATTGTGCTCATCACTTTTAAACTGTTTCTCTTTCAGGTCATTTGCCTTTACCAAATGCTTCATGGCTAATTTTCTGCTGTCCTCGATATGTTGATTAAGGTCCGATGTGTCCAGTTGCACGTAGCTCATGTGGATCGTGCTGCCAAACTGAGGATAGTGGAGATTTACCCAGCAATTTTCTTTGCGGTCGTCCATCAGGCTATTTACAGGGTATTCAAAGCGAAATGGACAATCACCTTCATAGGTCTGATATGCCTTTTCTTCAAGATTGATCCGGTGGAAACCTCGAGGCTTTGGACTATAGTTCTCTTCACAGGAAACAAAGCAGAATAAGATGAAAAGAATAAGACTAGTCCTCATTGCTCGCGTTTTTATCGGGGGACACCTCATTCACTTTGACCTTAAGAGTGGAGATCTTTCGCTTATCTGCTGCCTCGATCTCGAAGTCATAATTATTGAAAGTTATGATCTCCTTTGGTGAAGGGATGCGTTCAGCGATCTCAATGATGAAGCCCGCAATGGTATCCGATTCTCCTTTTCTGTCTTCAAAGTCATCCCCGTCTATCTCCAGGATGCGATATAGGTCATTCAAGGGTGTTTTACCATCGAAGATGAAGGTGTTGTCATCCAGTTTGCTGTAGATCAGATCATCGGTGTCAAACTCGTCTGAGATATCGCCAACGATCTCCTCCAGTACATCTTCGAGCGTAACAACTCCTGATGTTCCGCCAAACTCATCCACTACTACTGCCATATGAATTTTTTTGTCGCGGAACTCATTCAGCAGATCATCGATCTTTTTGTTCTCCGGAACAAAGTATGGAGAACGGATCAGCTTTTGCCATTCGAAGCTTTTGTCTTCATCGATATAAGGAAGAAGGTCTTTGAGGTAGATCACACCCGCTATTTTGTCAAAGCTTTGATCGTAAACAGGTACCCTGGAGAATCCTGCATCTAAAAGTTCATTACACATCTCCTCAAAGTCGAGCTGTTTGTCAACGGCCAAAACATCGATCCTGGAGGTCATGATCTGTTTCACATCTGTGTTTCCGAATCGAACAATGCCTTCGAGGATCTTGTGTTCATCCTTCTCAACATCATCTTCCTTGGTTAATTCAAGAGCGTTGGTAAGATCATTGATCGAAATACTTGGCTGCGAGCGATTGAATTTCTTGTCGATCACATTGGTTGATCTGATCAAAACCTGACTCAAGGGGGTAAAGGCCTTTCGCAGAAATAGTATAGGAAAGCTCATGATCTGACTGATCCGTAAAGAATTCTGATTGGCATAAACCTTAGGAATCACCTCACCCATTAAAAGAAGGATGAAGGTGATCGCAATGACCTTGATGATGAATCCAATAATAGGACTCTGACTGAAGTCAAAGAGCATCTCGGTTAATACAGATGAAATAATGATAATACCAATATTGATGAAGTTATTGGCGATAAGTATCGTTGCAAGGAGGGCTTTAGGGCGTTCCAGAAGCTGCAGAACTTGCTTACTGCTCTTGTTATCCTGTTCTGATAAAGACTCGTGATCTTTCGGTTCAAGTGAGAAAAAAGCTACTTCACTCCCTGAGACCAGACCGGAACAAACTATCAGAACTAAAACGATCAGGAAATAAACGATCACCTCCAGTGAAATTCCCTTAAAGACCTGGAGTAGGATCAGCAGTATTTGAGTGCTCTGGGAGGGGTCGTCCAAATTCATTCAACTTAAAAGGGCAGGTCGTCTTCCTCTACATCAGGTTTATCTGCCTGAGCAGTTGGCTGAGTACTCTGAGAGGAACTTGAACTGGCTGAAGCTTGACTTTGCTGGCTGTTTTGGTCTGAATTAGGACTACCCAGAAAAGTCATATTATCGACAACAATTTCAGTGATATACTTGGTTTGATTTGAGTCGTCTTCCCAACTTCTCGTTCGGAGTCTGCCTTCGAGATAGACCTTGTTGCCTTTTTTAAGGTATTTCTCTACCAGGTCAACTAATCCAGGACGCCAAACTGTGACATTATGCCATTCAGTTTGTTCCACCTTTTCACCCTGCTTGTCTCGATACGATTCAGTAGTGGCTAATGGAAATTTAGCAAAACCTCTGCCTTCTTCAAAATACTTGACTTCCGGATCCTTTCCGAGGTTGCCAATCAATATTACCTTGTTTACACTTCCAGCCACTTCTAACCCTTTGTTATTCAAACAAAGCTAGGATTTTTTAGAGAGGAATTCAGGTCGGGATTCTAAAAATTTATCAATCATCCTCGACACTGGATATTGACCCAATTCAGACTTTGAAACAAGTTCTGAAACTGAAGGATCACTTTCACCTGAAAGGATAAAAAACCTGCTGTAAATGTGTTGATGACTCAATACATGTTTGCTGAGATCGTAGGTTTCAAGAAGCTTAAATTGTATTAAACCAGTGAGTTTGTGAATATCAGAACTATGATCAAATAGCGCTTGCTCTGAAAGAAGCCGTTCGCTTTCTATTTGAGGAAACTCATAAAGCCCCTGCCAGATATCTTTATTGTTGCGCTTATTTAATAGGGTTTGTCCTTTGTGGTCAAGCACCAGGTAGTTGAAGAAGCGCTCTTTTATTCTTTGTTTCTTGATTTTGATGGGCAGAGTATCCACTTTATTGTTGGCCAAAGCATAACACCCGGAGGATAGCACGCAATCTTCACATCGAGCCTGACGAGGTTTGCAAACCAGACTTCCATACTCCATCATAGCCTGGTTGAAGTCACCCGGCTTTTGTGCATCAATTTCTTCCTGAAGTATGTTTTTAACGAGCTTTCTGGTGCCTGTCTTTTGTATGTCCTCTTCAATGCCAAAGTACCTTGTTGCCAGGCGAAAAACATTTCCGTCTACAACGGGAACCACCTCATCAAAGGCAATTGATGCAATTGCCGCAGCGGTGTAATCCCCCACACCTTTTAGCTTCAGAATGTCATTGTATTTATCTGGAAACTGGCCATCATGTTCATCTCTGATCATTTTTGCTGCAGCGTGCAGATTCCTGGCTCTGCTGTAGTATCCGAGCCCTTGCCAAAGTTTTAGTATTTCATCAATATCCGCATTGGCGAGGTCTTTAACCTTAGGAAAAGCTGATCGAAATCGTTCAAAATATGGGAGGCCCTGTTCAACTCTGGTTTGCTGAAGAATGATCTCAGAAAGCCAGATGAAATAGGGGTTTTTATCCTCTCTCCAGGGCAAACTTCTTTTGTTCTTTTTGAACCAAGAAAGCAGATTTTGACTGAAATTACTCAAGACTCTGATTTTAAGGCAAAACTCTGAAAAAGTCTAAATGTTTTTCAACTATATTTGCCGCCCCTCAAAGATGAGGTATAATAAGAATTTAAACGACTAAATATCAATTAGAACCATGACAAAAGCGGAGATAGTAAACGAGATTTCTGAGAAAACTGGAATAGAGAAAATGGCGGTTCTTTCAACAGTGGAGGCTTTCATGGAAAGCATTCGCAATTCAATGAGCCGAGGAGAGAATGTGTATTTGAGAGGATTTGGTTCTTTCATCATTAAAAAGCGGGCTGAGAAGACAGGAAGAAATATCAGCAAGAACACAAGCATTATTATTCCTGCTCACAATATTCCTGCATTTAAACCTTCCAAGAGCTTCGTTGGCCTTGTAAAGGAAAACGTTAAGGTTAAGAAATAATCCGAGTTTGAAACGCGGATCATATATAGCAATACTAGTGGCTGCAGTCATTGCAGCCCTGATATCTCTTTTGCCTAATAAACCTCCTCTTGAGGCAGACCAGCAGATTGCAGAGGTTGATCTAATGATAGATTCTGCAATAACATTGGTGAATAAAGAAGGAGGAAGTCCCATGCAAGGGATCATGCTGCTAAGAAAGATTCTGGAGGAAAATCCAGAGAATGCGCGTGCTCACTTTCAAATGGGGCTATTTTCAGTACAATCCGGACAATTTGAAAAAGCTGTAGAGCGCTTCGATAAGGTCAATTCACTAGACCCTGAAAATGTCGAGTGCCTGTATTTCCTTGGACTATCACATTCTAACCTGGGAAACAAAACAGAGGCTATTTCATATTTCGAATCCTTCATCGAAAAAACGGAAGATGAGGAATCGAGAGCGGAGGTTGAAAAAATTGTTGAACAACTTAAAAATACTTGAAATGCCAAGCGGAAAGAAAAGAAAGCGGCATAAGATTGCCACTCATAAGAGGAAAAAGCGCCTAAGAAAAAATCGCCATAAGCGTAAGAAGTAATTTAAATGGAGTTTGATCGTTTCAGATAACTGAAAGGAAAGATCCCCAATTTAATACGTATTAAGGTGAGCAAGGAGCTTGTAATTAACGTTACACCCTCCGAGGTAAAAATAGCACTGCTAGAAAACAAAAAGCTTACTGAGCTCCATGAGGAGCGACATGAAAGCCAGTTCTCCGTTGGCGACTATTATCTCGGAAAGGTGAAGAAACTCACGACCGGACTCAATGCAGCATTCATTGAAGTTGGTTATGAGAAAGATGCATTCCTTCATTATTTTGACCTTGGGCCGCAAGTAAAATCGCTTCACAAGTACACAGAACGTCAGCTGAAAGGCAAAACAGACGATGTGTCTTTGAACAATTTTAAACTTGAGCCCGATATCAATAAGGGAGGAAAGATCGATGAGGTCTTAAAACCAAACCAGACAATATTGGTGATGGTTACAAAAGAACCCATATCGACTAAAGGACCCAGAATATCTTCAGAGTTGAGTTTGGCGGGGCGCTATTTGGTGCTTGTACCATTCTCAAATAAGATATCGATCTCACAAAAGATCAGATCAAGAAAAGAACGAGAGCGTTTGCGTACGTTGATCATGAGTATCAAACCCAAGAATTTTGGGGTGATCATCCGTACCATCGCTGAGGATAAAAAGGTGGCTGAACTGAATCAGGATATGACCGATCTCTATTCCCGATGGGAAGAGATGGCCAAGAAACTGAAAAAGTCAAAAGCCCCGGTTAGAGTAATGTCTGAAGTGAGTAGGAGTGAAGCTATCCTTAGGGATATGCTCAACCCGAGCTTCAACAAGATCTATATCAATGATGAAAAGCTTTTCTATGAACTAAGGGAGTATCTGGCTACCATAGCTCCAGAAAAGAAAGACATCATTAACCTCTACAAGGGTAAGATCCCCGTGTTCGATTTTTTCGGTATTGAGAAGCAGATCAAAGGGCTTTTCGGACGTCATGTGACCATGCCGTCTGGATCCTATTTGGTGATCGAACATACCGAAGCATTGCACGTGATCGATGTGAATAGTGGAAATACCTCCAAGGACATTAAGAACCAGGAGGACAACGCGCTAAAAGTAAACCTTGAGGCCGCTGAAGAGATCTCACGACAGCTTAAGTTGAGAGATATGGGCGGCATCATCGTGGTTGACTTCATTGATATGCATAAGAATGAGAACAAACGAAAGCTCATCAATGCATTTCGCGATTGCATGAAAGATGACAGGGCGAAGCACCATATCTTACCTCCATCAAAATTTGGACTTGTGCAAATTACACGGCAGCGAGTTAGACCTGAGATGGAGATCAATACCATGGAGGTACTTCCCACTGGTGATGGCAAGTCGCAGGAGGTTGAAGCCACGATCCTAATGGTTGATAAGGTGGAGGCTGCCATCGCGGAGATGGTGAAGCACTTTGGGACAGGAAAGATCACATTGGTGGTGCACCCATTCCTTGAGGCTTATTTGACCAAGGGCTTGAAAAAGTTCCAACGCAAATGGTATGCTAAGTATAAAAAGTGGATCGCTGTTAGGGCTTCCTATTCGCTTCCACTCATTCATTATTACTTCGAGGATGCCAATAGCAATAAGCTGGAGATCAAAACAAGGAAACAGGAACAAAAAGCTTGAACCCTGAAATACTTCAAAAACTTGGAAGGTTCTGCTCCTACAGGGAGCGGAGCGCTTCCGAGCTTTTACAGAAACTAAATGATCTGGGTGTAGACTCAGAGGAAAAGCTTGACTATCTCAACCATCTGAAGGAGCTTGATGTGCTCAATGAAGAGCGTTTTGCTCGTTCCTTTGTAAGAGGAAAATTCAGAATGAAAGCCTGGGGCAGGGTTCGTCTACAGCTTGAATTGAAGCATAAACAGATTCCTGAGGAATTGATCGAAAGAGCGATTTCGGAAGAGATCGATGAGTCTGCTTATCTAGATCAAGTGGATCGGGCAATAGAAAAAAAGTTGTCTAAGCTAAAAGAGAAGAATATGTACAAGAGAAAAGCGGCTCTTGTGCGATATTTGCAACAGAGGGGTTTTGAATTAGACCTGATATATGAACGAATAAGTCGATTGGAAGATGATCAATAAAGATGAGATCGGACACTTGGTTGGGCGCCTGGAAGCGCTAAGGGGGCATCTTTGACGTAGATGCCAAACGTGAACTGATAAAAGACGAAGAACAACAAACCCACGATCCCAATTTTTGGGACGACCCTAAGAATGCCGAAGCTGTTTTAAAGCAGATCAACAAGAAAAAGGTATGGGTAGAATCTTATGATGAGATAAAAACTGCTCTTGAAGAACTTGATATACTTCATGAGTTTCTCCAGGAAGGAGAGGGTTCAGAAGATGAGCTTCAAAAGCAATACGATCGCTGCCTCCGACTATTGGAAGAGCTGGAATTCAAAAACATGCTCTCCAATGAGGAGGATGAATTACCCGCGGTACTTGAGATCAACTCAGGTGCAGGGGGCACTGAAAGTCAGGATTGGGCAGAAATGCTTTTTCGGATGTATGTGATGTGGGCCGAAAAAAATGGCTTTAAGGTGAAACAGATCGATAAACAAGACGGTGATGTAGCTGGAATAAAGTCTGCTACCATCGAGATCGAAGGGCCATTTGCCTACGGATACTTGAAAGCTGAGAATGGTGTACATCGCCTGGTTAGGATCTCGCCTTTTGATTCGAATGCCAGAAGACACACCTCTTTCTCTTCGGTCTTTGTTTATCCGGTAGTGGATGACAGTATTCAGATCGACATCAACCCGGCAGATATTGAATGGGATACCTTTCGCTCAGGAGGTGCAGGAGGTCAGAATGTGAATAAGGTAGAAACTGCAGTTAGGTTAGAGCATAAGCCTACTGGCATAGTGATCAAAAACTCTGAAACCAGAAGTCAACTTCAGAACAAGGAGAATGCGATGAGCCTCCTACGCTCGAAGTTATATGAGATGGAGCTCAGAAAGCGTCAGGAGGAGAAAGCTGAACTAGAAGGAACCAAGATGAAGATCGAATGGGGTTCTCAGATCAGGAACTATGTATTCCATCCGTATAAGTTGGTGAAAGACTTAAGAACCAATCACGAAAGCAGCAATGTTCAGGCTGTAATGGATGGAGATATCGATGAATTCCTGAAGGCTTACCTGATGGAGTTTGGACAGAAATCAGAAAGTTCTAGCGAATAAGATTCACCCTGCCGGTCAAAGTTCTGGTAGGTGCTCCTTCAGGGCCTAGTTCATATCTGGATTTGTAAGTGATTTTCCAGACGTAAGTGCCAATTGGCATATCCACTCCTTCGAATGAGGTTCCATCCCATTGCCTCTCTAATTCTGTACTGGTATAGATCAAATGACCCCACTGATCAAAGATGTCCATGCGATATTCCATGAAGTCTTCCAGAGAGTAAGCTCTGAAGAACTCGTTATCGTCATCGCTATTCGGAGTAAAGGCATTTGGAACCCAGATCTTACTGCAGTCTTCAAAATTTACCGTGATATTGGTAATGTCAACTCCGCAACCATTGCTAACCTCAACGCTGTAGGTTCCGCTGAATCTGACAGGGTAAATACTGTCTTGACTTCCATCATTCCATAAATAGTTTACGTCGGATTCATTGAAAGTAGCTCGAAGGAACAGAGTATCGCCAGCACAGAGGGTAGTGTTTTCACCCAAGTATACCCTTGGGAATACGTCGTATCTCACAAAGGTTGAATCTTGATATTGGCAGAATCCATTGTCTAATTCAACACGATATAGGCCACTATCAGTTACAGTCAGCTCAGGCGAAGTGGAAATAAGGGCTGTACTGTCAAGTACTTCAAAATTTTGAATCCAGCGGTAGGTGTATCCTGAATTAAAAGCATCTATTTCCAAAGTGCGACCCTCACAAACAAGAGTATCTCCGGAAAGATCTACCTCTGGCAATAGTGACCGAAGTACACGGAAGGTTTCCGCTGTATTACAACCTGTCGTATCATTGGTTACACTAACCGTATAGTTGCCAAAGGCACTAATATTGATGCTGTTTGTTGTTGCACCTGTACTCCACAAATAAGTATAGCCAGGACGAGAAATTGCACTTTGGGTAAAGTTGAAGATCTCATTTTCACAATAGGTGGTATCGCCAGCCAGACCAATATCCGGCAAGGGTAGTTCAATAACCTCAACAGTGTCGCGATTCGTACATTCCCTGTTATTGAAGAGTTCAGTGATCTCCACCACGTAGATACCTGCCGTATCAACAAGTAAGATCTGTCCAGATCTTGATACCGTATCATTTGGTGGAGTTCGGTTTAGGTCAAACCAAACATGCTTGATGAAACCAGAGCCAGTATTCATGATGAAATCAAAGTCGTCCCCTTCACAGTATGCGGTATCCAGCCCAAGATCTATGACTGGTTCATGCACGGCAGATGTTTCTATGGTATCCGTATTCTGGCAACCATTGATATCAGTGACCGTAACTCTGAAAATATCTTCAATATTTACCGTGATCGTTCGATGTGTTGCTTCTGTTCCTGAAGCTCCTGTAGACCACTCATAGAAAGCAAATCCGGGTCCAGCATCGAGTGTTTCACTGATAGTAGCGCCTACACATAGCTCCCGATCGGGTCCAAGGTTAACGATCGGTAAGGGGTTGATGAATAGCTCGATCGTGTCAGCTCCCAGGCATCCAGCTTGGGTAGTTACACTCACCGTATATATGAAAGCACTATCGACTGTGATCGTCTGGGTAGCCGGCCCATTATTCCATTGATAGGACTGATAGTTTGCCCCTGCATCGAAGGTGATAGTTTCTCCTATACATATGGCAGTATCATTTCCGAGATTAACAACGGGTAAGGTATCAGTCTGAAATAAAATAGTATCACTTCCAATACAGCCGTTTGAGTCGATAACTTCAACCCAATAGTTATTAGTGGTATCCACCGTTAAAGTATTGGTATTGCTTCCATTGTTGATCCAGGTGTAGGTGGCATAGCCCAAACCTGCATCAAGTGTTACCTGTCCTCCTAAACACAACGCGGTATCAGGACCAAGATCAATAATTGGGAGCGTGTCGATACTAAGAACGAAAGTATCCTGCCCCATACACATGTTGGAATCAGTGATCTGTATGGTATAAGTGCCTGCTGTATCAATCTTAAAAGTATCTGCAGTCAGGGAGCTATCATTGCTCCAAAAGAAACTGAACATGCCAGGCTTTGCAAAAAGGAACATGGAATCCTGATCGCATATACTGGAATCAGCCCCAAGATCGATCTGTGGAAGGGTATCGATACTCAAAACCTTTGAGTCTGAGCCTTGACATCCATTACTATCTACAACAACTAGATTTATGGTTCCTGCACGAGTGTAATTAGCTGTTTGACTGAACTGGCCACCACTCCAGATATAGGTTTGGTAATGTGGACCCGCATCTAAACTGAGGGTATCATCCTGACAAATGGTTGTATCCGCACCAAGGTCAACGACAGGAATAGTGTCTACCGTAATGGTAATTGAATCCACGCCCAGACATTGGTTGGCGTTGGTAACACTTACCGAGTAAGTTAAGCTTGAATCAGCAAATATGGTTTCGGTAGTATCGCCCGTCGGTGCCCAGGAATAGGTTTGCCAGCCTGAGCCAGCATCAAGGAACACATTTTCGCCCTGACAGATGGAGGTATCATTGCCAAGATCAACATTTGGAAGACTGATCCAATTGAAGCTGATCGTATCACGTCTCGTGCAATTATTTCCATCAGTAAGTGATGCTATGATGAAAACAGTAGAATCAATTGTAAGTGTTTGGGTGGTGTCCCCTGTAGGATCCCAGCTGTAGGAGTAGTTTAGTCCAGCACCCATATCAAGAATGATGCTGTCTCCATCACAAATAGTACTATCTGGACCTAGATCGAAATCGGGCAACGAGTCAACCTGAATATTGATCGTATCTGCAGCCCTACACCCCTCCACATCCTCAACAGTTACGATGTAAGTTCCGCTTTGTGAAGGAGTGACGGTATTGGTGGAATCTCTCCATCCATCATTCCAGAAATAATCATAGTTCGTACCAAAGCCTCCATTTACCTGAACGGTGATTGGAATGGTATCCAGCGCACACAAATTTGGCGCAACCGGGTTTATTTGAATGCTTACTGGATTAACGGTAATGGTAAACGAATCCTGGATGGTATCACCACAAGAGTCTACCACTGAGAGTGTGTAGGTTGTTGTTGTGTCGGGCGTGAAACCAGGAGATCGAACTGTGTTCGATGTTAAGCCTGAGTTAGGTGTCCAAAGGTAATTCTCACCATAATATGGAACATCTACATTAATGGTATCCTCGGGGCAAACGATAGTATCAGTTAAGGTGTCACCAACTGTTGAATAATCAACACAAACTTTGTAGTTGTAATTTCTTATTCCGCTTGCAGTTGCTGAGGAAAAGCCAAAGAATACATCCGTTTGTCCATTAAAAATACTATCCGCAAGATTAAACCTTATCGCGAAACTTGAGTCGCAATTAAAGCTAACCCTAAATTCAGAGCTATCTAGGTTTGAGGGATTGGGTGTCCATTCAAAAGTAAGGTGTTGATAGTTGCCATTCTCTAGATTGGGTAAAGCTTGTGTTAGTTGATTCCCTGCACCATTATGGTTAAAGTGGTCGCTGGTGAAGATTCCAATGTGATCATTTGCTAAATCACCTGAGAAGCCTGGCATTACGTCGAGTTCAACGGCAAACATCGTGTCGATTCCACTCAATCCAAATTCATTGGATGATACATTTGAGGTTGAAATAGAATCTTTGTAGTACAAAAAGAAAACAATCCCGTCTCGATCGCCATCATCTGAACCAAAATCCAATCTTGATTTGACTGTGAAGCCTTGATTGAGATCTATTGAGCTCTGCCAAATAACCGCTCCTGCCCCTACACCTGGTGTAAGTTCATAGCAGTTGCTTGCTTTTTGAGTTGCAAGACCATCCGTTCTCCACTGCCCAAAGCCACTAAGGCCCAGAGTCAACAGCGAACACAGAAATACTAATCTTGTTAGAATTGATGTCATAAATGAAGAAAGCAAGCTTGGCTTGTTCTAAACCTTCAAAGATACGAATATGAGCCTAACTTTGTTGCCATGAAGTACAGAATATACCATAATCCGAGATGTAGAAAAAGTCGAGAAGGCCTGGATTACCTGAAGACTAAGTCTGAAAACCTGGAGGTCCGAGAATACTTAAAAGAGAGGATTGAGCCTGGCGAGCTTAAGCAAATACTAAGCTATTTGAGGCTTTCAGCCGACGAGCTTTGCAGAAAAAAAGAAGCAGATTATAAGGCTGGTGTTAAAGGAAAAGGACTATCAGAGGATGATTTGATCAACTTCATGGTCGATCACCCAAAGCTGATTGAACGGCCTGTTGTGGTGAATTTGGAAACAAAAAAGGCCGTGATAGCACGACCTTACAATGAAATAGATAAAATCCTTTAGATCAGGATTCTTGCTCTTCGGACTCCTTTTTATTGCCAAGGAGGTTCTCTACGATTGAAGGGCTGATCCTTTCCAGACCAAGTAGACTTAACCAGGCGCCGATGAACAGGCTCAGGAAAATAAGGATCCAGAAAGCCATTCCGAAAATGAAAAGAAAGAATAAGACACCAATGGTTTCCATACTGACTACTTTAGGGCGCTAAATTAAATAATATTGCAGAACCAAAACGCAAAAAATGGAATTTAGAACAGAGCATGATACAATGGGGGAGGTAAAGGTCCCTGCAGACAAATATTGGGCAGCACAAACTGAACGATCGCGGAACAACTTCAAAATAGGTGACCCTGCGAGCATGCCCAAAGAGATCATTCATGCATTTGCCTATCTAAAAAAGGCTGCAGCTCATACGAACTGTGAGCTTGGAGCACTTGAAGAGCACAAAAAAGATTTGATATCTAAGGCTTGCGACGAGATTCTGCAAGGGATTCACGACGACCAGTTCCCATTGGTTGTTTGGCAAACAGGCTCAGGAACACAGTCGAATATGAACACAAACGAGGTGATCGCTAATCGCGCTCACGTCTTGAATGGTGGATCGCTGGAAGATGATGAGAAGATCATACATCCGAATGACGATGTAAATAAGTCCCAAAGCTCTAATGATACTTTTCCAACGGCAATGCATGTTGCGTGCTATAAGATGTTGGTGGAGACCACAATACCTGGGGTTGAAGCACTTAAAGAAACGCTTCAGAAAAAATCAGAGGCTTTTAAAGAAGTTGTCAAGATCGGACGAACGCACCTCATGGATGCTACACCACTTACACTGGGTCAAGAGTTCTCAGGTTATGTCTCTCAGCTTGAGCACGGTTTAAAAGCCTTAAAGAATACACTGGCGCACCTTTCTGAGATCGCACTGGGAGGAACGGCCGTAGGTACAGGGATCAATACCCCTAAAGGTTATTCAGACCTGGTTGCGAAAAAGATCGCCGAATTCACTGGTTTGCCTTTTGTTTCAGCAGAGAACAAGTTTGAGGCTCTTGCTGCGCACGATGCGATCGTTGAGAGTCATGGGGCTTTAAAACAGCTCGCAGTATCTCTTAATAAGATCGCGAATGATATTAGACTGCTCGCTAGCGGCCCGCGTTCGGGAATCGGTGAGATCATCATACCGGCAAATGAGCCCGGATCCTCCATCATGCCTGGAAAGGTCAATCCAACTCAGTCAGAAGCCATGACCATGGTATGTGCCCAAGTGATGGGAAATGACGTGGCAATTACCGTTGGAGGAACACAAGGGCATTATGAGTTGAATGTGTTTAAACCCGTATTGGCTTTTAATTTCCTTACTTCTGCCCGTTTAATTGGTGACGCTTGTCAGTCATTTAATGAAAATTGTGCCGTGGGTATTGAGCCTAATTATCCAAACCTCAAAAAGAATCTGGATAATTCACTCATGCTGGTAACGGCCCTGAACACACATATCGGTTATGAAAAGGCGGCCAAAATTGCGAAAACAGCTCATGAGAATGGAACTACACTCAAGGAAGAAGCGGTGAATCTCGGCTTCCTTAGCGCTGAGGAGTTCGATGAATGGGTAGACCCAATGAAGATGACAGGCTCGCTTGACTAGTCCTTAGGAAGGCTTTTTACGATCTCACGAATTCCCTGCTCTGAATCTTTTGTGCACACGAGAAGGGCATCTTTTGTGTTGACCACGATCAGATCTTTGATCCCAAGTACAGCAAGTTTCTTTTGCTCCTGTTCGTTTACGATGAGATTGCCCTCGCTTGCACCAAAGATCGACACAGATTTCCCTAAAGAGGCGTTCCTGTCTTGGTCTTTTTCGAGCTGCTCATAAACTGATCCCCAGGTCCCCAGATCTGTCCAGCTAAATTCACCAAGAACAAGCCTGACATCATCAGACTTTTCCATCACTCCGTAGTCGATACTGATGTCCTCACAATGTTCGAAAACCTGAGCAATACCCTCATCATCATTATTTATGATCGAATCAGCAGCTGGCTCAAGGGTCTGGAGTAGGTTTGGAAGAAAAAGCTCGAAGGCTTTCATGATGCTTGTGTTCTTCCAAATGAACATACCCGAGTTCCAATAATAGTCTCCTGACTTCAAAAATGCCTCTGCTTTTTCCTTTACAGGTTTTTCAGTAAAGGAGATCACCTCTCTTGTACTGTTTTGCCCATCCGCAAAATGAATGTATCCGTATCCAGTGTCTGGTCTACTTGGTTTGATTCCAATGGTGACCAGACTCGAAGCCTCGTTTGCCGTGTTGATCGCTTCATTGATCGCATGGTCAAAGTTCTTTTGATCGAGGATGAGATGATCGGCCGGACTAACGATCACAGTTGCATCCTTATTGAGATGCTGTATCCGAATACTCGCAAGGGCAATGCAGGGAGCGGTGTTTCTGCGAAAAGGCTCTGCTATGATATTTGCCTCTGGAAGTTCAGGAAGCTGTTCTTGAGTGATGGCTTTATAAGCCTGATTTGTGACCACGAGGATATTTTCTGCTGGACAAATATCCCTATAGCGCTTGTATGTCATTTGGATCAGGCTCTCACCGGCCCCCAGAAAATCCTGAAATTGCTTGGGTTTGACAGAGGTACTCATGGGCCAAAAGCGGCTTCCGATTCCGCCAGCCATGATGATGAGGTATAGGTTTTCCTTTTTCATGAGACTAATTCTACAGGGCTAACTCCTTGTACGAGGTACTGTTTTCCAGATTTCACTTCAGTGCACAAATAGCGGCTCCTTCTTTTTTTTTCGATCACAAAAGTACGTTCTCCCAGGCGAAACCTGGTTCCAGGTGTAAGATCTTCCACATAGATCTTAGTGTCCACTCCCTCATCATAACGACTCAAAGCTTTGAATATTTGCTTATTGCCCATAGTGGTCGATTTGAGTTTGCTCAGTTCAGCAACAATGGCAGTACTAATGTCTTCTGGAAAAAGATTTTTTTCGAGCGAATCTCTTAAAAGTGACCGGAAACATTCTTTCCATTCTTTTCCATGAGCCTGAACTTGCTTTCCATGATTTCTAACGGTGAGTAAATGAGCGTATTCATGTAAGAAGGTGAAAAGAAAGGCGTACTTGTTTAAGTTGCCATTCACAGAGATCATTGGAGCTTTATTTCCCTTTAATTCATATTTAAAATCACCGTGCTTACTATTTCTGGGTTTGGTGATCCTGAAATCGAATGTGGTAGACTTTTGGTACTCCAGAAAAAGGTCAACTGCTTCCGAAGTCATATACTTAGAGAGTATTTGTCGCTTCGAATTCACGCTCTTTCGGAGTGTTCAGCTGGGTTTTTATCAAGGGAGCCGTGTCCTCCTGGACAAGGACAGGGTTCAGACCTTTTTAATACCGAACAGGCACTAAGACCGATCACGAGTAACAATAGAAGCAACTTGCTCAACAGAGAACCTTTATTCATTGCGGATATTGAAGTTTCAGTGTGTATAACTGATATTATAGTGAACGAAGATACTAATTAGGCTTATGTAACTTTGATCCTTAATGCGAACCTTATATCATATTGGACGCTATTTTCTGATGCTAAAGAAGGTATTCGGAAAACCCGAGCGTCATAAGATCTATTGGAAGCTCATCATTGATGAAATGGTCAAACTTGGAATAGGGTCCCTAGGGATCATTTCCATAATCTCGGCATTTATGGGTGCGGTGATCACGATTCAAACTGCAGCTCAGATCGAATCCGCATGGATTCCAGCTTATACAGTAGGCTATACTACCCGGCAATCGGTTATTTTGGAATTTGCTCCTACCATCATTGCATTGATCCTCGCTGGAAAAGTAGGGTCCAATATCGCCTCAGAATTAGGAACGATGCGAGTGACCGAACAGATTGACGCGCTTGAGATCATGGGAATCAATTCGGCTGGATACCTGATCCTTCCAAAGATCACTTCTTCTATGTTCATATTCCCATTCCTGGTCGTGATCAGCATGTTTCTTGGAATCTTTGCAGGATATGTGATCTGTGCGATCACGGGCATTACTGCTGTCAATGAATATATATATGGAATCAACTATGATTTTAAGCCCTTTCATGTCTTTTACGCGCTGCTAAAAACTGTGTTCTTTGCCGCAATCATTACTTCGGTATCATCCTATCATGGGTATTATGCCACTGGAGGAGCCCTTGAGGTTGGGGCGGCCAGTACGCGCGCAGTGGTCTATAGTAGCATAATGATTCTCATTGTGAATTATATTATCACACAATTGCTCCTGATTTGATCGAAGTAAAGAACATAAGGAAGAGTTTCGGGGATAATGTGGTTTTAGAAGACATTTCATCGGTCTTTGAACGTGGAAAAACGAACCTGATCATCGGAGCTTCGGGAAGTGGAAAAACTACCCTTTGTAAATGTATCGTCGGTCTACATGAACCAAATGAGGGTGAGGTGCTTTTTGATGAAAGAAACTTCATCAAAATGGATAATAAGAGCCGAAAGAACATCCGCAAAGAGATCGGATTCCTTTTTCAGGGAAGTGCTCTTTTCGATTCGATGACCGTAGAAGATAACATCAAGTTTCCAATAACCATGTTCGCCAAGATGACTCCGGGAGAAACCAAAAAGAGAGTTGATTATTGTCTTGATAGAGTGAATATGCCCGGAATCAATAACCTGCTACCTTCTGAATTGAGTGGTGGGATGAAAAAACGAGTGGGCATTGCGAGGTCAATTGCGATGAGTCCCAGGTATCTTTTTTGCGATGAGCCAAACTCCGGCCTCGATCCACAAACTTCAATTCTCATTGATAACCTTATTCATGAGATCACCGTGGAGCTGGATATCACAACCATCGTCATTACCCATGATATGAACTCTGTGATGGAAATTGGCGACAGCATTATCTTTCTTCACAAGGGAAAGTTATGGTGGAGTGGCAACAAAGATGAGATCGTTCAAACCGAGAATCCAGAAGTAGTTGACTTCGTTTACGCCTCCAGTTACATGCGGGCTTTCAAGCAGAAATAAAAAAAGGGAACCCTTTCGGATTCCCTTTCCTTAACAGGATAACCTGTATTCTTATTTTACAACCACGCGTTGCGTTTCTTCATTTGCTCCATTGGAGATCGTAATGAAGTAGATTCCTTTTCCGTCAGCACTTAGGTCGTAGTTCTTTTCCAGTGAACCTTTCACAGACACTTGCTCAGCAAATACTGTTTGACCAAGTAGGTTCTTGATGCTAACTTCATAATCTGTATTTCCAACGTTTGTGAACTTCAGACTGAAAGTACCATTGTTTGGATTAGGGAATACGTTGATCGTTCCCAGGTTAGCGAGGTTCTCACCAAAACCAACTCTTTCTCCAACAACGAAGGTTCCTGAACCAGTACATCCTCTGTCGTCCACAACATCAATCTTATAAGTACCCTGAAGCTGCACGCCATTGAGTCTGGCTTGTGCCGTGTTATCAACACTACCGTCTGGGCTAGTCCAGGTGAAGCTATAAGGTTGAGTACCTCCAAGAACATTAGCGATGATATCAGCAGTTGTTCTATCAGTGCTGTATTTCACACCGTATGTAGATGAAGGAACACCTAAGGCTTCGAGCAGTCTTGGCTCTGTGAAATTCACAGTTTCAGTTAGTTCACATCCATTTGCGTCAGTTACAGTAACGGTATAATTTCCAGCAGACATTCCTGTTCTAGTCTCGCTATTTGCCATAGGGTCGTCACTCCAGCTGTAGCTATAAGGCTGTGAACCTCCGAAGAAGGCAAGACGAATCTCACCATCTGAATCGCCGTTACAGTTCAATGGATCTCCAGTGTTGTTCGGGCCAAGAATTCTTGATGCCAAAACAATACCTGATGTAGGTCCACTAACAGTAAAGCTACGAGACTGTAGACAAGGCGTTGGACTTTGATCCAGGATCTCAACTGTATAAGCGCCTGCTTTCAGGCTGCCTATTGAATCAAGACCTGCTCCAGATGCAATTGTAGCACCCAAACCATCTTTCCATGTATAAGTTAGTGTTCCTGCACCTCCACTGGTAGAGATCGAGATAAAACCATCCTCATCGCCGAAGCAATCCTCATCACCAATATTGGTAGAAACGATCGCTGGAGCACCTACGTTACTCAATGGAACCTGGAATACACCGAAACAATTCTGTGCATCAGTAACCGTTACAGAGTAAGTTCCAGCAGGCAGATTGCCAGCAGTTTGTGTAGTTACACTTCCTGCATTGGCACCCCATTGGTATGTATAAGGTGCAGTACCATTTGTTGGATCAATTCTAACCTCTCCGTCAGAAGCACCACAGTTTGCCTGAGTTACCTCAACAGGAGTTGCCTGCATGATCGGGCATTGGAATGGTTTTGTAAGCATTCTTATAAAGAATGAGTTGCTTGTTGCGCCCCATTGTTGGAAGCCATTTGTATTTGCACCATCAACTCGGATAAAGTTGTGGCTGTAATAAGCTTCGTCATCAGAAATACCAAAGTAAACGGTGTCAGCTCCAAAGAACTGGTCAGCTTGAATGGCTACCACGTAGAACCCTTCTCCAAGCGTATCTCCTACACCTGTGCCTGGAACTCTATTTAATGGAACCGTGATCCATCTTCCAGTATTATTGGCATTTAGACCGAAAGTATCAGAAGTAAAGATCGGTGCCGTTGCTGGTAAGAACACAGCATCTCTTAGGTAACCACCTTGATTGTACACATTAACGTGTACAGAAGCCAGGTTAGGACCTGTTGCATTACTTGATGGCAAATAGATCTGAGCGCCTACAATTGTATCTAGTTCGTTGATCTCAAAAAGTTGACCCATTTCCCATTTGTCTGGGAAGCCAGATTGTCCACCCGTCCAGTAAGTCGAGCTATTAGGGTTCGGATTGTCTAAGTCTCTAGCATAAGTAGAGTCAGTTACCTCAATATTGTATTGAATAGTATCACCAGGAACATCAGCAAGATTAGAGTCTGATACCCCGTGTATGTCTACTGTGTAGAGCCCAGTTCCATTATTGAATGAGAATGGATTGATCAGTGATGCAGAATCCGTTGCGTTTAATCCGAGATTCGTTAAAATTGATGTACTGCTATATGTAAAGTTTCCAGGTCCTGAGATCGCAGCTCTGAATCCAGCGTTGGTTTGAGCAGATGATCCAGCATTCGAATATTTAGCACCGATCAGAAAGTCAGCAGAATTTGCCTGACGTGCTGGCATTTTGGTGTACATCTTATTGTAATGCAAATAAGTAGTGTCCGAATAAGGGCGGAAGAAAGCTTCTTCCATGACCATCGCATTCTCTGGAGCCTCAAAGAATAGCACATCATCCACATACCAGCCATAACCAACTCCATCGTTAGCAATACCCTGGTTGAGAGATACCCATCGGAATCTTACATAGACAGTGGCTTGGGATCCAGCTAAGCTAGAAATGTTGAGTACAACCTTCTCAGGATTATCACTCACATTTGTTCCGTTTTGAACAGAAGTGATCGGTAGATCAAGGTTGTCATAAACATTTGTCCATGGACCACTCAAGGAAGTAGCGATGTCTACGTAGCATGTATCAGTAAATCTAGCCATGCTTTGCTCCCATGAAAAATACACGGCTGGATGCGAAGCGCAAGATACAGCTGTGTTCAAGGTGAGCGTAAATGATCTGGGTACACCTTGCACTCCGGCAGAGTTCGGATTCCCGGGATCAAGAACAGCGTAGTCTCCTCCCGAAGTTGAAGTGAAAGGAGAGATGTTTGTATACCAGGTCGTATTGGTGCTTCCAATTTGCCATCCAATAGTTGAACCACCAGCCGCTCCAGTTTGAGCGTTCCACACCGTGGCGCTACTAAAGTCGTAATACTGAATAGTATCACCACCTGCCGCGAAAGAAGAAGAACCATTCTTGGCTTTCTTTTTAATTGGGCTAGACTGATCTATCAAAGATTGATATTCAGGCTCAGTGAGTACCTGTGCTTCGTGCGCATTCTCGTAATAAAGGATACGCGTTGATTTAGTGTCTTGATTCTGAGCCATTGCCGCAAAAGCGTAAATAGCTGAAAACAATGTAATTATCCGTTTCATGTTGTATAAATTATGCTTTTCTCAATTCCAAAAGAGGCACAAAATTATTAAATTATGCTTAACCTTTTAGATAAGACGCATCTAAAGTGCGGGCGGTTTGGTAGGATCTGAGCTTATTTATTGAATGAAGTTCAAGGTTTATGACATGATCTCACCGTCCTTCATTCGAACCAATCGCTGTGCACGCTCAGCAATATCATCTTCGTGTGTTACGAGAACAATAGTGTTCCCCTCCTTAGCTAAACGATCAAATAGATCCATGATCTCAGCCGAAGTTTTGGAGTCCAAATTTCCGGTTGGTTCATCTGCCAGGATAATACTGGGGTCGTTGATCAGCGCTCTGGCAACAGCAACCCTTTGTCGCTGACCACCACTCAACTCATTTGGTTTGTGATCCATTCTGTCGCTAAGTCCAACCTGACGGAGGACTTCGGTGGCTCTGGCAGTCCGAGTAACCTTATCCACCCCGGCATAAACCAGAGGCAAGGCTACATTATCTAGTGCGCTGTATCTTGGTAGAAGGTTGAAGGTCTGGAAAACAAAACCGATCTCTTTGTTTCTGATCTCTGCCAATTGGTCATCATTCATCCTACTTACATCATTTCCCCTCAAAAAGTAAGAACCTGTAGTTGGAGTATCCAGACAACCCAAAATATTCATCAGTGTCGATTTCCCTGAACCAGATGCACCCATTAAGGCTAAATAGTCTCCTTTATTGATTTCGAGATCTATTTCGCGAAGTGCGCGAATGATCTGGCTTCCAATCCTAAACTCCTTTGTAATGCCCTTGATCTGGATCAAACTTTCCACGCCTTCAAAGATAGCTTTCATAAAAGCAGCCTGAACAAAATGTTATGAATGGCATTAGAGTAGTTTTGCCGATCAAATGAGTACAGGACTAAAATGGCTGGTTTTGATCTTCCTCGCATTAGTTTGGGGGAGCTCTTTTATTCTGATGAAAAGGGGGCTTTTGTCATTCACAAATCTAGAAGTTGGATCTTATCGGATTTTAATGGCTGGGATCGTTCTCTTGCCATTTAGCTTAAGAGCACTCAGGTATTTTCAGAAAAGAGACTTGCTCATAGTAGCCGCAGTTGGGGTGATTGGTAATATGATACCCGCATACCTCTTCGCAACGGCTCAGCAATATGTTCCAAGTGCGCTAGCTGGAATGTTGAACTCCCTGGTTCCGCTTTTTACGGTGGCACTCGGAATGTTGTTCTTTAATATTAAGACCATTCGAAGACAATGGATGGGAGTTGTTATTGGTCTGATCGGCGCGGGGGCACTGATCCTCGGAGGTGAGCGAAGTATTTCAGAGACCCCGGTCATTCCATCACTCATGATCATTCTTGCTACAGCATGCTATGCAACCAGTGTTAACCTTATTTATAAGTATCTGTCAAAGCGATCGTCGATCAACGTTGCGGCTATTGCCTTGTTACTTGCAAGCCCATTACCTTTATTGCACCTTCTTTTCACTGGATTTTGGCAAAAGGCCATCAGCAGTCAGGAAAACCTGATCAATTTGGGATACATCAGCATACTTGCCATCGTGGGAACTGCGCTTGCTGTTGTTATTTTTAATTACCTCATTCAAAAGTCGAGCGCTGTTTTTTCGTCAAGTGTGACTTACCTCATCCCAGTGGTGGCCATTGGCTGGGGCTTGTTAGACGGAGAAACCGTCACCTCAATACAGCTCTTTTCCGTTGGTGGAATATTCTTTGCGATCCGAATGATTAATTCGGGCTAAGTTTTCAACAATAATTCTTACATTTGCGCCCCTTTTTGGGATAACTCAATAAATTTAAACGAAGATGTACGCAATTGTAGAGATAGCAGGGCAGCAATTTAAAGTGCGCAAAGACCAGCAGCTATTCGTTCATCGTTTGGATGAGAAAGAAGGTTCGAATGTAGATTTCGACAAAGTTCTTCTTATCGACAATGACGGAAAAGTAAATGTTGGCGCCCCGGTTATAAGTGGTGCATCAGTTTCCGCAAAGGTTCTGAAGCATCTAAAAGGAGAGAAAGTAATTGTATTCAAGAAGAAAAGACGCAAGGGATACAAGAAAAAGAACGGACACCGTCAGTATCTAAGTCAGATCCAGATCGAAAAGATCACTGAAAAAGGTGCTAAGCCTAAAGCCGCAGCAAAAAAAGCTGAACCAAAGGCCGAGGCAGCAGCGGAGAAGCCCAAGGCAACAAAAAAGGCTAGTCCTAAAAAAGCGGAAGCCAAAACAGCGACAAAAGCTAAAACTGCTGCTCCAAAGAAAGCGGCGGCTAAGTCAGAAAAAAAGGCGCCAGCGAAAAAAGCAGCGGCCAAGAAGCCAGCAGCTAAGAAAGTAACTGCAGCTAAAAAAGACACAACAAAAAAATCCGATAAAAAAGAGTAAGCCATGGCACACAAAAAAGGAGCCGGTAGTTCTAGAAACGGTAGAGAATCAGAATCGAAACGACTTGGAGTTAAGCTCAGTGGAGGTCAATTGGCCAAAGCGGGGAATATCATCGTTCGTCAGCGTGGAACTCAACATCATCCAGGTGATAATGTAGGAATGGGAAAAGACCATACTATTTTTGCTTTGATTGATGGAACTGTGACCTTCACTAAAAAGTCGAACAATAAGTCATTTGTTTCAATTGAGCCTGTAGGAACCAAGAACTAAATCAAGGCAAAAACATCATTGATTAATCCCGACATTTGCTCGGGATTTTTTGTTTAGAGTCTATGCTGGAAATTAAAAGGATAAGAGAGGATAAGGATACGGTCATTTCAGCCTTATCCAAAAGAGGGGTTGATTACGCCTCAACCATCGACCGTGCCCTTGAATTAGATGAAAAGCGAAGACTAAAACTGTCTGAGGTTGAAGATCTAAAGCATAGCATGAACCAAAGCTCCAAAAAGATCGGAGAGCTTTTTAAGTCAGGTGAGCGCGAGAAGGCTGAGGAGGCGAAAAAGGAAGTGGCTGGACTCAAAGATGAGATCAAGTCTCTTGATGAGCAGGTCGCTGAAATTGATGCCAATTTAAAAGAGGTTCTGTATGAAATACCTAATGCACCGCATGATGCAGTGCCAGCAGGTCAGAGTGAATCTGACAATGAAGTGGTATATCAGTCTACTCAAGATCTTCCCAGGGGCGATCATCTTCTTCCACACTGGGAGCTCACTGATAAATATAATATCATCGATTTTGAAACGGGCGTGAAGATCAGCGGAGCCGGTTTTCCGGTCTACCGCAAGTTTGGAGCTAAATTGCAACGAGCCCTGATCAACTTTTTTCTTCAGGAGGCCGAAAAAGCAGGTTTTGATGAAGTACAGGTGCCTCATCTGGTAAATGAAGCTTCGGGTTTGGGGACTGGTCAGTTGCCTGATAAGGAAGGACAGATGTACCATGCCAAGGCAGATGATCTATACTTGATTCCCACCGCGGAGGTTCCCATCACAAACATGTATCGCGATACAATTCTTGCCGAACCTGATCTTCCAGTGAAAAACTGCGGTTACACCCCCTGCTTCAGGAGAGAAGCGGGTTCTTATGGAAAGGATGTAAGAGGTTTGAATCGTTTGCATCAATTTGATAAAGTTGAGATCGTTCAGATCACAAAACCGGAGGATTCATATCAGGCTCTCGAAGAAATGTTGGGACATTCAAAAAAACTGCTTGAACAACTAGGGTTACCTTATCGAGTCTTAAGACTTTGCGGAGGAGATCTTGGCTTCACGGCGGCACTCACTTGCGACCTGGAAGTTTGGTCGGCTGGACAGGAAAGATGGTTAGAAGTTAGCTCTGTGTCAAACTTCGAAAGCTTTCAGTCTAACCGTTTAAAACTGCGATATAAAGATGCCGAGAAAAAGACCAAATTAGCGCATACCCTTAATGGAAGTGCGCTTGCGCTGCCAAGGATTCTTGCTTCTATTTTGGAGAATTATCAGACTGAGGATGGGATAAACGTCCCCGAGGTCTTGCAATCATTCACTGGATTTAAAACCATAAACTAAGATGAGAGTATTAAGTCTTTTTCTATTGATCATTGCCTTTGCTTCATGTCAAAATAAGATCATTTCTGATATGAATGATGACCTGGATAGTTTGGATCAGGAGCTGGTTAATATTGATGAGAAGATGGCCGGCATCAAGCCTGATACGATTCAAAACCTGCTTGATACCATCGATTTTGATATGACCTATTTGGAGCTCTATCTGGATGATGATACTCTGGCTAGACCATTGGCGATCAGCATTGGGTCCTACAGCGATCAAAAAAGAAATCTACAGAAATGGCAATCGGCTTTTAAAGACCATGTAAGAGAGATGGCCTATGCTAAAAATCAAGTGAAAAGCTTGAGGCAGGATGTGAATAACGGAATGGTTCCAAAAGAGCTTTTTGATAAAGCCAAGCCATCTGAGGCCAAGGCGATCGCTCAGCTCGGTGAGACTGCTGGTAATTTGAAAGTTTGGTATGAGTCCAACCTGGAACGCTTTGATTACCTCAAACAGAAGGTCGATTCCATAAGCGGTATTAAGGTACAATAATTGCTATCTTCATAGGGTGAAGAAACCCCTTCTTTTAATGCTAATGCTTGTTTCATTGACGGCCCTTCAGGCTCAGGTCAATGACAAACAACTTGCTTCATTTTATTTTCAAGAAGGAGATTTTGAGAAAGCGGTGCTCTATTACGAGAAGCTCTACGAGGAGGAGCCTCAGCATACTTATTACAAGTTTTACCTTCAGTCCTTGTATGAGCTCGAACGGCTCGATGATGCAAAGTCGCTAATTAAAAAGCAAACCAGAAAATTCCCTGAAAGAAGCAGCTATGAGATCGATCTTGCAGATTATTACAGTAGAGAAGGTAACGATCGCAAGGCAGATAAGATCCTTGACAAACTGATCGAGGACCTTCCAGCCTCCTATTCGCGCATTCAAAATTTGGCACAGGAGTTCGCAACAAGGGGCGAGGTTGAATATGCCCTTAAATGTTTTCAGCGTGGGCGCAAGTTAGTACCCAACTATCCATTCAATATGGAGATCGCCAAATTACAGGGAGAACTGGGCAATACAGAAGAGATGATCTCCGAATATCTTGATCTGCTTGAGCTGAATCCAGCTTATTTACAGAACGTCCAAAATGCCTTAAATCGGAGTCTAGGATTTGAAGAGGGAACAGAGGAGAATCTGGTTCTGAAGTCTGAGTTATACCGACGGATCCAAAAAAATCCGAGAAAGGACTATTATAATGAACTGCTCATCTGGATCCTCACACAGGAAAAGGACTTTGAAGGGGTGTACAGGCAATCTGTTTCAATGGATAAAAGAAATGATGAAAATGGATATCGTTTGCTTGATCTGGCCAGGCTCAGTTTAAACAATGAAGATTATGACCTCGCGATCAAATCCTTGGATTATGTGGTCTCGAAAGGTAAATCTGCTCCTTTGTTCATCGATGCTAAGGTTTTACTGCTGAAGGTCTTGTATGAGAAGGTTCGTTCCGATCAAGATTTTGAGGAAGAGGACTTGCTTCGACTTGAAGAGGAATACGAGGCAACGCTCAAGGAAGTGGGAAGAAATGCCAGGACAGTTGGAGTGATGAAGGAGCTGGCAGAGATTCAGGGGGTATACAGAAAGAATTACGAATTGGCAATGCAAACGCTAGAACATGCGCTTCAGTTGCCAGGCATTAGTGCAAGAGACAGAGGCGAGTTGAAGCTCCTTTTAGCGGATATTCATTTGTTAGATAAGAAACCATGGGATGCTTCTTTGCTCTATATGCAAGTTGAGAAGGCCTTTAAATATGATCGTCTCGGTGAGATCGCCAAATTCAGAAATTCAAGGATTTATTATTATGAAGGCGAGTTTGAATTGGCCAAAGCTATGTTGGATGTTTTGAAAGGCTCAACAAGCAAGAAGATCTCAAATGATGCAATGGATCTTTCCTTACTCATCACAGACAATAGTACTGTTGATACCACGATTCGTCCGCTGAAGATGTTTGCCCGGGCAGACCTCTATTTTGAGCAAGCAGTGTACGATGATGCGATTGTGATGTTGGATAGTATCGAAGCCCGTTATCCCGGCCACTCTTTGAGTGATGAGATCCTTTTTTTGAGGGCAAAGATCGCTGCGGAAAGAAAGAACTTTGACCTGCAAGAGAAATATTTAAAAGAACTAATAGTTTCATATGCAGTTGATATTCTTGGAGATGATGCTGTATATGCTTTGGCGCTGCTTTATGATGAGGTGCGAAAGGATAAAGAAAAAGCGTCTGAGTACTATAAGAAGATCATCACTGAATACAAAGATAGTTTGTACGTCATTGAGGCAAGGAAAAGGTTCAGAGAGCTTAGGGGAGATCAAATAAACTAAAGCAAATGATCATATATAATGTAACGGTGAAGGTGGATCATGAGGTCAGAGAAGATTGGTTGAATTGGATGAAAACCAAACATATTCCTGATGTGATGGAGACCGGTTTTTTCCTTGACAATAAGCTATACAGGGTAATGATCGATGAACAGGATGGGGTCACTTATTCCGTTCAGTATTCATGCGCTTCATTGGCAGATCTCGAAGAGTATCAGGAGAAGTATGCTCCCGCTCTGCAAAAAGAACACAGCCTTCGCTATCAGAACAAGTTTGTGGCTTTTCGAACGCTCCTAGAAAAGGTATAGAGTGCTAAGAGCAAAAAAGCATTTCGGACAGCATTTTTTAAAGGACCCGCAGGTTTCTAAAAGAATTGCAGAACAATTACAATTGCGTTCGAAGGTTCTTGAGGTTGGTCCAGGTATGGGAATTCTTACCGCAGAACTTTTGAAGATCGTTGATGAGTTAAAAGTCATTGAGCTGGATGATGATGCCATTATTTACCTCGCTAAGAATGAAATTCTTACTGAAAAAGAGATCATCAAGGGCGATATTCTCAAGCTCGACCCAAAAGAGGTTTTCGATCAGGAGTTCTCGGTGATCGGTAACTTCCCCTATTACATTTCCAGTCAGATCATATTTAAGGTAGTTGAAAACCATACATTGATCCCTGAAATGGTAGGGATGTTCCAAAAAGAGTTGGCCGAAAGAATATGTTCAGAGCCAGGTTCAAAGGCTTTTGGTGTGATCAGTGTACTAACTCAAAGCAGATATGACACGGAGTACCTCTTTACCCTTGATGAGCATGAGTTTACGCCGCCGCCGAAGGTGAAGTCTGCCGTCATTCGACTTAGCAGAAAAGAGAATGCGCTGGAAGAAAAGCGCTATAAAAAGCTCTCACAGGTGGTTAAAATGGCATTTAATCAGCGGCGGAAAACCTTAAGAAATAGCCTTAAAGGATTTGGAGATAGACTTGTCATACCAGATGAATTGATCGCCAAGCGGCCAGAAGCCTGTTCACTGGATGAGTTTCTTCAGATGAGTGATTCACTGAGTCAGCCTTAAACTTGAGCTTTAAATGTACATTTGTTGCAGTCTGAAAGAAAAATGCAACAGGAGCTCACAAAAGACCAATTGAACTACGTTGAGGATGTCATCTCCAGAGGGGATGAACATGCTTTAATGGAGTACTTCGCACCCTTGCATGCGGCGGATATTGCTGAGCTCGTGGATGAGCTTTCGGTAGAGCAGGCTAAAATGATCTTTCAGGTACTCGATGCTCAAAAAGCATCGGAAGTGCTCGTTGATCTTGATGAGGACGACCGCGATGAGATTGTTGCCTCTTTTTCCTCTCAGGAGTTGGCTGAATTATTCATCGAGAATCTTGAGTCTGATGACGCAGCCGACGTTCTGAGTGTATTGCCAGATGAGCAAAAAGAGGAGGTGATCTCATACCTCGATGATGTGGAACAGGCTAGTGACATTGTAGACCTGTTGAACTATAAAGAAGGTACTGCTGGCTCATTAATGGCAAAAGAGCTTATAAAGGTTAAACAGGACTGGAACGTTTCAACCTGCGTTAAGGAGATGCGACTACAAGCAGAGAACGTAGAGAATATTTACACAGTTTACGTGGTAGACAACAACGAACACTTGTTGGGACGCTTGTCGCTTAAAACACTGCTGACCACTCCTGTAAAAACAAAGATCGAGGATCTCTACAAACCAGAGATCAAATACGTTAAGACCTACACTGAAGTAGAGAGTATTGCTAACCAAATGAAGAAATATGACCTTGTTGCCATGCCAGTGGTAGATGAGTTAGGCCGATTAGTTGGCAGGATAACTATTGATGATGTGGTAGATGTTATTCAGGAAGAGGCAGAAAAAGATTATCAGTTGGCTTCAGGGATCTCTCAAAGTGTTGAAGCCTCGGATTCAGTGTGGATGCTCACTAGAGCGCGTTTACCATGGTTACTTCTTGGCCTGCTCGGTGGAGTTTTCGGTGCACAGGTCATCGGGGTGTATGAACATCAAATCCAACTCTATCCCGAAATGGCCTTTTTCATACCATTGATCGCAGCAATGGGGGGGAATGTAGGGGTTCAGTCCTCGGCGATCGTCGTGCAAAGTATTGCGAATAATTCGTTTGACGCTGGCTCTATAGCGCCAAAACTCAGTAAAGAGTTTTCTGTTGCATTTCTTAATGGGGTTGTCTGTTCAGTTCTTCTTTTGATCTATAATCTGATATTCAGCGACTCACTGAATCTGAGTTACACGGTTAGCCTTGCCTTGATGGCCGTGATCTTGTTTGCAGGACTTTTTGGGACTTTCGTCCCCCTGGTTTTACACAAATACAAGGTTGATCCTGCCCTGGCCACCGGACCTTTTATCACTACGGTAAATGATATTTTAGGGCTGATCATTTACTTTTCCATTGGGCACTCAATGTATGTCGCCTGATTTCCAGATATTATTTTTTCTTGTTTCGGATAAATAGTTAATATTGCAACTAAATTGCAAAATCTTGAAGTTATGAGATTAGACGATCTGGCAGGTTATCTTCTTGGTACCACGTACCATAGCATGTTGACGCTCGTTCAACGAAAGTTACAGGAAAAGGACATTCCGCTCACTTCAGAGCAGGCTAAAGTGTTGAATCTAGTACATTTTGAGCCTGGAATAAACCAAAAAAGCATCGCTCAAATTTTGAGAAAGGATAAACCTGGAGTAACCCGACTTGTTGAAGGTCTTGAGCGCTCTTATCTCATTCTCAGAAAAGAAGATAAAGAGGATCGAAGAAATCGTCGTCTTTTTTTGACTGATGATGGATTAAAAGCCAGAAAGAAGTTGGTGCCCATCATGAAAGAAATGCAAGAGCTTTTATACGATGGAATTAGCGAAAAACAGATCGAAGCGTTCAAAAAGACGGTTCAGAAGATGCAGCAAAATCTTAAGAAGGAATTAGAAGACTAAAAGATGAAATTCAGACAGATCAGTATTGTTTTAGCTGGGGCGATCATTGTGGGAGGCTTTCTGCTAAACAACTATATGGCTTCACTAAAGAAAGACCCTGAGAAAAAACCCATGGTAGATAATGTGCCAGTGGTGAATATCATTGAATACTCAAATGATACAGTGGCCAATAATATTGAAGTGACGGGTAGGTTGATGGCCAGAAATAGCATACAGGTCATATCAGAAGTGCAGGGAAAGTACTCAAGTAGTTCAAGGAAAGATTTTCGTGAAGGGGAGTACTTCAAAAAAGGCGAGACCATGATCTCAATCGCTCCCGCTGAGATGGAAATGGACCTGAAAGCAAGAAAGAGCTCCTTTCTGAACCTTCTGATCCAGCTACTTCCTGACCTAAAAATGGACTACCCTAAGCAAGCCGCTAAGTGGGAATCTTACATTGATTCATTTGATCTTGATATGCCTATATCCGAGCTTCCGGAAATAAAGGAAAAGCAACTCAGAATGTTTCTGAATTCAAGGAATGTACAAGCGACCTTTTATCAGATCAAAGCCGCAGAGATCACCCTTGCCAAATACAATATTGTTGCTCCATTTGATGGTGTGGTCAGCGCATCGTCTGTAAACCCAGGGATGATCATCAGACCAGGCCAGGTTTTGGGGTCATTCATTAACCCGGAGATATTTGAACTTGAGTTTGCACTAGCTGAAGCTGACTTGCAATTAGTTTCTGTGGGTGATGATGTAAACTTTGATTCGCCCACAAATGGAAAAATGTATGCGGGAAAAGTGACGAGGATCTCGGCCTATATTGACCCAAACACTCAAACCGGAAAAGTCTTTGCTCAGATAAAGGCAAAAGACCTGAAGGAAGGGATGTATGTGAAGGCGAATATCAATGCGAGAAATTTGAACAAAGCGCTAAAAGTACCGCGCAAGGTGCTAGTAGGCTCCTCGGAACTGTACATTGTAGAGGAGGGGAAACTGAAGCTGCAAACGGTGAATATCCTCCGACTTGGAGCGGACTATGCCATAATCAGTGGTCTAGAGCCCGGGGCTAAAATTCTCAATCAAAATATTGGTGGAGTCCATGAGGGTATGACCGTTAAAACTCGATCTTGATTTGAGAAAGCTAATAGCCTACTTCATTAAATACCCGGTTTCAGGGAATGTGCTCATGTTCCTGATCCTGATCTTTGGATTCTTTGGACTCCAAAGTTTGAAATCAACCTTGTTTCCCGAAGCGGAAAGCAAGATCATTCTGGTGAATGTGGTTTACCCGGGAGCCTCACCCGAGGAGGTTGAGAATGGGATCATCATAAAGATCGAAGATAACCTCAAAGGAGTGAGCGGGGTGGAAAGAGTCTCCTCGGTAGCCAAGGAGAATGCCGGAACAGTAATAGTTGAGGTGCTGAAGAGTTACGATACTGACCTTATTCTTCAGGATGTTAAGAATGCGGTGGATCAGATCAGCTCCTTTCCTGTAGGGATGGAACCCCCAGTGATCTTCAAAAAAGAGAACCTGAACTTTGCTTACAGCTTTGCACTCACTGGTGATGTGGACCTTCGGACACTAAAACGCTACGCAAGAAGGGCTGAGGATCACTTCTTATCGATAGAAGGCATCAGCAAGGTGGAACTTAGCGGTTTTGCTGAAGAAGAGATCGAGATCGCGCTCAGGGAAGTTGATCTTAGAAGATTCCAGCTGAGTTTTGCCGATGTGTTGAATGCCGTGCGTCGGTCTAACATCGAAACTACAGGAGGAACCGTTAAAAGCAAGACGGAGGAATTGCTCATTCGGGCAAATACTAAAGGCTATTTCGCGGAAGAACTTCGGGATATAGTAGTTGCCACAAGACCAGACGGTGGGCAAACGCGCTTGAGAGATGTAGCAGATGTCAAAGATATTTGGGCAGATCAACCCAATGATAA
>CBFHWY010000004.1:0-74299 GCA_965659675.1 Salibacteraceae bacterium | reverse complement strand
TATCGAGCTGAGTGATGAAAAGGTAAAGTCCGGTTTCGTATTTTGAGGTTAAGTATGAGAACATATCCTGATTGATCAAGCTGATGGCCATGAAGCGTTCATTCTTGTTGGGCACTGCTACTACTTGGCCCTGCTCAATTCTGGCACCGGGTTCGGGTTCTTTCTCTTCAAAGCGATCGACTTGTTTCTGAACCCCTTTGGAGATCTTGTCTCCAACCTTTGCCAAACCTTTTTTAGGAGTTTCTGGAGCTTTGGGCATGTTCCGGTATTGATAACCGACGGATTTGTATATGTAGTCCAGGTCTTTATTGATATCAGCGTCATCAGCATGCATGCGAACAACATCAAATTCTCTTTTCATGGATAGGTATAGAGCATTATCCAGCCCTAACCTAAAATAGCCCCTGATCTCCTGGAAACTCAGATTATCGTGTTCACCTACTTGCCGATCTATGTGGGAACGATAGAGTTTTGGCTCGAATGGAATGATCATCAGCTTGGACTTTTCAGGTCCAAATACCAGCGTATCGCGAATGATCTGCCCATTTTCATCCACTTGAAGGGTAAAGTCTTGTGCACGGAGCGCAAGAACCGAGTATAACATAAGGCTAAAAAAGAAAATCTTTTTCACAGCATAAAGGTACAGGGGCAAAAGAGCGTATCAGCTGTGAATGGGCCCGTGTTATGAACAGCCTGAAGTGAAATATCAGAAGAAGAAACGCTGGGCGTCTTTTCCCAGGGCATAAACCATTAAAAGCAGCAATAAAACCATTCCTACAGTTTGGGCCGCCTCCATGAATTTGGTGCTTGGCTTGCGACCACTGACCATTTCAAAAATGATGAACATGGCATGACCTCCATCGAGCGCTGGAATGGGTAACACATTCATCACAGCTAAAATGATACTTAACAAGGCGGTCATTTCCCAAAAAACCTGCCAGTTCCAGGTAGCACTGAAAAGTTTACCCATGGTCCCAAAACTTCCCACACCCTTGTATGCGCCAGTACTGAAATCAGCAATTAGCTTCAGTTGCTTCCAGTAATCGCCGAGCTTTTTGATGCCCTTTGAAATTCCAAGGGGAATAGACTCAAAGAATCCATACTCTTTGGTTTCAAATTGGTAAACCCCCATTTTTTGCATATCACTGTAGGAGAACATGGCAGGAACAACGCCAACTTTTCCGTCTTCAGTGATCTTCACATCAATACTGCGACGGCCGCTTTCTCTTTCAACAGTGATTTTGGCCTCCTGTCCACTCAGGCGCTTGAGCTCATCCCTGTATTGATCGAAATACAGTAGTTTCTGGTCGTTGATAGCGATGACCTTATCACCTTTTTCTATGCCTGCCGATGCATTGTGAGAGCTATCAGGAATGCTCGATATCACAAATGGAATTCTCGGTAGCAGTAAAGGACTTTGTTTTCCTTCAACCAGCTTGCCAACAATATCTCCCGGAACCTCAATATTCATTAGCTCACCTGCGCGCTCTACCTTCATGGTACCACCAAAGACCATTTCTGGCAGGATATCGCTAAACCGCTCAGGTTCCACATCATTCACCGCGATGATCTTATCACCTGTGCGCAGGCCAACGTTATAGGCAATACTATCAATAACCCAAACCCCATTGGTCAGGTTCTGATTTGGCAGATACCTTTCGCCAAAAGCAAAGAGTGTCATCGCATAAATGGCAAAGGCGAGCAAAATATTTACGGTAACCCCTCCTAGAATGATCACCAGTCGTTGCCAAGCCGGCTTTGATCGATATTCCCAATCTTCTGGTTCTTTTTCGAGTTGCTCTTTATCCATGGATTCATCTACCATCCCGGAGATCTTCACATATCCACCCAAAGGCAACCAGCCTATTCCATATTCTGTTTCTCCTTTCTTCACTTTAAAGAGAGAGAACCACGGATTAAAAAAGAGATAGAATTTCTCGACTCGTGTACGGAAAAGTTTGGCTGGGATAAAGTGTCCCAACTCATGTAAGACAACAAGTATGGAGAGGCTTAGTAAAAGCTGTCCTCCCTTGATCAAGAATGTTTCCATAGTAGAATAAGAGAATGCAAAGAAACAAGAATTGTTTCCAAACAATTCTTAAAAGCTTGAAAAAAGGCAACTTATCGGTTTTCAGCGGATGAAACACAGTCTTTGCTACATTTGAACAAGCTTGAAAAGATCAGGAATTCTCATATTATTTTTCGCTCTCACGCTTCTCTTTTCCTGTGTGAAAGGATACCTGGACTCGGACGGAATAAAAATAGAGAACTGGCCGGATCACCTTGGTATACCCCTAATTGATACGCGCTTAAGTGCTCAGGAATTGGCGAAGACCGTCGACGTGGAAGACCTAATGGAGAGTGACTCTGAGGGGCGCATTGTATTAAAGTATTCGGGAGAGCTTGCCTCGATCGAAGCCAATGAGATCGCCAATTTTCCGGATACCTCTGTTTTATTTGACGTTCCAGGATTTGTGATCATTCAGTCCCCAATTACATTAACAAGGACATTTGGGGGGAATATTCCTCAAGGAATGAAGATCGAACATATGGATCTCAGATCGGGTGAGTCCTTCCTAAGGATCCGTTCTCGTTTTTCTGAAACAGGAAAAGTGAGGGTACAAATCCCTGCACTCACCAAAGACGGCATTGCTTTTGACGAGGAGGTGAGCTTTGACAGAGGCACAGCATCCAATCCTTCTGTTCATGAAAGGATCGTAGACCTCAATGGCTATTCCTTCGACTTTACACTAGGAACTCCAGCGTATAATCAGTTTGATTTTGATATAACCATGGAAATGGACAATAATCTACCGGCTTTTGCAGACTCGATTGAGCTGGAGTTTGGCTATCGAAATCTCGAGTTCATTTATATTGATGGTGACTTTGGACCTCAGCTTGTGAGTCTTGATCAGGACAGTATTTACATGGACCTCTTTTCAAAGCTGATCAGTGGTGATGTGAGTTTCACGGATGCCAGTCTTGACATCAATATCATCAGCAGTTTTGGCTTTCCTGTAGATGTGGAGTTCACCACACTGGAGGTGCTGGAATTAGGGACAAATAATCCAATCGTTTGGGATCCAAATGGACCCAATGGCTCTTTTCCAAATCCATTTATTATTCAAAACCCCAATATGAATCAGGTTGGTGAAAGCGTGACAACTGACTTGTTCATGGATAAAGGAAACTCGAACATCGATCAGTTGGTTGGCACAAAACCGAAATGGTTATTCCATCAGATCAGGGGAATTGCCAATGCCGACAGCAATACAGCCCGCGACTTCATGACCGATACCAGTGCATTTACAGTGAATACAACCATGAGGTTGCCGCTCAAAGGTGAGGTTAGAGGGATCATCTTGAGAGATACCATCGATGTTGATTTTGACTTTGATAACAGTCCGAAAAAGATCTTGCTGAAGGTCGGAGCCGAAAATGGCTTTCCGGTGAACGGTGCACTCAAAATGGTCTTTAGCGACGAGAGCTTTACCGACTCTTTGCTTGTGATGGATGAGCTGATATTTGAGGCGGGTCAATTAGATGGTGATGGAAAGGTCAGCGCTCCCAGTTCAAACATCAATAACCCGATTGAAGTTGAGCTCAATGAGGCACAAACGGCACAAGTGCTAGCCTTTAAAAAAGTGATCATCGACTTCCGACTTAGCTCAGATAATGCGAGAGAAGTGAGTGTATTTGATGATGACGAATTGCATTTACGTGCCGGGGTTAAATTGGAATTTGAATGAGGGTTCTGATTGCTATACTATGTTGTTTTCCCTTTTCTGTTTGGGCTCAATCGGACCTTGCAACTTCGGCATTGCAGGGAGTTGCTCAAGTCGGATACCTCAACCCGGCAATCAAATCAGGTGAAGAAACTCAGGTGGGTCTCCCCCTAATTTCTTCCACTATGTTATCGGTCAACTCCTCCCGATTTCCAATAAGAGAGTTTATAGCGCCACATCCAGACTCATCCTACTTAGTGCTGGATCCCGAGAACGTGTATTCTAAAGTAAATACCACTGCAAACCTTGGGCTTCAAGCTTCATACGATTGGTTCAGTATTGGAAAAGCCCTCGGAGAAAAGGCCTATTTGAGATTTGCCATTCGAGAGAGGTATTCGGCCTCTGCTAGTTTACCTTACAACCTCCTTCGCCTGGCTTCCGAAGGAAATGCACTTGGCCTCCTTGGAAGCAGCTTAAATATTGACGGTTTTGGAATGTCTTTCGACTGGTATAGGGAGTACTATTTATCCTACTCTTCAAGTTTGAACGAGCATCTTCGTTACGGAGCAGCCTTGAAGCTTTTGCAGGGTATTTCGAATTTGCGAAGCCTTGATAGTGATCTTAGTTTTAGCACTGGTGAGAACTTTTTTGACCTTAGGTTGAATGGGGAATTTTCCTATCAAACCAGCAATACGGGAATGCTGAGGAATGATTCTGCGCTGACCATCGTTTCTAAGACACCTTTTTGGTCAAACAATTATGGATTTGGCATCGATCTGGGTCTGGATTTCGATGTGAATGACAAGATCAATTTAGGTTTGAGCCTTCTAGACCTTGGCTTCATCAATTGGAACAACAGGAGCCAAATTCATGAAAGCAGTTTTGATACCCTTGCCTATTCAGGAGAAGACCTTCTTGATCTCTTTGCAAACCCTGGGAACTCGGCGAGTACTGATCTTGAAGGATTATCTACAGATTCAGTATTGAACCTGCTGGAGGTCAACTCGGAGGATACGGAATACAGAACCAGCCTCACATTTTCTATAAATACATTCTTTAGCTACAAGATCAACGATAAATCGCTGTTGCACACCAATATTAGGGCGATAAAGATGCCGTTCTATTGGCAAACAGGAGTGCAGTTAGCCTACAGTCGATTCATAGGTGAGAATGCCCAATTAGGGCTAAGTTATGCTGCTGGTACCAATGGTCTGGCTAACCTTGGTGTTCATGGAAGTCTTCGCTTTGGACCAGTTCAAATTTATGCTGCAAGCGACAATATCATCGGGACTTTTTTACCCCAAGACGTAAGGTATTCAGGAACAAGAGCTGGTCTTAACCTCTTATTCTAACAGAGTTCTGAGGCGATTTCTCTAGCCGCTTTATCGCTATCTAAGAGTTGCTTCAAATCTGGATTTTTTTCAAAACTCACTTTGCTCATGGTTTCCTCATTCACACGTGCAATATCCAGGAATCCGATCTTATCTTCCAGAAATTTCGCCACGCTGACCTCATTTGCGGCATTAAGCGCACAGGCGGCATTTCCGCCGAGCTTCAGTGCTTCAAAAGCCAGCGCAAGATTTCTGAAGGTATCGCTATCGGGTTGTTCAAAATTGAGCCTTGGATAATCCATGAAATTAAACCTTGGGAAGCTTGACTTGAGTCTGTTCGGGTATCCTAATGCATATTGTATAGGCAGTTTCATATCTGGAAGCCCCATTTGGGCTTTCATGCTACCATCTTCAAACTGAACAATAGAATGAATGATGGACTCAGGGTGAACAATGACATCCACCTGTTCACTTTTTAAGTTGAACAACCATTTTGCTTCGATCACCTCAAGACCTTTGTTCATTAGGGTGGCCGAATCAATGGTGATCTTGGCTCCCATTTCCCAGTTGGGGTGCTTTAAAGCCTGCTCTTTTTTCATCTGCTGAAGCTCATGGACCTTTTTGCCTCTGAATGGCCCGCCTGAGGCAGTGAGATAGATCTTTTCGATGGGGTTGTGGAATTCACCTGCAAGACACTGAAAGATGGCAGAATGTTCGGAATCGACAGGGTAGATATTCACCGCGTGCTCTTTGGCGAGATCAGTGATGAGCTGTCCAGCAACAACAAGCGTCTCCTTATTGGCAAGCGCGATATGTTTATGGCTTTTTATTGCTGAAATCGTGGGTTTTAGTCCAGCAAAACCGACCATAGCAGTCAACACCATGTCGATCTCTTCCATTTGAACGGCCTGCTCAATGGCTTCAGCACCTGCAAATACTTTTATTCCATCATCCCATAGCGCATCGCGAACTTTTTCAAATCTGGATTCATCGGCGATGACAACGGCATTTGGCTTGAACTTAAGCGCCTGTTTGATCAATAGTTCATCATTTCGGTTTGCTGTAAGTAGCTCCACCACAAAGCGATCACTTTGTTCTTCGATCACCTCCAAAGCCTGAGTACCAATGGATCCAGTAGATCCCAAAATGGCAATATGCCGTTTGTCTTCTTCTTTCATCGCGACAAATTTAGCTTTGTTTATCAAGTGGACTCGATTGCTTTTCTTTGAGTCGTGGGAATAAAATCGATCGGGGCAAAAATTCTTTCGGGCATCGTAGTGCGCCAAAGTCAAAAGTGGATCCAGAATCCAAAAGAGGCGCAGCAAAGAACCTTTGCGTCATTGATAAGGATGGCAAAGCATACCAAATTTGGAAAAGATCATCAATTTGCTTCCATCTCAAACTATTCAGATTTCAGGGAAGCGGTTCCGCTGCGAGATTATGAGGCACTCAAGCCCTATATTGAACGTATGCTCAAAGGAGAGGAACATGTGCTTTGGCCGGGAAGGCCTGTTTATTGGAGTAAGACATCTGGAACAACTTCCGGATCTAAATTCATTCCAATTTCATCAGCGAGCATAGATCATCATATTCGTGCCGCCAGAAATGCCTTGTTATTTTACATAGGCAGAACAGGAAACAGCGCTTTTGTTGATGGAAAAATGATCTTTCTGCAGGGCAGCCCAGAGCTGGATAATTACAATGGGATTCCTACTGGTCGCCTCTCCGGTATCGTTGCGCATCATGTGCCTTCCTATCTTCAAAAGAACAGGATGCCCTCCTGGGAAACGAACTGTATCGAAGACTGGGAAGAGAAGTTGGACGCGATCGTAAAAGAAACTAGCGGAGCAGATATGAGGTTGATCTCAGGCATCCCAAGCTGGGTGCAAATGTATTTCGAGCGAATGCTTGAAAAGACAGGGGTATCGGACATTAGCGAACTGTTCCCAAACTTCTCATTATTTGTTTACGGGGGTTTAAACTATGAACCTTATCGACCAGTTTTCGAAAGGCTCATGGGAAAGCGCGTTGATGCGGTCGAAACCTACCCCGCATCGGAGGGGTTTATCGCTTTTCAGGATGCAGAGGAGGGAGAGGGACTCTTACTAAACCTCGATGCAGATATATTCTATGAATTCATTCCGATGGAAGACTTTCATTCCGACAAGCCAAAGCGTATTCCCCTCTGGGAGGTGGAAACTGGGGTGAATTATGCCATCGTTCTAAACACGAATGCAGGCCTTTGGTCTTACCTCATTGGCGACACAGTTCGCTTTGTAAGCACTAAGCCCTATCGTATTAAAGTATCTGGACGCACCAAACACTTCATCAACGCATTTGGAGAGCATGTCATAGCAGAGGAAGTGGAGCATTGTATCAAGCATGCCATGGAGCAGACCGGAGCTTTAGTATCCGAGTTTCATTTGGCCCCGCAGGTGAAGCCCACTTCTGGACTCCCTTATCATGAATGGTTCATTGAGTTCACAAAGGAGCCAGATGACATGGAGCGCTTCGCTGATGCCCTCGATAAAAAACTGCAGGAACAGAACCCCTATTATTTTGACTTGATCGATGGGAATATTCTCGCGAGGGCACAGGTTCAAAAATGCCGACAGGGAAGTTTTGTTGACTACATGAGATCGATCGGGAAGTTAGGGGGGCAGAACAAGATCCCAAGGTTGGCCGATAACAGAAAGTTTGCTGATGGTATTCTCGCTCAACAGAACTGATCAAAACCTCCAGCCGATTGGCACCCCAAACCAGGGTCTCACGGCATGGCGTGGCACCCACATCCAGTTGTCCGTGGAGTAGGTATACCATACTGATATCTCAGGGCGTAGATAAAAACCACTTTTGGTGTTGATGTCGAAACCGAAAGGAAGCATTACGCCTCTTCCAAAATTAGGCCCAAAATCGATGGAATTTGCAGCGATCAAACCCAGTGTTCCACGTAAGCCAATGAACGGGGTAGAGCGCCTGGCTGGATTCTTCCCGTCAAAGTGATAGCTTATGCCGCCATAAATGCCAACTAAGCCAAGACCAACTTCTATATTCAGGTTAGGGGTTACGAATACGTCATACTGTCCAGCCCCAATAAGGGTTGGGCCGAGCAATACGACCGACATTCCATTGGGTTCACGAATCCTCACATTAGGCTCTTCTGGTTCTTTGTTCGCTACTTCATAATGATTATCGGTGTAGTATTCATCCTGATACCCATCTTCGGTTTTTGCTGTATCAGGCGGTGTTTCTTCAAAGTAGTCGATCGTTCCATTTTCGTATTCAATACGCTTGATGCGGTACTTCTTTAACACATAATCGGGCCCCTGAAGATTATTGTACTTCTTAAATCGAATTTCCTGAAGATCGATCAAGCTTACTTTGGCCTTGAGAACAGTTCCGTCGGTGAAATAGACCTTGTCCTGACCAAAAGACAAGAACGGCAGACAACACAGGATAATGTAGATGAGGTTTTTCATTTTAGAAACGATAGCCTAGTTTGATCGTCGCACGCAAATATCCGACATCATTTAGAATATTCAAATAGCTTAATTCAGCACCAGCGTTTATTCCAGATTTGTGGTGAATGAACTCTAGTCCAAGGGGAATATTGAAGCCGGGGTATAAAGCTGTGTATAGTTGAGTGCTTACTACAGCAAAACCAGCGTAGGGAATAAGTTTCTCGGTTCGAGTATCGCGAAACATGATATTTCCTCCTGCCCATAAAAAGAAACCCTCGCTTCCACTACCTGCCCCTGCTTCTATGGCCAGTTTCGGAAGGATGAAATAGCTAATTTCAAGCGCGCCACCTGAGTATGGATCGGCAAGATTGTTCTCAAAGATCGAATTGAGCCAATTCACCCCGATTCCTATTCGCCGTTCATTTGGCGCTTTTATCTCGTCAAAATAGTCTTCAGCGCCATTCTCGTAAACGATCTTATTGACCTCATACTTCTCCAGGAAATAATTTGGCCCTTCCAGATTGCTGTATTTCTTGTAGCGGATCTTTTCAGTTCCTACATCCAAAACAACTGCCTTAATGATCTCACCACTTCGCATGTGGATCTTATCCTGGGATTTGACCGCCTGGAAACAAAAGAGAATGACCAATAGAGTGAAATACCTCACAACGCAAAGATAGCTACTGAGTAGAAGCCTAAAATATGAACTTTCTAAAGGCGAAAATTCACTTACTTTTGTCGCCCAATTTCCACAATATGCTGAATAGGATTATCAAGTTTGCCATCATCATTATCATGATCGCATGGGCCGTATGGCAATATACTGAAGGAAACGTTGGGAATGGGATATTCATCAATATCCTTACTGCCGTTCCTATTTTTCTCCTTTTCCGTCATGAACTCATCCTTTGGGCCTTTTGGCAGATCCGTAAGAACAGGGTTGACAAAGCGAAGGCTATCTTACAAAAGATCAAGCACCCCAATCAATTACCAAAAGGACAGGAGGCCTATTATTACTTTCTAATGGGCTTGACAGAGTCGCAGGCAGGAGCCATTGGAAAGTCGGAAACCTTATTTAAAAAAGCGCTATCCAAAGGTTTGAGGATGAAACAAGATCAGGCGCTGGCTAATCTTAATTTAGCTGGAATTGCCATGTCGAAGCGTCGCAAAAGAGAGGCGATCAACTACATGAATCAAGCTAAGAAGTTAGATAAGGCCGGATTGCTCGACGAACAACTCAGAATGTTCAAGAAGCAGTTGGGTCGCGTTTGATGGCCAACACTGAGCGGGTGTTTTCATTCACCTTGTATTGCTCTGAGATCACAAGGCGAGCTACACATACGATCTCGTCTCCACTTTCCAACACACAGAGATTGTTTTTCTGTATCGCAGAGAGCTTTTTATCGGTGATTATATCGCTGAGTTTTTTTGTTCCCTGCATTCCCAATGGTTGAATACGATCTCCGTATTCCCAGTTTCTGAGTGTCAAAGGAAAACGAAGTTTGTCCAGGTCAATGAAATCAACTTCCTCTGCTTTCAGGTCTACCGGAAGAGTGCCTTTTTCAAGGCTTATCCCAAAGGCCTTTGACCGGAAAGGAAGTTTCTCAGCCAAGTCCTTTTTTTGATCGATCGAATCAGACTCAAAAAGTGATATCATTTTACGATCAACACTCAAGCGATAGCCTTCAGTTTGGAATTCCCTGGATTCACTTTCATCAATACCCTGTAATAGATCACTGAGCTGCTCCTGATTAAAACCAAAGGGCTTTAGCCAGTGGAGCATTACTAGCAGAGGGGCGGAAAAGGATTTTAAACTATTCTTAGGCAAGGCAACATAAGACTCGTCTTTGACTAGCTGCTCCTCAAGGAAGCGTTTACAAATATCATGGCTAAGCGACTCATGTTGAGCCATAATGTTTGCACTGCGTTCATAGGTTTTTAGCAGAGAAGGGTTCAGTTCTTTGAGCCTGGGAATGATCTCGATTCGGAGATAATTTCTCAGGTATTCTGTTTTCCGGTTGCTGGAGTCTTCACGAAACGGAATTTTCCTTTCCTGAATTTCATGGAGTATTTCAGCTTTGTCAAACTTTAATAATGGCCGAATGACTTTCCCAGATAATCCTTGCATATTTCGAATGCCGGCCGGACCAGTTCCTCGTAATAAGTTGATCAAAGCGGTTTCAAATCGATCATCCAGATGAGATCCTAAGACGATGAGGTCAAGATTTCTTTTTTGCCTCAATTGCTCAAACCATTCATGCCTTAATGAGCGAGCCTGCATTTGAGTGGAGCCTTTTTCTCTGGAGACATCAAACCGCTTTCCGTGAAAAACGATATTATTTTCACGGCAATGGGCTTCAACAAAGGCTGCATCATTTTCAGACTCTTCTCCGCGCAGTTGGAAGTTACAATGGGCAACTTCAACATAATAGTTCGCTTTTTGCAAAAGATCGAGGCTTAGCATTGAATCTGGGCCTCCACTGAGCCCAAGCAGCAATTTTTCTGAGCCTTTCAGTAGGCACTCCGATTGAAGGTAATGCTCAAATTGCTTCTGCATGGCTTCAAAGATGCATCATCTGCTTGATTTGCATTGGGCTTTGCTACCTTTGCACCATAAATCAAGACATGAAAATTGCAGTAGTAGGAGCCACAGGAATGGTTGGCCAGGTGATGATGAAGTTACTTGAGGAGCGAGCTATTCCCCTCACGGAGCTTTTACCAGTGGCCTCATCAAGATCCGCTGGTAAGATGATTGCTTTCAAGGGGAAGAAACTCAAACTACTCGGTGTAGAAGAGGCGTTGGCAATGAAGCCTGACCTTGCCTTATTCTCTTCGGGTTCAGATGTTTCGCTAGAATGGGCGCCCAAATTTGTTGACATTTCCTGCAGGGTGATCGACAATTCTTCAGCCTGGAGGATGCACAATGATATTAGCCTGGTGGTACCTGAGATCAATGGAGATCAATTGACTGAAAAAGACATGATCATTGCAAATCCGAATTGCTCAACCATTCAGCTACTGATGGCTTTAAAACCCATTCAGGAGAAATATGGACTAAAACGGGTTGTGATTTCCACATATCAAAGTATTACAGGTACTGGAGTTAAAGCCGTACGTCAGCTCGAAAATGAAAGAAATGCTAAAAAAGGAGAAATGGCCTATCCATATCAGATCGATAAGAATTGCCTGCCTCATTGTGATGTTTTCCTTGACAACGACTATACCAAAGAGGAGATGAAGCTGGTCAATGAAAGCCAGAAGATACTCAAGCTACCAGACCTCCGAATCACAGCCACAGCCGTAAGGGTGCCTGTTGTGGGTGGCCACTCGGAATCGGTCAATGTTCAGACAGAAAAGGAATTTGATGTTTCCGCAGTGAAAAGAGCACTTGCTGAATTTGGAGGGCTAAGTTTGGTAGACAACCCTGAAATGAACCAGTATCCTATGCCGATCTATGCCGAAGGCAAAGACGATGTTTTTGTTGGAAGGGTCAGAAGAGATGATTCTGCCGACAATGCACTCAATATGTGGGTGGTAAGTGACAACTTGAGAAAGGGTGCTGCTACCAACGCTGTTCAAATTGTAGAGCTTCTGATCGAAAAAGGCTATTTTGTGAAAAATAGATAGATGAGAATTGTTGTCATTTTGCTCACAGCCATTGCGCTTAATCTTAGCTCATGTACCACGGAATTTGGACCGATCGTCAGCCAGGGACCAGAAGAAGAAATGAAAATTGAGATCACTGGTTCAGGGATGACGGCCGAACCTGCTCATTTGACAATGACAGTGGAGTATGCTTCTAAACAGATCGAATCACAATTTGAGGTGTTCAGCAGTGATGTGTCCGATGAAACAGTGAGTTTTGAATGGGCTAGCCCGACAGAGTGCAAGGTCATTTTTGAGGAATGGGATGAAAGCCCAAGGGAGGTATTGGTGAAGAAACAATTGGACGGGGTGTTGATCAAGGGGCTTAATTGAGTTTCCCCGAAAGCACAATGACAAACTCACCTCTCGGCTTTTCCTTTTCGAAGTGTTGAATCAATTCTGCCAGACTTCCTCGAATATGCTCTTCGTGGATCTTCGTGATCTCTCTGCTCACACTTGCCTTTCGATCTTCCCCTAAGTGCTCGGCGAACTGAGTGAGACTTTTTAGCAACCTGTGTGGAGACTCGTAAAACACCATGGTGCGCGTTTCCGTAGAAAGCTCTTTAAGCCTGCTCTGCCTACCTTTTTTATGCGGGAGAAAGCCCTCAAAACAAAATCTATCGCAAGGCAAACCAGACACCACAAGGGCAGGTAAGAAAGCACTGGGTCCCGGTAGACTTAATACCTCTATACCTCGCTCAATACAGGCTCTTACAAGAAGAAATCCAGGGTCAGAAATGCCTGGTGTGCCTGCATCCGAAACCAGGGATACTTGGGTTAATTCTCTGATGGAGCTCAGGGTTTTGTCTAAAACGCTATGCTCATTGTGCATATGAAATGACCTCAGCGCAACATCAATATCGAAATGTTGGAGTAATTTTTTAGTGTGCCTCGTATCCTCGCACAATATGAGCTCGCTTTCCCTTAAGGTGTCGAGCGCGCGTTGACTAATATCTGAAAGATTGCCAATTGGACTTGGAACAAGGATCAGGTGTCCCATTATCCTTGCTTCAAATATCGACGTTGCAGAAGCAGCTTGAGACTTTCCTCCGCTTCAGGATGCTGATCCCAGTGGTACTTTTCAAAGTACTTGGCTTCAATTAAACGCTGTGCATCTTCGAGCGAGCTCAGGTGATTAAACTCTTCAATGGCTCTTGTGTATTCTTTTCCATCTCCCTGAAAGAGCTCATTAGCATAGTAGAAGCGCTCGTTGAGACCAATGGCTTTCCTTAAGTCTTCAATTGGTTGCAGTTCCAACTTTTTTGCCAGCGACTTGTCATTTTCGTTTTCATGAGACTCATGGATGCTACTTCCGGAAATACCAAGGGCCAATTCCTGATCTTTAAGATCTTCTTCATCAATCTCATCTGGGGAGCTTATGTCCTCAACAGCTTCCTCTTCGTCTGAAGAGTCAATCGGGTCAACAGGGTCTTCATCATTGTCATCTGAGAAATCAGCTTCTTCTTCCTTTTCTTCCGCCAGGTTCTCGAGTTCTCTTTCAGATTCCTCAACATAAGCTTTGACCTCACTCTCGACCAAAGTGGATTGTTTGTGCTCAATGAGGTGTTTAAGGATCACGAGTTGATCATCCAGATCCTTCAGGTGATTTCTTAGGAGTTCAATATCATTGAGCTCTTCAAAGTTAATTCTAGAGCGGATTTCGCTCAACTCAATCAAGCGTGCTTTGCACTTTTCAATAATGTTCGATCGTTCTGCTTCCAAGCTTTCTATATCCTTAGGCCTGGAGCAAATTTATTTAGATTTGTTAAGTACAAGGCCGCAGGGGAATGTTTTTGGAAAAGAAGGCGATACGGGAGAAAGGAGAAGGATGGATCGAGGTCATCTGCGGCTGCATGTTCAGCGGGAAAACAGAGGAGCTTATTCGCAGACTTCGGAGGGCAGAATTTGCTAAACAAAAAGTAGAGATCTTCAAACCCTTGATCGAGACCCGTTATGATGAAGAGGCGGTTGTTTCACATGATGAGAACACTATTCGTTCAACACCCGTAGAAAGCTCATCAAACATTTTGATCCTTGCCAATGAAGTAGAGGTGGTGGGCATTGATGAGGCACAATTCTTTGATGACAACCTGCCAAATGTTTGTAACCAGCTTGCAAATAATGGGGTACGTGTGATCGTTGCTGGTCTTGATATGGATTATCAAGGGAGGCCTTTTGGACCAATGCCAAATATGCTCGCCATAGCTGAATATGTAACCAAAGTTCATGCGATCTGCGTAAAAACAGGAAAGTTGGCGAGCTTCTCCCATAAAAAAACTGAATCTGATGCATTGGTTGAGCTAGGCGAAAAAGAGCTTTACGAGCCCCTCTCCAGACAAGCCTACTATCACGCATTGGAAAGAGAAGCTAATAAAAAGCCTGATGCTTGATATCCAGGAGATAAGTAGCATTCTTCAGGCGAAGTACCGAGGCCCAAACTCGGGTCTCGAGATCAATGACATACTCACAGATAGCAGAAAGGCATATCGAATAAAGCAAAGTCTGTTTGTTGCCATTGAGGGAAAGAATCACGATGGTCATCAATTCATTAAACAGCTATACAACAAGGGCGTAAGGGCCTTTCTTATAGAAAAGGAGCTTGAAGAATACCAGGAGGATGCTCACTATCTCAGGGTAGAATCAAGCATGAGTGCTCTTCAATTTTTGGCGGCATATCAAAGGCAGCAAATTGCCTATCCTTTGCTAGCGATCACTGGAAGTAATGGAAAAACCATAGTGAAGGAGTGGCTGCATCAGCTGTTATCTGATCAACTGCAGCTGCAGCGAAGTCCCAGAAGCTACAATTCGCAACTCGGAGTTCCACTTAGTCTTTGGTCATTCAGAAAAGAAGCTGATCTTGGAATCGTGGAATGCGGCATTTCTCAACCTGGAGAAATGAAGAAATTAGAGGAATTGGTGCAACCTGAATATGGGATGATCACCAATATCGGTCAGGCACATGCAGCTAATTTCACATCGATAGAACAAAAACTCGATGAGAAATTAAAGCTCTTTGAGCAGAGCAAAGCGATCTTTTGCTGCGCAGATCATCAGTTGGTATTTTCAAGATTAAACGCGCTTTATCCGAACAAGAACATCCTTAGCTGGTCAAGGCATAAAAAGACCTTTATTCAGCTGAAAGAAGTAGAGAAGTACGCAGAAAAGGCGCATATCAAAATCGTACATGAAGGTTCAGAACTTCGGTTTAATATTCCATTTTCAGACGAGGCCAGCATAGAGAACTTTATGCATTGCCTATGTTTTGCTGCCTATCTCGAATTGGATCTGAAAAAGCTTGCCCAGAAAGGGCAGAACCTCACTGAAGTGAGTATGCGTTCGCAGACGCTTCGTGGCTCAAATAATACGATCATCATTAATGATAGTTATAGCTCTGACCTACATTCACTAAGTAACGCGATCGAGCTGCTGGCGAACCAAACGGCCTTCTCAAAAAAGACAGTGATATTATCTGACCTTGATGACTCTGAACTTGAGGATTCAAAGCTTTACACAGAGATCGCCTCCATGCTTGCCCAAAAGGGGATCGATCATTTATACGGAATAGGGGATGCGATCAGCTCAAATTCAAGTGTTTTCAAGGTCGAAAACAAGGCGTTCTTTCCTTCTACTCAGGTATTTTTAGAGGAGCTGAATACTGGACGCTTTAAAAATGAAGCAATATTGATCAAAGGTGCGAGAAGATTCAATTTGGAGAAGGTAGCCAAGCTCCTACAGGAAAAGACACATTCAGCTGAATTGGAAATTCGACTCCACTCTCTAAAGCACAACCTTGAAGTTTATCGTGGAATGCTAAACACCAATACCAGGGTTATGGCTATGGTAAAGGCCTTTGGTTATGGAACGGGAGATTATGAAGTGGCCAAAAAGCTCGAAGAGTCAGGAGTCGATTATTTGGCAGTTGCCTTCACTGATGAGGCTGTTTTATTGAGAAAGAGGGGGCTGAGTTTGCCGATACTGGTTCTGAACCCTGAAAAAGGTAGCTATGAAGCTTTGATAAAGCATCAGTTGGAACCTGAGATCTACAGCCTGGAACTCTTGCAGGACTTTCATGCAAGTTTAAGTAGGAGTCACATGGCTGAGCTGTTGCCTTTCCCAGTTCACCTGAATATTGACACGGGCATGCACAGGCTTGGAATAGATCTGGAGCAGATTGATGAGGTCCTGGACTTCTTTAAACAACAATCAGAACTAAAAATAGCATCAGTATTCACTCATCTGTCCAGCGCGGATGACCCAGAGGCAAAAGCCTTTAGCTTGAAGCAGATCGACAACTTTAAAAAGGCAGCCAATAGCATTGAAGAGGCCATAGGCTATAAAGGCATCAAGCATGTTTTGAATACAGCTGGAGTCGAGAATTATTTAGATTTTCAGTTCGACCTGGTAAGACTTGGAATTGGACTATATGGTGTTTCTTCAAAGCCTGAGATCAGTAAAAGGCTTGAAGCGGTTACCGTATTTAAGGCAAGGGTGCTGCAAGTAAAGAAGGTTAGAAAAGATGAGCCGATTGGGTATTCGCGCGCTGAGACCGCATCCAGAGATATGTCGATCGCCACGGTATCGGTTGGCTATGCCGATGGCCTTAGAAGGAGTTTGAGTAGAGGAAAAGGGGAGTTATTCATCAATGGAAACCCTTGTCCGATCGTTGGCAATGTGTGTATGGATATGTGCATGGTAGATGTATCAAACCTTAGGATAAAAGCGGGTGATGAGGTAGAGATCTTCGGCAATAATACTTCTGTTATGGAGTTTGCTAAAAAGATGGATACCATCCCTTATGAGGTACTTACCTCCGTTTCTGGAAGGGTGCGCCGAAGCTATGTGGATGAATAGTATGGCACAATGTTTGGCTATACATTGTCAAACCTGATTGTTATGAAAAAGTCGATCATATTCTTTGCAGCTATATTGATAAGCTTTGCGGCAGGTAAGCGAGAGTTTTACAGCCCGGAGTATAAACCTAAGAAAGCATCAGAGCACATGAGTGTTTTACCTGCATTCAAGGTAGGTGAAAAGCTAGAATACCGTGTTCATTATGGGTGGTTGGATGCCGGCATAGCAACCCTGGAGGTGAAAAAAGCCAAGAATGCACCAGTGGACCAACCCGGCTTATTACATATGGTAGGTATCGGAAAGACTACTGGAGCTTTCGACTGGTTCTATAAAGTAAGAGATCGATATGAAACTTTTGTAGACCCAAAGGATTACTTGCCACAGGCTTTTGTGCGAAGAGTGAATGAGGGTGGGTTCATCATTAACCGCGATTATTTCTTCGATCACAACAAAAAAGAGGTTAAAACAAACAAAGGTGTCTTTAATACACCTGATAACGTTCAGGATCTATTGTCTAGTTTTTACTACTTGAGAAGTATTGATATGAGTAAAGCAAAACGAGGGGATGTTTATCATGTGGACGCTTTCATGGATTACGAATTATATCCATTCCAGGTAAAATTCTTAGGCATAGAAACCATTGAAGTAGAAGCAGGTAAGTTCCGATGCTACAAATTTGTACCTGTAGTTCAAAAGGGAAGAGTATTCAAGGACGAGGAAGACCTTAAAGTATGGATCAGCTGTGATCAAAACAAGGTTCCTATCCTTGCCCAGGCAGAAGTATTGGTTGGGTCAATAAAGATGGAGATCCAGGACTACGAAGGCCTTGGAGCTCCAATTGCCAGCCTTTGATTTATACGTGACCTTGTGCGATCATCGCATCGGCTACTTTGATGAAGCCTGCGATGTTGGCGCCCCTCACGTAGTCCACATAGTCTCCGTCAGTACCGTGTTTAACACACTCTTTATGAATATCGATCATGATATCCTTAAGACGCATCTCTACCTCTTCACGAGACCAATGGTAACGCAAGCTATTCTGGCTCATTTCTAAACCAGAAGTAGCAACGCCTCCAGCGTTTGAAGCTTTACCTGGCGCAAAAAGGATCTTAGCGATACCGAAAACTTCAACAGCTTCAGGCGTTGAAGGCATATTAGCACCCTCACTCACACAGATACAACCATTTTTAACAAGGTTCTCAGCATCAACTTCATCAAGTTCATTTTGCGTAGCGCATGGAAGGGCAATATCACATTTAACACTCCATGGTCGCTCACCTTCCATGAACTCAACCCCATCAAACTGATCTGCATATTCTTTGATGCGACCACGCTTGACATTCTTAAGGTCCATGATCCAGTTGAGCTTTTCCTGATCGATTCCATTCGGGTCGTAAATGCTACCACGACTATCAGACATAGTAACAACCTTAGCCCCTAATTGAATGGCCTTCTCGGCAGCATACTGAGCCACGTTACCAGAACCTGATATCGCAACTGTTTTCCCTTCAAACGAGTCACCTTTGGTCTTTAGCATTTCCTGAGCGAAGTACACATTACCGTATCCAGTAGCCTCTGGGCGAATTTTAGATCCTCCAAATTCAAGGCTCTTTCCAGTAAGCACACCGGTGAACTCATTTTTGATACGCTTGTATTGACCGAACATGTACCCGATCTCGCGACCACCAACACCAATATCTCCAGCGGGGATATCCGTATTCGGACCGATATGCCTTGAAAGCTCAGTCATGAAACTTTGACAAAAGCGCATCACTTCGTTGTCAGACTTGCCCTTGGGATCAAAATCAGAGCCGCCTTTTCCACCACCCATAGGAAGGGTCGTCAAGCTGTTCTTAAACACCTGTTCAAAGGCCAGAAACTTTAGAACACTCAGATTAACTGTTGGATGAAACCTCAAACCTCCTTTATATGGTCCGATAGCCGAATTCATTTCAATTCGATATCCACGATTGACCTGAAATTCACCATTATCATCTACCCAGGGTACTCTGAACATCACGGTACGCTCTGGTTCAACCATGCGCTCGAGAATGTTTGCTTTTTTGTACTTGGGGTTGTCTTCAATAAAAGGAATGACTGTTTCAGCTACTTCTTTTACTGCCTGAAGGAATTCAGGTTCATTACCATTCTTTTCTTTGACCTTGTCTAGAAAATCGTGGATTTGGTCTTGATATTTACTGCTCATTAGCTTGTCTAACAAATCTGGCGCAAATGTAGATATTTTTCAATCTTTTCACTTCTATTGCAAGGGGATATATAATGGCCATAATCACCAGTTAATCAAGGTGATGTGTCAAGTATGCGAAGTCTGTGACCTTTTGGTGGGCCGTACTTCTTACTGGAAAACGCTCCCATAAGCAGGCCTCCGGCGAATACCAGGGCAGGACCCGCCACGGTGTAGGTACTGATGATCGGGCGGTCGCCATTTGTGATCGCATTAAAAACATCGAGCCCCAGGTACGCAACGCCAGCAGCTTTAAAGGCACTTGAGAATATTTGTAGGATACGACGCTCCACAATAACATAGGAGATATCTGCTAACTCGACCTTATGCTTGCCAACAAGTATGGATGAATCCCTAACAGAGCTGATGATCCCTGAGGTGTAAACTCCGTCTGTAGTAAGGATACTTATCTGATTATTCTCACGAAAGCGAAGTCTGTGTTTTTTCGTGGGATGATCAATGATCAGTAGGTTCTGAGAAAAAAGGCCAGAACAGAGCAGTAAGAGCAGAAATAAAAGGCTACTCGATCGTAACTTCTGCTTCCACAGTTGACTCGTTAATGAAATAGATCTTTTTCTCATCGATGATCCTCGATTCAAAGTTATAACCCAGCACCCTAACTTTTGCCGGACCCGCTGTTAAGGTATCCAAACTTGCTGAACTAAACTGAAAAGATCCAAGTATTGGTTCTGTGCTTGACTCGATCAATAAATTATCATCCCTATCCAGAATTTGCCATAAAACAGAGTCAGCATTTGAAACCGGGCTGCTTAAGGAGAGGATGTAGTCCTGAGTTCGATCAATAGTAGGGTTTTCCTGAATGGCACTTAAGCTTGGAAAAGGACTATTGTAGGCTTCTATGATAAGCGGGAACTGTTCGTTTCCGTCTGCACGCCAGTTTGTGAGTTGTCCAAAATAAAAACTACTGTCTGGAGAAATGAAACGATAAGTATTGTTGTCGAGTGAGTTTAACCTCTGACCATTGGATGAAACTACTCCGACCGGAATGAAAAAGTTTGTGGTGTCGTAAAATGCACCTAGCGCCTCACCACGAACATCAAAATATACCAATGGAGAGTCTAAGCTGAAGGAATATACATTTCTGGCAATAAGATAAGCGTCTGCATCAACAAAAGTAGGATGACCACTCAGGTCTTCTTTTTCTCCTGCATCAATGGTTACACTTTGACTGGATTGTCCTTCGCCGGCATCGTTGATCGCAATTAACGTAACCGTGTAAGTGCCGGGAGCATTATAGCGATGACTTGGAGATACGAGCTGACTTGAATCGCCATCTCCAAAGAGCCAAATGTACTCATCTACCACCCCTACACTGATGTTGTTGAAGTCAACTAGTCCGGCTTTCTTCTTGGTGAGCTCAAACTTCGACTTCGGCGCTTTCTTGCAGGCACCTAAGAAGAATAAGCTTACGGATATTAATATGATCGAGACTGCCCTCATAATGATTTGAAGTCGTGCAAAAGTACGAAAAGCCATATGATTCCATCAAATGAATTATTATGCAGTTAACGTGCTTGATTTTCAAGTGATTTCTTTTTGCCTACTTTACTATTAATGTTACATTTGCAGTCCTTTTTTAGGAGGATGCAAGGACAAGCAAAAATATTCTCGGGATCAGCTTCCAAGGAACTGGCTCAAAAGATGGCTGATGAATTCGGCAAATCACTGGGCAAGGTAAGCCTGTTGAGGTTCAGTGATGGTGAGTTTCAGCCGTCAGTAGAGGAGACCGTACGAGGTGATACGGTCTTTCTTGTTCAATCCACCATGCCCCCTACTGAAAATCTTTTTGAACTCCTCCTTATGGTGGATGCAGTAAAAAGGGCTTCAGCTAAACAAATTGTTGCGGTGATCCCTTATTTCGGTTTTGCGCGACAGGATAGAAAAGATAAGCCCAGGGTAGCGATCGGATCAAAACTTGTTGCCAATCTGCTTACTGCTGCTGGAGTGACCAGGATCATGACCATGGATCTTCACGCTGACCAGATCCAGGGATTCTTTGAAGTACCGGTGGATCACCTTTATGCGTCTTCGATCTTCCTTCCTCATCTCGAAAAGCAAGACAATTCTAACCTGGTAATGGCTGCACCAGACACAGGCGGAACAAAGAGGGCAAATGCCTATGCAAAGTATTTGGATACGGGATTGGCGATTTGTTACAAGCAAAGAAAAAAAGCCAACGAAGTGGCTAACATGACCGTAATTGGTGATGTTGAAGGCAAAGATGTTGTTCTGGTAGATGATATCATTGATACGGCTGGAACACTCACTAAGGCAGCAGATATGATGATGGAACACGGGGCAAAGTCTGTTAAGGCATATTGTACACATCCAGTCTTATCGGGCCCAGCCTATGAAAGAATTGAAAAATCTCAATTAACAGAGTTGGTAGTGACGGACACTATCCCACTCAAAGAGAAAAGCGAAAAAATAAAAGTGTTGTCTGTTGGAGAACTATTTGGAGAGGTAATGACCAATATTGTTGCCGGAAGATCCATTAGTTCCCACTTTATCATTTAAGTTAATATTGACAAAGCGATGAATACGATTCAATTATCAGCAAGTACCAGAAAGGAAAAAGGAACAAGCAGCGCAAAACAATTGCGTAAGGCTGGAATGGTTCCATGTGTGCTTTATGGAGGAGAAGAGGTACTGCACCTCACAATGGATGAAAGACAGTTTCAAAAAGTACTCTACACACCAGAGACATTTTTGATTGAATTAGATGTTGATGGTACTACCCACAAGTGCATCATTCAGGATCTACAGTTTCACCCCATTTCAGATAAGGTGACACATGCTGACTTCCTCATTGCCCAGGAAGGAAAAACAGTTGTTGTTCATATCCCTGTTAGGCTAAATGGTCAGGCAAGAGGAGTGCTCAACGGAGGAACGCTGAGAAAGCATAGAAGAAAAATGAAGCTTGAAGGTTTGGTAGCTGATATCCCAGAAGCTATTGAATTGGATATCTCAGACATGAAAATTGGTGACTCCGTCAAGGTAGGAGAGATCAAGATCAAAGGATGTAAACTTCTAGGCCCACAAGATCAACCAGTAGTGGCTATCAAAGCTGCAAGGGGTGCCATTGAGGATGAGCTTGAAGACGAAGAAGGAGAAGAGGGAGCTGAAGGTGCAGAAGGCGCAGAAGGATCTGCCGAAGGTGGTGACGGAGAAGCTCAAAAAGAAGCTGCTCCAGAGGAAGCAAACTCTTAATTAGGTGAAGTACCTCATCGTTGGCTTAGGCAACATTGGGGATGAATACCTAAATACCCGTCATAATATTGGATTTAAGGTGCTGGACCATCTCGCGGATGAGTCCAGCATTTTTTTTGATGATGAGCGATATGGCGCTATTGCCAGAATGAAACATAAAGGACGAACACTCCTATTGCTCAAGCCTTCAACCTACATGAACTTGAGTGGAAAAGCAGTCAACTACTGGCTTGAAAAGGAGAAAATCCCGCTTGATCGCATGCTTATTATCACGGATGACCTGGCGCTACCATATGGCAAACAACGATTGAGAACCAAAGGAAGTGACGGAGGACACAACGGGCTTAGGCATATCAACGAGACCCTGAATACTCAAAAATATGCGCGCTTGCGATTTGGAATCGGAAAGGAGTTCAAACCGGGCGAACAAGTAAATTATGTGCTTTCAGAATGGAGCGATGAAGAAAAGCAAGTGCTTAAAGAGCGCATTAAAATTGCTTCTGATACGGCAAAAGCATTTGTAAGCATTCCAGTTGGACAGGTGATGTCTGCCTACAACAACAAATAACAAAGATCAGAGCGCTCTGAGCACCTCGTGCATGCTCACTTTCTCATTCACTACTGTTCGCAGTTCGCTGATGGCAACACGTTTTTGCTCCATACTATCTCTTTCACGAATGGTTACCGTTTGATCCTCGAGTGATTGATGATCCACAGTAACTGCGAAAGGGGTGCCGATGGCATCGTGACGTCGGTATCTTCTACCAATGGAATCTTTTTCGTCATACTGCGTATTGAAGTCAAGCTTCAGGTCATTCACGATCTCTTTAGCTAACTCAGGGAGTCCGTCTTTCTTCAGAAGAGGCAGAACGGCGAGTTTGATGGGCGCAAGAAAAGCCGGAAGCTTCATTACAAGTCGCGTTGAGCCATCTTCCAATTGTTCGTCCTCCAGTGTGCTGAGAAGGGCGAGAACAGTTCTATCTAAACCGATGCTGGTTTCAACCACATAAGGCACATATGAACTTTCATCTTCGGGATCGAAATACTGCAACTTCTTTCCACTGAAATCTTCGTGCTGCTTCAGGTCAAAGTCTGTTCTGGAATGCACCCCTTCAAGTTCTTTAAAACCCATTGGAAAGTCGAATTCAATGTCGCAGGCCGAGTTTGCATAATGGGCGAGTTTTAGATGATCATGAATGCGATAGCGTTCATCACCAATTCCCATGGAAGCATGCCATTTCATTCTTTTTTCCTTCCAGTATTCGTACCATTTGAGCTCTTCTCCAGGTTTTACAAAAAACTGCATCTCCATCTGTTCAAACTCTCTCATTCTGAAAATGAACTGTCGGGCGATGATCTCATTTCTGAAAGCTTTACCAATTTGAGCAATCCCAAAAGGAACCTTCATTCGCCCGCTTTTGTATACATTCAGAAAGTTAACGAAGATGCCCTGAGCAGTTTCGGGTCTTAAGTAAACCTGATTTGAATCTTCAGCCAAAGAACCTAGTTCTGTTGAGAACATTAGGTTGAACTGACGCACTTCTGTCCAATTCTTTGAGCCAGATACAGGGTCGGCAATACCGAGTTCTTCAATGAGTTGCTTCAGGGATTCAAGATCCTCTTCATCGAGATGTTTTTTGAGTCGGTCCTGGATATACTTGATCTGATCTTGATATTTTTTAACTCGTGGGTTTGTTTCCAGGAACATAGATTCCTCAAAAGATCCACCAAAGCGCTTCGCCGCCTTTTTGATCTCCTTAGAGATCTTCTGACGGATCTTCTCAATGTGATCTTCAAGTAGGACGTCGGCACGATACCTTTTTTTGGAATCCTTATTGTCGATCATCGGGTCGTTAAAGGCATCAACATGTCCGGATGCTTTCCAAACCTTAGGGTGCATGAATATGGCTGAATCAAGACCCACAATGTTTTCATGAAGGTGCACCATAGCACGCCACCAGTAGTCTTTGATGTTGTTTTTTAACTCAACCCCAAGCTGCCCATAGTCGTATGTTGCAGATAAGCCATCGTATATCTCCGACGATGGAAAGATGAAGCCATACTCCTTGGCGTGCGAAACAACCTTTTTCAGTGTATCTTCCTGTTTGCTCATGGCCGCAAAAGTAAGTTTTTGAACTCCACCATTATTCACAAATGGTATTGGAAATGAATCAGAAACTTTTTAATCCAGCCCATCCATAAAGCTAACTTTGTGAATCAAAAGCAATCCTATGAAGATCATAGTACCCATGGCGGGAATGGGAAAGCGCATGAGACCCCATACGCTTACAATTCCTAAACCTCTTATTCATGTTGCAGGAAAGACCATTGTTCAAAGGTTAGTAGAAGACATTACTGAGATCTCTCAGGATGATGTTGAAGAAATTGCCTTTATCATCGGAGACTTCGGAGATGAGGTCGAAAAGGACCTGATCAAAGTAGCAGAAGATCTTGGAGCAAAAGGAAGCATCTACCACCAGGAGGAAGCATTGGGAACAGCACATGCTATTCTCTGCGCAAAGGAAAGCCTCGAGGGTAAGGTCATTGTGGCGTTTGCAGATACACTGTTTAAAGGGAGTTTTGAGTTTGACCCTGAAGCAGACGGAATACTGTGGGTAAAAAGTGTTGAAGACCCTTCTGCATTTGGCGTGGTGAAATTGAATGAGCAAATGGCCATCACAGATTTTGTGGAAAAGCCTCAGGAATTTGTTTCAGACCTTGCCATGATCGGTATCTATTATTTTAAAGATGGCGCCAGATTGAGAAATGAGCTTCAATACCTTATAGACAACGACATCATTAAAGGAGGAGAGTATCAACTTCCAGATGCTTTGCGAAATATGATGAATGACGGTGTGGTATTCAAAACAGGAAAAGTAGAGGAGTGGCTGGATTGCGGAAATAAAAACGCCACGGTTTACAGCAATGAAAGAGTACTTCACCACCTTGGAAATCAAATCTCTGAAGACCTCATCACCAACAATTCCGTGATCATCGAGCCATGTTTTATTGGAAAGAATGTTAAGATCACAAACTCAGTCATTGGTCCTCACGTTTCTATTGGTGATAATAGTACGATCGAAAATTCAAGACTAGCGTCTTCCATCATTCAAAAAGACACCACGCTGGAGTCGTGCATATTGGCCAATTCAATGGTGGGTCATCATGCGGCAATTCATGGCAGGGCTCTTGATCTAAGCATTAGCGATTATAGTAAGATAGAATATTGAAATTCCTTTATGCCATAGCGATCGCCTTAATTGCGCTGTCTTGCTCTTCATCCAAAGAGCTGGCGAGCTTGCCAATGGAGCTAAGTGAGGCGCAAGAGTTGGAGCTTAAAGCTGAGTTTTTAAGGGCAAACAGAGAGAAGATCATAGGGAATAATGAAGAGGCCTTGCGACTGTTTCGTCGCTGTCTTTTATTGAACCCCAACCACGCAGCTAGTTTATACGAAGCGGCAAGACTCGAATATTATATAGGCCAAACCATCGTGGCGATCAATCATTTGAGCAAAGCAGTAGAGCTCGACCCTCAAAACAAGTGGTACAAACTCGAACTGGCAGAGATGCATTCTTCTGCTGGAGATTATAAGAAAGCAGCAGAGGTTTATGAGTCACTCATCCTTCAATTTCCATACAACCTGGAATGGAAAAGGCAAGCTGCGATGATGTATATGGCAGATGGAGATTTTAAGGAAGCCTTAAAAAAATACGATGCCATTGAAGAGGCTTATGGAGTGACCGAAGAGGTGAGCATTCAAAAACAAAAGATTCACCTTGAACGCAACGATGTAGATAAGGCTGTGCTTGAAATGCAAAAGCTGATCGAGGTTTTTCCAGATGAGACAAAATACCTCGCCATACTGGCAGAATTATATAAGAAAGACGGAAATAAGGAGATGGCAATTGAGACCTTTAAACGGCTCGAGAAGAAAAATCCGAACAATCCATACGTCCAACTTTCACTATCTGAATATTATTCTGAAGTGGGCGAAAAAGACAAATCATATGAAGCGCTAAAGAAAGCTTTTGGAAACTCAGACCTGGATATCGACACCAAGATCAGATATCTCTTGAGGTTTTTTGCCCTTTCAAACACAGACCAGGAGTTAAACCGGCAAGCAGAAGAACTCAACGATATTGTAATTGAAGTGCATCCAGATGATCCAAAAGCGCACGCGATGATGGGTGACTTTAAATATCGCGACAAACAGCTCAAAGAGGCAAGAGCATCTTATGAGAAGGCGCTTGCTTTAGACAAAAATCGTTTTGCCATTTGGAATCAGCTCATTCTTATCGACTCTGAGTTAGAAGATTATCCCGAAATGATAAAACATGCAAAAGAGGCTACCGACCTTTTTCCCAATCAGCCACTTTTTTTCTACCTCAAAGCCATTGGACATATTCAACTCAAGGAATATCAGGAGGCGATCAAAGACCTTGAAACTGGCTTGCCCATGGCTATACTGAACAAGTCGATGGCAGTTCAATTTCACTCTAGTCTGGGAGACTGTTACCATTTCACCGAACAGTATGAGAAAAGTGATAAGGCATATGATTCTGCCCTTGAACTCGATGAAAAGAATGCCTATGTCCTCAATAACTACAGTTATTTCCTATCACTGCGAAAAGAGAAACTCGACAAGGCTTATCAGATGTCGAAAAAGTGCGTGAATATGGAGCCGAATTCTTCAACCTATCTAGACACTCATGCCTGGGTTCTTTTTCAGCAGGGAAAATACCAGGAGGCCAAAGAAAAGCTTGAGTTCGCCCTGCAAAATGGGGGCGATAATTCTGGTGAGATCCTTGAGCACTACGCAGATGTTCTGTATAAATTGGGAAACTCAGAAAAAGCGCTTGAGTACTGGAAAAAGGCTAAAGCAAAAGGTCAAACTAGCGAGGAACTCGGTCGCAAAATAGAAACAGGAAAGCTTGATTAAACGTATCTCACATATCCTTGTCATTGCGCTAGTACCAATACTCATCTTTTCCTGTAAAAGCCAGAAAGATGCCACGCAGTTCACCAATCTGAATAAGAGAAAGAAGATATCCAAACTGGTTCAGCAGGTAAGGCAGAGTGAGTACAAGGGACAGATGCTAAGTATCAAAACGAACGTAGCCTTTAAAACTGATAAGCTGTCAGACTCCTTTAAGATGTATATCCGAATGAAGCAGGATAGCATCATATGGATATCCGCTACGTATTATAGGGTAGAAGTTGCCAGGCTTCTCCTAACGCCTGATTCCGTAAAGATCCTTGACAGAAAGGAAAAGAAATTCTATACCGGCGATTTCCAGGTTCTGAACCTCAATTTCCAAACGGATTTTAACTTTTACACCTTACAGGATCTGATCCTTGGCAATAGTTCTTCGCTCTTGGATGGAAAGCTCAGGTTAAGGAGTAATAAACAGAATTACATTATCAATACGAGCAAAAAGTTCAAAGATGTGAAGGAAATGAAGGTCACCCAGATCGAAGAGGAGTTGATCGACGTGGATGAAGAAGGAGAAGACTTTCGCATCTCCTATTCTCTTTATTATAACCCGTCCAACTATCGTCTTCAAAAGCTATTTGCCAAAGAGACCAAGAATAACAAATCGATCTTTGTAAAGTACAGCAATTTCAAGGACTTTAATGGGCAACTTTTTCCGCATGAGATTCTCTATAATGTGGTTTCAGATAAGCTGATGAAGTTGAATATCACCTACATGAAAGTGGAGCAGGAAGAGAGCCTTAAGTATCCATTTAACGTAAGCAGCAAGTATGAAAAGGTGGTTTACTAGTCTATGCCTGATACTTGGAATGCTGCTTGCTTTTGGCTACGTGGCAGAGGCTCAAAACAAGCGTGTTGAGCTTGAAAAGGAAAAAAAGAAGCTTAAGAAGGACATTGAGTACAAGAACAAATTGCTCAACGAAACGGCAAAAAGTAAAAGCAGTTCATTAGGTCAGCTCGTCGTCTTAAGAAAGAAGATCAAGAACCGGGAAGACCTCATCAACGCCATAGAAAGAGAGATCGATTACCTGGAAGAGCAGATCGAATATGCAGAGAATAACATCGTTTCGCTTAAAGAGGACCTGGAAAGACTTAAGAAGGAGTATGCAAGAATGATCTACTATGCGTATTTAAATAAGTCAAGCTACGATCGGCTCATGTTTGTTTTTGCGGCAGAAGACTTTAATCAAGCCTATAAAAGGCTGAAGTACCTGCAACAATATTCAGAGTTTAGAAAGCGCCAGGGTGAGCTCATTCTTGCCACTCAAGATTCGATACAGGTAAGAATCAATGAATTGGAAGCAACAAAAAGTGATAAAGAATCTTTGATCAAGAACATCAAAGATGAAGCACAATTATTGGCTAGTGAGCGGCAGCAGCAACAAAGTGTATTTAACCAGTTGAGCGCAAAAGAGAAAGACCTAAAAGCGGAGATCTCAAAAAAGAAAAAAGAAGCTGATCGGCTCACAAAGGCCATTCAGCGCATCATCGCAGAGGAAATAAGGAAACAGCGAGAGGCAAGTGGCGGCACTGGGGGCTATATGCTTACCCCTGAAGCCAAAGAGCTTTCGAGCAAGTTCGCCTCCAACCGCGGTAAACTTCCCTGGCCTCTTGAAAAAGGAGTGATCACAGAGTATTTTGGAGAGCACTGGCATCCGGTATTGAAGGGAATCAAAGTGAATAACAACGGCCTAAACATTAGCACGGAAGATGGCGCAAGAGCAAGAGCCGTTTTTGCCGGGGAGGTCACGGGAATAGTAGTGATCCCAGGAGCAGGAAAGGCCGTTTTGGTGAGGCATGGTGAGTACATCAGTGTGTACTCGAACCTAAAGGATGTATTTGTACAGAAAGGTGACAAAGTAGACATCAAGGATCCTATTGGGATCATCTTAACTGATCCGGTAAAAGGCAAGACCGAAATTCACTTTGAGGTCTGGAAGGGTCAAAAACCCATGAACCCAGCGGAGTGGCTCTATAGAGCGACCTAGTTCTTCTTCTTGAAATTCAGGTTGAAGAAGTGAAAATCTGGATTCTTTAGATCAATAGTAAAGCCCAGGGTTCCATTTTCGTCTTTTTTGAAGTTCACCAATCCCCATGGTAGAAAGTCGTCTTTCCACTTGATCCGGTACGTATCACCCGACCAGGGTTCCAGCTCAGAAACAAAGGTCTCTGCCGCAGGGCTTAAACTCAGAATGGCCTTCTGTTTTTTACCTCTGCCTGATAGCTCGATCTTAGCTTCACCATACATGGTGTCTTCGTAAGTACCACTCAGTTCTTCCAGACTGAAAACAGCAGCCTTTTCCATATTCTTTGTCGCTGCTTTGGCTTCGCGATCCTTATCCAAACGAGCATAATAATTCAAATAACCATCACGCATTCGCTTTGACCAATCCACTTCATCGCGACCCAAATACATATCCAGGATCTTGTACATCAAAGCACTTGGAAGATTTGATTCCCCGTTGGTCAGAATGATGAAACCAAAGTCTTCTTCTGGTACAAGGCAGATCTTGGAGATATATCCGGGAAGACCACCGCCGTGATGCGCGACCCTAAGGCCATTGTAGTCCATCAGGAACCAGCCTTGGCCATAACCTTTGAAGTTCGTTCCCATTTGAATGTCTCTTGAGCTTACAGGAAGGGGAGTATGAACCTGATGCGCCCTTCTAATGTGCTTATAGGGAATGACTGTATCGCCATCATAAACGCCATCATTCAGCCATAACCTGATCCACTTGCTCATGTCAACAACATTGGAATTCATCGCAGCTGTGGCGCCACTATTGTCATAATTGAACAAGGGGTTGAGTTTAGCTTTTGGGTTTTGGCCCTTCACGTGAGGATATGCGATATCCTGAGTTTCGCTATAGTCGTTAATGGAGGTATTCGTCCTCAGCATTCCTATAGGCTCAAGGATATTTTGCTTTAGATAGTCATCCCAGGTCAAATCATTGACGGCAGGAATAAGTTGTCCCGCAGTGATGTACATGATGTTCTGATAACCAAATTGTATGCGTGGTTCATAACTTAGCGGGAGATACTTGATGCGTGAAATGATCTCATCTCTACTGTAATTGGTTCCATACCATAGCAAGTCACCATCGAAGGTCTTCAAACCACTACGGTGGGCAAGTAAGTCTGAAACAATGAATTGATCGCTCACGCAGGTGTCGTGGAGTCTCCAGCTTGGCAGATAGCTCCTTATCTTTTCGTTGAAGTCTATCTTATTCTCTGCCTCTAATATTCCCAAACAAGATGCTGAGAATGCCTTGGAGATCGAGGCAATGGCAAACATACTGTTGGTAGTGACAGGAGCCGTCTCACCCTCTTTTCGAAGACCGTATCCATTTTGAAAGACCACATCCTGGCCCTTAACGATGCCTATGGCCAGCCCTGGCAGCTGATGTTCTTTCATCGACTTCTTTATGTATGCATCAAGAGCGGCATAGTCGACATCCGATTTTTGAGCCAGCAAAGGTAGGCTCAGGCCGACCAGGAGTATGATGATTATTCTTTTCATGTCTTTGGAATTTTTGGGCAAAAAAAAGTCACGCCAAAGCGTGACTCAGAACTAATCTTTTGTGAAATCCCACTCCTCAAGGAACTTCGTCGTATAGTCACCCTTGATGAAGCGTTCGTTACGCATCAGCTTTTGGTGGAATGGAATGGTTGTTTTCACTCCTTCTACGATATACTCATCGAGCGCGCGTTCCATCTTTTTGATAGCTTCCTCACGAGTTTGAGCTACAACGATCAACTTAGCGACCATCGAATCGTAGTTTGGTGGAATGGTGTAGCCGCCATAAACATGGGTGTCCAGTCTAATACCAATTCCTCCAGGTTCATGATAGGTCATTAGCTTTCCGGGACTAGGTATCCAGTTATTGAATGGGTCCTCCGCATTGATCCTACATTGAATGGCGTGAGCCTTTGGCAAATAGTTTTTACCCGAGATAGGCACTCCTGCTGCTATGAGGATCTGTTCTTTGATGAGGTCAAAATTGATGACTTCCTCTGTAATGGTATGCTCCACCTGAATCCTGGTGTTCATTTCCATGAAATAGAAGTTCTTGTGTTTGTCAACCAGAAATTCCACTGTACCTACACCTTCATAATTCACAGCAGCAGCAGCTTTGATCGCGGCTTCTCCCATTTTCTTTCTCAATGAAGAGGTCATGAATGGAGAGGGAGTCTCTTCAACCAACTTTTGATGTCGTCGCTGAATAGAGCAATCGCGTTCAGACAAATGACAATGCGTTCCATACTGGTCACTGGCGATCTGAATTTCAATATGGCGAGGTTCTTCAACGAACTTCTCCATGTAGATCCCGTCGTTTCCAAAGGCGGCTTCAGCTTCTCTTTGAATTGCTGAAAATGCATCTGCGATCTCTTCTTCCTTCCATACCACGCGCATCCCTTTTCCACCGCCCCCAGCGGTAGCTTTCATCATGACGGGTAGACCAATTTCTTTCGCGGTTTTTTCGGCGTGTTTTACGTCCTTCAAAAGACCTTCAGAGCCAGGTACACATGGTACCCCAGCTTTTTTCATGGTTTCTTTGGCTGTGGCCTTATCACCCATTCCTTCAATTTGTTCAGGACGGGCACCGATGAATTTTATTCCATGCTCCTGACAGATCTTGGAGAACTTCGCATTTTCCGAAAGGAAACCATATCCCGGATGAATGGCATCGGCATTTGTGATCTCTGCAGCAGCCAAAATATTCGGGATCTTCAGATAAGAGTCGGCACTGGGAGGGGGTCCAATACAAACAGCCTCGTCAGCGAATCTAACCGGAAGGCTGTCGGCATCAGCGGTAGAATAAACAGCAACCGTGCTGATCCCCATTTCCTTACAGGTACGAATGATTCGCAGGGCGATCTCACCACGATTGGCGATCAGAATCTTCTTGAACATAGGTTAAGGTCTTAGTTTATGATGGGTCGATCACAAATAGTGGCTGATCATACTCTACAGGAGAGGAGTCATCAACCAATACTTTTACAACTTTCCCGGTCACTTCCGATTCGATCTCATTAAAGAGTTTCATAGCCTCAATGATACACACTGTGTCTCCTGTTTTAACGCTATCACCCACATTCAAGTAAGGTGGTTTGTCTGGAGATGGAGAGCGATAGAAAGTACCGATCATAGGTGATTTGATTGTAATGTATTTGTCATCATCAGCACCTGCATCGTCGGCCGGTTTTTCAGCGCTTGGAGCTGGTGCAGGGGCTGGTGCCGGAGCCTGCGGAACCATTTGCTGTTGAGGCATCACACCGCCCATGGGTACTTGCTGTATGACAGTTTCTTGCCTACCGTCATTTGCCGATGGGGTTTTAATGATGATCTTAAAGTCTTTTGTCTCAAGTTCAACTTCGCTTGCTCCTGATTTTGAAACAAATCGGATCAATGACTGAATCTGAGAAAGATCCATTTTGTTCGAGTCTTGTTTAGCCATTACTTCGAGTAAAAATGATTATCGTTTAATTAATAAGCCCATTTTAGATAAACACTGCCCCAGGTAAAGCCACCTCCAAAAGCAGCTAAAATAAGATTGTCGCCTTTTTTGAAGCGATCTTCAAAATCCCAGAACAAGAGTGGTATTGTGCCATTTGTGGTGTTACCATATTTCTCAATGTTCATCAGTACCTTTTCACTAGCCACTCCCATTCTGGAAGCAGTAGCATCAATAATTCTTTTGTTTGCCTGATGCGCAGCAAGATAAGCCACATCGTCTGCAGTCAGGTTATTTCGCTCCATGATCTGAGCTGAAACATCAGCCATGTTGCTTACGGCATACTTAAATACAGTTTTTCCATCCTGAAAAACATAATGCTCTCTGGCATCTACCGTTTCATGGCTTGCAGGTTTTACCGAACCCCCCGCTTTCTGATGCAGGAAGTGTCGACCATGGCCGTCGCTCTCTAAAATGCTATCCTGAATACCAAGACCTTCGTCGTTCGGTTCTAACAATACGGCACCTCCTCCATCTCCAAAGATGATACAGGTTGCGCGGTCTTGATAGTCAATGATGGAAGACATCTTGTCTACTCCAACAACCAGCACTTTCTTATGTGTTCCGCTCTCAATGAATTTTTGACCAGTTACCAATGAATAGAGAAAACCAGAACAGGCCGCCATGAGGTCGTATGCAAAAGCATTTTTCGCCCCGATCTTATCAGCTATGATGCAGGCAGTGGAAGGAAAGACACGGTCGGGTGTAACGGTGGCGCAAATGATCAGATCGATCTCTTCTGCTCCAATTCCTCTTCTTTCCAAAAGCTTGTTAATGGCCTGAACAGCCATATATGAAGAACCTTCTCCTTCTTTTTTTAAGATGCGCCGTTCATTGATTCCTGTGCGCGTGCGAATCCATTCATCATTCGTGTCAACCATCGTCTCCAACTCCTCATTGGTAAGGCGATATTCGGGGACAAATCCTCCTATTGCGGTTATGGCTGCTGTTGGTCGACTCATGAATCAGATATTAATCTATTTAAAAGCCAATATTAAGACTTATTAAGTAAAACCTGAGCTTAAAATAAGGCATAAAAAAAATGCCCTCCAAATCAGGAAGGCATAGACTTAGGTCCTTTACTCAACTAAATTAAATAGCTACGTCTTTCTCCATCACAACCTTACCCTTGTAGTAAAGCTTGCCTTCATGCCAGTAAGCACGGTGACGAAGGTGAGGCTGACCGGTAGTAGGACAGATGCTTACAGTAGGTGCATCAGCTTTGTAGTGGGTTCTTCTTTTATCCCTTCTGGTTTTCGATTGCTTTCGCTTTGGATGTGCCATAACTTCTTAATTTATTCTTTGTTCCAATTAATATTTTTTAATGCCTCCCACCTTGGGTCGGTATTCTCTTCTTCTTTCTCGGTGCTTGACGTTTCCAAACATTCATAGTCATGAACTCGCTGCATTGGCAACGCTAACATGCTCAACTCATATAAGAACTGTGACAAATCCAACTCGTAGGCTGAGCGCTTTAGAGTAACGATCTCTGACTCGAGGTCTTCCTCTTCGCCGAAGCGAACATGCAGAACCTCTTCATACTCAACCGGTATATCAACGGGCTCCAAACAACGGTCGCAGTCCATGATAAAGTTTCCCTTGATGTCAAAATCGAGCTCAAGACCATTGGATCTTTTCAGCAGATCCAGATCAGCTCGAAGCTTACAGTCTATGATGTCTGTCTGATCAAATTCCTGAAAGAACTTCTTGTCCATTTCATACTCAAATGAATGTCGGCCTTCTTTCAGCCCATCGAAACGTAAAAGGTAGGGCGACTTCTTCAAGTTTTAAGACATGGGCGGCAAAGGTAGTAAAAAGAAATGCAAAACACAGCTATTTGTATGATGTTCAGGATGCTTGTCTATGTTGATGTACTTCAAGGCCTAATTCGACCGCTTCTTTGAACGACTTTTCAGAGGCAATTCCCTTTCCAGCAATATCATAAGCGGTACCGTGATCAGGAGAAGTTCTGATAATGGGCAAACCAGCGGTGAAGTTAACCCCTCTGTCGAAACTTATGGCTTTGAATGGGATCAGTGCCTGGTCGTGATACATGGCAAGCACAGCATCATATTCAATGTGTCGCTGAGCTCCAAAAAAACCATCAGAAGGGAAAGGCCCTTCACAGTTTAGTCCTTCTTTCTGGGCGCGGTTAATGGCAGGAATGATCTCTTCATTTTCTTCAGAACCCAAAAGTCCCGCGTCTCCAGCGTGAGGATTCAACGATAGCACGGCTATGCGAGGCTTATCCAGATTAAAATCTCGTTCCAAATTTGATGAAAGGTATTGCAGGTGATCGAGTAAGGCTTTTTGCTGCACCCTTCCTGAGACCTCCGAAAGCGGAATATGTCCGGTCAGCATACTCACCCTGAAATCTTGATGAACCATGAGCATGAGCGAACGATCCATTCCACAGGCTTTGGCCAAAAACTCAGTATGTCCAGGGAATTGAAATAAAGCCGATTGAATGTTATCCTTATTAATAGGTGCCGTTGTAATAAAATCCAGTTTCCCTTCAAGAGCGAGATCCACACATAGCTTCAAACTTTGAAAAGAGTAATCTCCAGCATGCTTATCTGAGCTTCCGATCTTGAGGGTTGGAACGACAGTCTCTGGTGGAAGACAATTCAAATGTCCTTCAACGGCTTTTTCCAGAGCATCGATCGGATTGATGTTAGCAGAAGGGAAGCCTGCTAACTTACTATAGTATTCTAAAACTGAAGAATGGCAGAATACAATAGGAATAACCAGCTCATAAAGCTGAGCGTCTGAAAAACTTTTAAGGACAACCTCGGGGCCAACCCCGTTGATGTCACCAATGCTAATTCCAATGCGCAGCTTAGGCATCTGACTTTTTACAGAAGAAATCGAATAAGAGTCTTACGCCTACGCCGCTACCCTGAACTCCTCGATAATTCTTTGCTTTGAAGTTATAGGCTGGTCCAGCGATATCCACATGAATCCAGGGGTAGGCATGCTTGCCATCTTTTTTGGTAAAATGCTCAAGAAATTTTCCCGCAGTGATCATTCCGGCCTCTGGACCTCCCAGGTTTTTGATGTCTGCGATGTCAGATTTTATCTGTTGACCATATTCTTCCCAAAATGGGAAATGAGCTATTCTTTCGTAGGTCTTATAGCCACTTTCATAAAGAACATCAAACTCTTTTTGTTTTGCGGTTCCCATTGCAACCACACCTTCTGCGCCAATAGCCCTTGCCGCTGCACCGGTTAAGGTGGCAAAATCAAAGACCAATTCGGGGTCATATTTAATGGCATAAGCGAGTGCATCGGCTAATATCATCCTTCCCTCAGCATCAGTGTTGAGCACCTCTACATTCAAACCATTGTACATTTTGACCACATCACCTGGCGCATAGGCATTTCCGCCTGGGCGATTCTCTGTTGCTGGAACAAGACAAACTACGTGCACCTTCAATTTTGCTTTTGCAATGGCAACCATGGCTCCGATCACCGCCGCGGCTCCTCCCATGTCGCATTTCATGAAGTCCATGGAGTTGGCGGTAGGTTTTAGGCTGAGACCTCCTGTGTCATATACCACGCCTTTTCCAACTAGCACAAAGGGTTGGGAGTTTACCGCATTCTCGGGCTTGTATTCCATGATATTAAAGGTGGGAGGTTCAACGGCTCCTCTATTTACCGCCAATAATCCACCCATTTTGAGACTTTCGATCTTTTTCTTGTTAAAGACCTCAACCCGAAAACCATTTTCTTTTCCGAGACGCTCCACCTCTTTTGAAAGCTGCTCTGCGGTCAGATAACTAAGGGGTTCATTAACAAGCGTCCGCGCCTCATAATTCGCGTGAACGGCAGCACTCAGTCGGTCGATATCCTGCGCATCTAAATCACCGTGGGCCACTTCAACCGCGGACAAACTATTCTTTCGTTTATCAGCGTCTTCAAAATATTTAAGGAATTGATAATTGGAAAGAGCGAGACCTTCGGCAAATGCCAATGTGGTTTCGGCATCAACATAAGACTCGATGTATACTCCCTTTTGCTTATCCCTATTGAGCATCTTATTGAGGCTGAAAGCCGATAGACGAGCCTTTTCCAGGGTGCTGCCTTCCTGTTCGCTTTTTTCGAGCAGAGAGAAATAGACCCGCTGACCATCAATGAGCTTATCGAAATTCAATTTGTTGATCTCAGCTTCATGAGATAAACTCGAGGCAAATTCTTTTGGCAGTTGATCTTTCCAGCATACAAGGGCCTTGTCAAATTCGGACTTAGCCGATTTGTTGAGTTTTAATTCCATATGTCTTTAAGCGTTAAAGTGTTCCTCTGTTCTCCTGCTCTCTTTCGATCGCCTCAAACAGTGCTTTGAAGTTTCCTTTTCCAAATGATCTTGCACCCTTTCTCTGAATGATCTCAAAAAATAAGGTGGGTCGATCAGAAACCGGTTTAGTGAAGATCTGGAGAAGATAACCTTCGTCATCTCTGTCGATGAGAATTCCGAGTTCTTTAAGAGGTGCAAGATCCTCATCGATCTCCCCTACGCGATCCAGTATGCCGTCGTAATAGTTTTCAGGCACATAGAGGAACTCTACCCCTCTGTCGCGTAACTTTTGGACCGTTTCTATTATATTATCTGTGGCAACAGCCATATGCTGAACACCTGGGCCATTGTAAAAATCAAGATATTCCTCTACCTGAGATTTTTTGATCCCTTCAGCTGGTTCATTGATCGGGAATTTGATCCTGCCGTTTCCATTGGTCATTACTTTCGACATCAAAGCGGTGTACTCCGTACTGATATCCTTGTCATCAAAAGACACCAACTGAGTGAATCCCATCACCTTATTGTAGAAGTTAGACCAGGTGTCCATTTCATTCCAACCAACATTACCAACCATGTGGTCAATGAACTTTAAGCCAACAGGCTCGGGGTTATAGTGGCTTTCCCACTTTCTGAAACCCGGAAGGAAGACTCCATTGTAGGCCTTTCTCTCTACGAAGATGTGAACGGTGTCTCCATAAGTATGAATTCCTGATCGTACAACATGGCCATTTTCATCTTCTTCTTTGGTTGGCTCCATGTAAGATTTAGCTCCTCTTGATGTGGTTTCTTCCCAGGCTTTGGTTGCATCATCAACCCAAAGCGCCACAACCCTTACTCCATCTCCATGATCGTTCAGATGCTCGTTGATGTAGCCTCCTTTTTGCATAGGAGTGGTTAGAACAAGGCGGATCTTGTCTTGCTTTAAAACATAAGAGACCCTGTCTTTCATTCCTGTTTCGAGACCAGCGTATGCATGCGATTGAAAGCCAAATGCGGTCTTGTAGAAAAGCGCCGACTGTTTTGCGTTTCCTACATAAAGCTCAACGTAGTCGGTTCCATTTAATGGAAGAAAGTCTTCAGCGTCTTCAAAGATCTTTTCTGTGCCGTAATTTACATTTTCGAGATTCGTTGCCATAGTTCTTCGTTTTAATCTTCCAGCCAACTTTGGTAATATGTACCATCGGCTAGTTCCATTGCTTGTTTTGTTAGTTTGAGGGGCTTGAAGGTATCCACCATCACGGCCAACTCCTCAGTTTCTTTTTCTCCAATGCTGCGTTCTGCTGCCCCTGGATGCGGACCATGGGGTATTCCAGCAGGGTGAAGTGAAATATGTCCGGGTCCAATATCATTTCTGCTCATGAAATCACCATCCACATAATATAAAACTTCATCTGAATCGATGTTCGAGTGGTTATATGGAGCTGGAATCGACTCTGGGTGGTAATCATATAATCTCGGAACAAATGAGCATACCACAAAAGCAGCTGTCTCAAAGGTCTGATGTATTGGAGGAGGTAGGTGAATCCTCCCTGTTATAGGCTCAAAGTCGTGAATCGAAAAAGCATAGGGGTAATTGTAACCATCCCAGCCTTCTACATCAAATGGATGGCTGGCATATAGGTAATCATATAGAATGCCCTCTTTTTTGATCTTGATCAGAAACTCTCCTTTTTCGTTGTGCGTTTCAAGCTCAGAAGGTGGACGAATATCCCTTTCACAAAATGGAGAGTGCTCCAGAAGCTGGCCAAAGTAGTTTCTATAGCGCTTTGGAGTGTACACGGGATGGAAACTCTCTACAATGAAAAGTCGATTGTCCTCAGACTCAAAATCCAGCGTATAGATCATTCCTCTTGGGATCATCAAATAATCGCCATAGGAGAACTCAATGTTCCCCAACATGGTGCGCAATTTACCATTACCCTTGTGGATAAAGAGGATCTCGTCAGCATCAGCATTTTTATAGAAATAAGAAGCTGTTGATTCTTTTGGTGCAGCCAGACTTATGTGGCAATCTGAGTTGACCAATACAGGCTTGCGACTTTCGAGATAATCTTTTTCGGGCTGGAGCTCAAAACCTCGAAATCGAAATGACTTCATGTTCTTATCAACAGCGATCTCCGGAGAGAGATCCTTTTGTCCTTTGATCTCTTTTACCATCGTTGGGCGGTGGTGGTGATAGAGTAGCGATGACATTCCATCGAAGCCTATCGTTCCAAAGAGTTCCTCATAAAAAAGAGAACCATCTTCTTTTCGAAAGGCAGTGTGTCGTTTATGTGGGATATTTCCAAGTTTCTGATAAAACGGCATTGATGCGATTTTGGACAAATGTAGGTTTTATGCGCTTTTCAAGTCCATGACTTAGGTCATTTTTAGCGAAATGACAGGAGGCTTTTTTGATACATTTGTCGGGCTTCAAGTCTGTATTAGATGAATGAAAAGATATTGATCATAGGCGCCTTAGGCCAGGTAGGCAGAGAGCTCTACCTTGAGCTTTGCAATATTTATGGAGACCAAAATGTACTCGCCACCGACGTAAAAGATCCCGATGATTTTGAGGGAAACTATCAGAAGCTCGATTGCCTTGACAAAGAGGCCTTGCTCAAGCTGGTAAAGCAAGAAGGAATCACTCAGGTTTATAATCTCGCAGCCCTTTTGTCTGCCACGGCTGAGAAACATATCGACTTTGCCTGGAAGCTTAGCATGGAAGGTCTGTTTAATGTCCTTAAACTAGCTAAAGAAGGTCACATCAAAAAAATATTTTGGCCGAGCTCGATCGCCGTATTTGGAGAAACCACACCGAAACAACATACACCTCAGTCGACCATCATCGAGCCCGGAACCGTATATGGGATCGGAAAACTTTCTGGTGAATTATGGTGCTCATACTACCATGAGAAGTTTGGTGTTGATGTAAGGAGCATTCGTTACCCTGGACTCATTGGTTGGAAATCTTTACCGGGGGGAGGAACGACAGACTACGCAGTGGATATTTTCTATTCGGCACTTCAGGGAAAGACTTACGAGTGTTTTCTAGATCACGATACGAGTTTACCTATGATGCACATGGAAGATGCGATCAGGGCAACACTGGAGATCATGCAAGCTCCCGAGGAGCAAATCAAGATCCGTACAAGTTATAATGTAGCTGCGATGTCTTTTACCCCAGAGGAGATCACCGCTGAGATCCAGAAGCATATTCCGGATTTCAAGACAGATTATAAACCAGATTATCGTCAGCAGATCGCAGAGGGTTGGCCGCAAAGCATCGATGACCGTCATGCGCGAGCAGACTGGAATTGGAAAGAGAAATATGACCTCCCGGGCCTGGTAGAAGACATGTTAAAACATATCCGTGAGAAAGTATAGCGCAAGTGTTCTTCTGAGCTTATTGCTTCTGTGGTCCTGTGAAGAGAAAAAAACTCCTCAGATCCAGAAAGTGCCCAGTGAGAAATGGGAGGCAAAAGCACCTATGCTCAATGCGGATTCTGCTTATCGATACATTCAAAAGCAAGTAGATTTTGGCCCTCGTGTTCCCAACACAAAAGAACACGTGGCCTGCAAGGATTATTTGGTCAGTAAACTTCAGGAGCTTGGTCTTCAAACCCAGGTTCAGGAAGCCGAGCTAACAGCCTTTAATGGGGACAAACTGCGCGCTTTCAATATTATTGGTAGGCAGGATACTGCTAAGCGAAAAAGGATCATGCTCTTTGCGCATTGGGACACCAGACCTTTTGCGGATAGAGGCAAGAAAAGGAGAAATGAAGCCATATTGGGGGCAAATGACGGTGCTAGCGGAGTAGGTTTGATCCTGGAGATCTTGAGGACGATCAATGAGGCAGAGCAAAAACCAAATATTGGAATTGACGTGGTGTTTTTTGATGCAGAAGACTACGGAAAGCCACAGGCAAGCATGACTGGCGAAAATCAGGGTTGGTGCCTGGGTTCGGAGTATTGGGCACAGGCGGGTGGATTTGAAGATAAGGAGCCTGAGTTCGGCATCTTGTTGGACATGGTTGGAGCGGAGGATGCGATCTTTCCAAAGGAGTATTATTCCCTGCAATATGCTGAAAAGTATGTGCACATGATCTGGTCAGTTGGTAACAAGCTGGGGTACGGATCCTATTTCAACTCTCAAGCCATAGGAGGAATAACCGATGACCATTACCCTGTCAATGTGATCGCGGGAATACCTTCGGTGGATATCATTCACTATGACCCTAACAGACAAGACTTCGGTGCATTTCATCATACTCATGACGACGACATGGATGTGATCTCTACCAAGACCTTACAGGCGGTGGGGCAAACCGTACTTGAAGTGATCTATCGTCAATAGACCATCACCTTCTCAGCTCGAAAGCGACTTGCTGTTCTCAGCTCAATGAGGTAGATCCCTTTAGTATTCAACTTAAAGCGATAATTCTTTTCCCCGAGTAGATGTCCGCTTCTGATCAACTTTCCATTCATATCTGTCAGGCGGTATTCCATGTCCTCCTCATTGGAAAGATTGCTAAGTAAAAGCTCTTTGTTTCCAAGACTCTTAGCCGTCAACTCATCGCTGGTCTCCCTTTCATCAGATGAACTGAATACGGCATCAAAGGTCTGGCAAATGGTATCTACCCCGCAGTTATTGTAAACGTACAGGCAGATGGTTTTCTTGCCGTCAAAGCGGAAGCTGTGAAGGGTGGTAGGTGAGTTGCTGAAGTTGCCATCACCAAAATCCCAAAAAACGGAGTCCACATTGCTTGTATCTGCCTCCCCAGCAAAACTCAGATCCTGGTAGATATAATTAAAGTTTGCGGTAGGAAAAGGGCAGTTGATAATCACTTCGGAACAGTACTGGTCTGATCCTCCGCAAGCAGCGGATGCGTCTAAGCAAACCTGAAAGGTGTCACTCGATGGGAATCGGTGAAACAAAACATTGTTGTTATTAGTATCGATCGTGCCGTCACCAAAGTCCCAAATATTGAGATCACCATTCTGTGAGAGATTCTGAAAACGAGCAAAATAGCTTTGATTGAAAGAATTTGAGGCAAAATCGGCACTCACAGTGGCAGCGCTCAGATCAGGAAGTGTAGCTCTTTGGAAAAAGGGTTGATCATTAAACCCGTTATAGGCATTTCCTGAGCTGTCGACCGAACTAAAACCCGAACCTTCATTGAAGCCATAAAAAAGAATGGTGCGATTGTTCAATGGAGTAACACCCGCACAGGCGATGTCTTTGATCTCAGAGGCAGATAGTGCGACATCATACACTGCAAAATCATCCATTTGCCCGGTGAGGAAGTTGTTATTTCTCAAATTAAAGCGAGCGCCCAGCACCTTTCTGCCGCCCCTGTTAAGCCTGAGGTAGGCATCTGCAGCACTATTGGCTCTCACAACCCATTCATCACGATCTTGCTCTACACCATTCACATAGGTGATCATGTCGTAGCTAAAATCGTTGCCGTTTACAGCAGTTCTTATGATCACACAGGCTACATGAGCATATTCACCTGCCTTTTCATCAATATCAAGTACGTTGCTTGTGTTTTCCCCTCTGAAGTATTGAGAAAAAATGAAGTTGCCATTGAATCGGCCGATAAAGGTTCTCCAACCTCCATTGGGGTCTGCATACCCTGCCGGGTCATCGGTAATGTCAACCAAATAATTCGCTCCCTGCCAATCAGATTTTACCCACATGCTGTAGGTGAGCTGCGTTAAGTTGGCAAATTGGAAATTAGAGTCGATCAGGACATGATCGTCACCATCAAAGTCCAAAACATAGTTCTGAGCTGAAGAAAAATGAACAGAGAAAAGGAGAGTTAAGAATAGGCCAAGGCTTTTCATGATATATTGATTTTCATTACGAATATAGCTTAAAGCGTATTATTGTGAATTCAATGAAAGCAATACAGTTAGTAAAGCACGGAAGCGCTGAAGATGCCTTTAAGATGGCAGAAGTTGAGACCCCCAAGGTCGAAAGTGGAGATGTTCTCATTAAAGTGGAAGCCTTTGGATTGAATTATGCTGATGTGTTGGCGAGAAAAGGACTTTATCCGGATTGCCCAGAACTTCCCGCCATTATTGGTTATGAGGCCGTAGGAAGGATTGAAGAAATTGGAGATGAGGTTGCCGGTTTTGACATAGGAGATCGAGTAGTTGGCTTCACACGATTTGGCGCCTACGCCGAGTACGCTTGCACAGATGCAAGAGCTGTGCATAAGATTTCTGATGATCTGGATGCAGGAATAGCTGCTGCACTCGGAACCCAATATTGCACCGCGCTTTTCTGTGCAAAAAGCGCTAATTTAATGGCTAATGAAAGGGTTTTGATTCACTCAGCTGCAGGAGGAGTGGGAACCGCACTTTGTCAGTATGCCGAACACCTCAACTGTGAGATATACGGCACAGCGGGAAGTGATGAAAAGCTGAATTATATAAAAGAACTTGGCGTAGACCACCCCATTAATTATCGCAAGCAGGAATTTGACGAGGAGATCAGAAATTTGAGGGACAACAATCGGGTGGATGTCATCTTTGACGCCGTTGGCGGAAAAACCTTTAGTAAAGGGATGAAGCTGCTGAATTATGGCGGACGAGCTGTGCTCTTTGGTGCTGCAAGCCGTTCCAAAGGTGGTTTTTTGGCTACTTTAAAACTCGTGTTGGGTTTCGGCTTTTTCACCCCGATCAAGCTAATGATGAAATCTCAGTCGATCATCGGAGTGAATATGTTGCGCATAGGAGATCACAAACCCGAGTCAGTTTCTTCTATCCTAAAGGAGGTTCATGAACTCTTTGAAAAGGCCGTTTTCAAACCACAAATAGGAGGCGATTTCAGCGCAGAAGAGATCAGCAGTGCTCATTCCTTACTCGAAAGCAGAAAATCAAAAGGAAAAATTGTCATTCGCTGGAAATAGGGAACTTTGCAGGGATCTATATGTTTAAGCAGTAGATGAATTTAAGACTAGACTTAGAAGATTTTCAGTCCTGGGCAAAACCAAAAGGTCCGAGATACCTCATTTCAGGCCCTTGTTCTGTTGAATCACCAGAACAAATGCAACAGGTGGTTAAAAGTCTGAAAGGATCTGATGAGATCGATGCATTGCGCGGGGGTATTTGGAAACCACGCACACGGCCAGATAGCTTCGAGGGTCTTGGAGAAAATGCACTTCCCTGGTTAAAGCAAGCGGGAAATGCACTGGGAATACCAGTAATTACGGAAGTGGCAAAAGCACAACACGTGGAAGCAGCCCTCGAGGCTGGTATCGATATGCTCTGGGTTGGAGCAAGAACTTCAACAAATCCATTTAGCGTACAGGAAATTGCCGATGCTCTGCAAGGAGTTGATGTCCCTGTATTTGTAAAAAATCCCATTAACCCAGATCTTCAACTCTGGGTGGGGGCTTTAGAACGGATCAACAAAGCGGGAATCAGAAAGTTGGCGGCTATCCACCGCGGCTTTTCAAGTTTTGAGGACTCTGTTTTCAGAAATGTTCCGATGTGGGAGATCCCCATTGCCTTAAAAAGCTTGAGCTCGAATCTGGCCATTATTTGTGACCCGAGTCATATTGCTGGAGACAGGGATATGATCTCTTTCATATCACAAAAGGCCATTGATCTGGATATGGAAGGATTAATGATCGAATCGCACCCCGACCCTGCACAAGCAAAGAGCGATGCTGAGCAACAGCTAAGCCCAAAGAAATTGGAAAAATTACTCAAGGGACTTTCAATGCGGAAGGCTTCCAGTGCTAACCCCGTGTTCGAAAACCAGCTTGAAGAGCTCAGAAACATCATCGATGAGATTGATGCGGAGATCATCAAAAAACTTGTTTCTCGAATGGAGATCGTTGAACGTATAGGAGAGTATAAAAGGGAAAACGAAGTGACGATATTTCAACTGGAACGTTGGAAAGAGATTCTGGAAACCAGAAGCTCACTCGGCAAAAGCCTTCAACTCGATGAGCGTTTTATCAAAGACTTATTGGAATTGATCCACGACTTGTCGATCAAGCGACAGACTCAGGTGATGAATGCTGATCTAGAGAGAAAGTGATCAGGCTCTTGAGCGAAGTAAGTGAAGCACTTTTCTTCTAATGAAGGATCCCTTTTGAAACTGGAGATAGACGATCGTTATGATCACCCCGGAAAATAAGGCTTCGAGAAAAGTGGATAGAGAAAGACCTATTGGTCCCATGCCAAGTAAAGCGCCTGTGCGCTCCGCGATCATTTGATTCAGACTTTCATCCACATTTGAGGCCATATACAAGTAGGCTGCAAATAAACTTGCGGTAAAAATGCTGATCTGAATGCCCGTCATGAGCGCCTTGCGATAAGATGAACGATCAGCACTTCTCGAACGCAATGAGAAGTTGAGCGCTGAAACAATACCAATCAACAGGAACACCACATTGAGCATTCTCAACTCAAAAAGATGAGAGTATCCAAGGTTGTGGACAATGGAAAAACTGAAGATGGAACCTACTAAACTGATTATTCCGAAAAGAAAAACAATAGGGTTTCTATCAATCATGTTCACGCACAGTGGAATAAATGTGCCACTAAATCGACCTACTAATAATCAGATAGTTATATTTGGGAATATTCCCAAAATGGGAAATTAAGACCCAAAATGGGATTATTTCAGGGGAAAAAGCAAAGGTCTCGATGGTGAAGCATCATTTTCAAAAGGTGCAAATTGAAGATTCATGAAGTAGATGCCATCCTGAACTTCATTGGGCACATAGACCATCTCTGTAATGCTCGCATTCATGCGCGGACTTCCAGCTGTATTCCAAAAAGCATGATGTGCCTTAAGTTCACCGCCGTCATCTTCTCGATCTACTGAGGGCATATCCAAAAGCAAGTGGCCCAGATTGCGTTTACAAAGTTCTTCAAGAGCTTCGTGTTCGATATAAGGGGGGTTGCTTCCCGAATATTCCCGATGAAGTTTTGATTCGTCATTTGGAAGACTGCGAATGATGAGGGCATTGACCTGGGGATCCAGCTGCCTGATGATTTGATCTTTCGTCATGACCAGGTCCTCTTCTCTGCGCTCTGGATCGATGCTTAAGACCTGCGCCATCATAAAATATTCGCGAATGTGCTCGTTCACTGAATATACCTCAGGGGTAATATGTCCAAGACATTCAGTGTGTGTGCCATGTCCGTGTGGATTAAAGTGAATGTCTCTGAAGTTCACCGAGCCTCCTTCCTTTACTGAACCAATGAAACCCTCTCCTCTAACCGCTTCGATTCGGATCGGGTCTACATACCAGGCCTTAACCCGGTCATCAGCAGCTTTGAGCGGAATACTGATATCGATGGCCTCATTTAAGTCCACCTTGATCTTCTTTCCTCCTTCCAGTTCTATTTCAGCTTTCATCTTCATCAGCAAATAATTCCATGGCAATACGGTCGGCCATCAAACGACCTTCCAAACTTAAAGATAGTCTGCCATCTTTTTGCAGCAACAAGTCTTGACCTATATAGCGCTCTCCTTTTTTGATAAGTAACTCGGCTTTTCTTTTGCCAAAGAGACTTGAAAATGCTGGAATCGAAATGCCGATCTCCTGCCTCAATTGGGTCAGAATGTACTCGTTCATGCGGTTTATTTCATCCATTGGCTCATGAATGAGTGCTAATTTTTGGTCAGTAATTTTGCTCAAATACTCTTTGAGGTCGGCAGGGTTGTGGCTTCTTTTGCCATCAATCATCGAATGAGCTGAAGGCCCAAAGCCTAAGAATGATCTCCCGTTCCAATAGGCTGAATTGTGTTTGCTTCGGTAAGATGGGAGGGCGTAATTGGAGATCTCGTAGGCCTCATACCCAGCATCGCAAAGTGTTTGGTAGCATATTTTATACATCTCTGCCTGAAGATCCTCAGAGGGTGCTTCTAGTTTGCCTGATGAGATAGCATACTCCATTGGCGTACCGTCTTCTATGGTCAGTGCATAAACTGAAAGATGCTCGGGGTAGAATTCCAGGGCTTCTTTGAGGTCCGATTCAAAGTCCTCCAGACTTTGACCGGGAACACCCATGATAAGATCCAAACTAATGTTCTTTATGCCCAATTCTCTCAGCATGTGAAGGCTCTCTATCGCCGTTTTTCTGCTGTGATTTCTTCCCAGGGTCTCAAGCACCGATGGCATAAAAGACTGAATCCCCAGGCTCACCCTATTGATTCCAGCATCGATGATCTGTCTGGTTTTTTCCTCAGATATATGCTCGGGATTCGCTTCCAGCGTTAGCTCGATTGCATCTTCCAGCACATAGCTATCCCTGATCTGATCAATGATATTTTTCAGCTCCTTATTCTGAAGTATACTCGGAGTTCCTCCTCCGAAGTAAACGGTGCTCACTTTTTCCTTTAAGCTGCTGGCTCGCATATCGAGTTCCGCGCCCAATGCCTCGGTAAACTGCGGAATGCGCTGTTTTGATGCGAGAAAATAGAAGTCGCAATACGGACAAGCTTTCTCACAAAATGGAATATGGATATATAAACCGGCCAATTACTTTGGGAAGCTGATTCGAAAGGTGCTACCCTCCCCAGGTTTAGAGTTTAAAACGAAGATCTTCCCACCATGGTATTGTTCAATGATCCGCTTGACCAAAGAAAGGCCAAGTCCCCAACCTCTTTTTTTGGTGGTGAACCCAGGTTCAAAGACGCGTTTTCTTTTGTTCGCAGCTATGCCTTTACCGGTATCACTTAAATCTAAATGTATCCACGATGACTCTTTTGTCGCTTTAATGCTGATCGATCCCTTACCCTCCATCGCGTCGAGGCTATTCCTCACAAGGTTTTCAATCACCCACTCAAAAAGCGGTCGATTATAACGGACCTGAATATCCTTTTCAACATCCATTTCAAACTTCACCTGTTTCGGGCTTCTACTTTGCATGTAGGTCAAACTATCGGAAACCACATTGTGTAAACTGTTTTCAAGAAGCTCTGGCTTAGAGCCGATCTTTGAAAAACGCTCAGTAATGGTTTGAAAACGTTGAATATCCTTTTCGAGCTCATCTACGAGGCTTTGATCGAGCTTCGACTCTTTGATGATCTCATGCCATGCCATAAGAGATGATAACGGAGTTCCAAGCTGATGAGCTGTTTCCTTAGCCATGCCCACCCAAACCTGATTTTGTTCGACCTTTCGAGCATTGGAGAACATCAAATAGGCGATCAATATGAAGAATCCAATAACAATGAACTGAACCAGCGGATACCACTTTAGTTGTTGTAGCAACCATGAATCCTTGTAATAGATAAAATGATTGTCTCCTTCTTTTAATTCGATCTTGATCGGCTCATTATCTGCGCTCATCTCACTAAGCACAAGGTCTGCAGCTTGAGCATCAAGCAGATCATTAGAGTCGATGTTTCCAAAGGCAAGGATTTCCTTACCGCTTCCATCTGTGTATAATACCGGAACACTCACTGAGTTCTTCACTACTTCAGCTATGAATGATTTCTCCAGATCTTCAAAGGTCTTTTCCAGTTCTGTGATCAGTCTTGAGTCTTTGTAGAAAAGAAAATTCTTTTGATCTTGAAAATAGTTGATCTCAATGGGGTCATACTGCCTTTCCATGCGCGAGATCTCGACCTTCATGCTGTCTTTGTCATTGCTAATTCCTTTGTCGAGATTACGATGGGCGATCACATTTCTATTCGCATCGGTGAGGATAACTGGAACCGTTGTATTGTCTTGTACGATCTGACTCAAAAAGCTGAAATCTGAGTTAACATCAGTAGAAGCCAGTCGACGAGTAGCTTCGAGCCATTGTTCTACCTTCTTTCGCTCCTCCGCCCTGAGTTTCTCAAATAAGCGATCGGTGTAATTCACAAGTTTGGCTTTTCGCTGAATGGCTTGTGCCCATAGCTCAACGCGCTCGCGTTCTTCACTGGAGATCTTCTCAACAAGTACGCTGGTATACCAAAGGGAGAACCCAATGATGATCATAGCCAGAATAAAGAGCAAACTCTTCCAAACTTGTTTCTTGGAATAAATATTCAATTCAGGGTAAATTTAAGGCCAATGTGACAATGGTCTCAATGCATTATACTAACGCTAAGGTAATAAGACTTATTTTTGGGCTTCATTGATCATGGAAGAATTCTTTGCCGGCGAATTTGAGAACGAGATGTTGAAGGACGAAAACTCCTTTTTACTCGATGTGCGAACCCCTCAGGAGTTTGAGGAAGGCCATTTGGAGAACGCCACACTTATCAATGTGATGGACCCTGAGTTTAGCTCAAAGCTCAATGAGCTCGATAAGGCAAAGAACTATTATGTGTATTGCAGGAGTGGTCAAAGAAGCGCTGCTGCATGCCACGCGATGAAACAACTAGGATTTAAAGGAAGGTTGGTGAATCTTGCCGGTGGTATACTGGCCTGGAATGGACCAATCATAAAATAGAAGACATGAACTTTACTCGAATCTTTACGATCATTTTTGCATTTACCGTCTTACAAGCCTGTGCAGGTGAAAATCAGAAGCAAGAAACTGTAAAAGGTGATAAGGGGGAGAAGACCCAAAAGGTAAACACCTTTAAGAACATTGAGGCCAGTGAATTGAAATCGGTACTCGAAACAGAAACAGGTGACATTACCATTCTCGATGTAAGAACACCTGGTGAGATCGCAGGTGGAAAGGTTGATGTTGAAGCTGTGGAGATGGACTTTTACGATCAGGACTTTAGAGATAACCTGGAGAGTCTTGATAAGAACAAGCCCGTTTACGTTTATTGCAAAGCTGGAGGAAGAAGCTCAAGCGCTGCTAAGATGCTTGTTGAAAATGGCTTCAATGAAGTTTACAACCTCAATGGCGGAATTGATGCCTGGAAGCGTTCGGGTTACGAACTAAAATAAGCCCGATCATACGATCACCAGCTTAAAGCCTTTACCATGTACATTAATGAGCTGCACACGCTCATCTGATTTTAAGTATTTCCTGAGTTTGGTGATGTAAACATCCATACTTCTAGAATTGAAGTATGAGTCGTCTCCCCATATTTTCTTTAATGCATAGGAGCGATCGAGCACATCGTTCATATGAACACAGAGTAATCGAAGTAATTCGTTTTCCTTGGATGTCAGTTTCTTCTCTTCATCACCGAAACTCAAGACCTGTTTCTTAGAGTTGAAGGTGAAGCCGGCAAACTCAAACTGCTCCTTTTGTTTTTCCTTGGTCACCATTCGAGTTCTTCGCAGAATTGCCTGCACCCTCATCAGTAGCTCCTCCATGCTAAAAGGCTTGGTGAGGTAATCGTCGGCTCCAATTTTAAAACCTTCGATCTTATCATCTTTCATTGATTTTGCCGTAAGGAAAATGATGGGCACTTCATGATTGATCCGCCGAATCTCTTTGGCTAAAGTGAAACCATCTTTTATTGGCATCATCACATCGAGAATACAGAGGTCATAATCTGCATTCAGAAATTCATCCAAACCCTCTTTGCCGTCTTTCTTCAGCACGCTGTCGTAGGATTTGGCTTGAAGGTATTCGTTCAAAATTGTACCCAAATTAGGGTCATCTTCCACTAAAAGTATTCTCGCTTTATCCATGGTTAAGGTTTAAATGATTCTCAAAAGGTAGGAAAACCACAAATGTGCTTCCTTTTCCGAGGTGACTGTCTACTTTCACTGAACCCTGGTGTTTTTCAACCACGGTTTTAACATAGCTGAGCCCAAGCCCAAATCCTTTCACATCGTGTAGGTTTCCAGTCGAAACACGATATAGCTTATCAAAGATCTTCTTTTGATTCTCTTTGCTGATGCCTATGCCGTTGTCCTGTACGCTGATCACAACTCCTTTGGGGTTATTGTTTGTCCCAATATCAATACGTTTATCACCCCTCGAATATTTTAGGGCATTATCCAAAAGGTTGTTGATCACATTCGTGAGATGGATGCGATCGCCATGAACGATCGGATCTTCGGCTGATAGCTCTATGTTAAGCTCGGCATTGGCCTCTTTCATTTTGATCTCAAACGAGGAGCTGGCATTTCGAATCACTTCATGAATATCCAGTTTCTCTGGCTTCAGCCTGATCCTTCCACTTCCCCAAATGGCAGATTGCAAGACATTCTCCACCTGTAAAGACAAACGATCATTCTCTTCATGGATCATTCCTACATAGCGCTCGAGCATCCCAGGGTCTTTCTGAAGCTCCTTGTCGCTAAGCATTTCACAGGCCAAAGAAATGGTTGAGATGGGAGTCTTTAACTCATGGGTCATATTGTTGATGAAGTCATTCTTGATCTCCGAGATCTTTTTCTGCCTGATGATGGTATTGATGGTAAGGTAGTAGGTGACGATGATGGCAGAAATGAATAGGAGTGATATCAGCAGCACAAACCACATGGTACTGAGCAGATACCCTGTTTTTCTCGGAAAGATCACTTCAAGGAATGCTGGCTCCTGTATAATGTCTTTTTGAAACAAGCGCACGCGATACGAACTGGCTTCAAGATCTTGTTTTATCCTATTTACGCTGGTTAGCCTCACCTGGTTTTCTTCATCCAAAACCCGATAGTGGTATTGAGCTGTAATTCCTTCCTCAGCCAAATAGCTTTTTATGAGACTATCTAAGACCTTGGGTTCAAGCCTGTCTTCAATCGACTCCGATAGATTCACCTCGATCAGGCTTTTCACAATATCGCTGATGAGCACCGTTTTATTTAACATGCGGCTTCTTAGCGCACTATCTGAAAGGGCTTTCATGTCAGATGCCAGGATCTTTTTATGACTTCGTTTGCCCACATCCATGTCGAGCATTTCAAGATTCTCAACTTTGTCAACCGGACTGAAGACCCTTGTGCTTGAACTCACTTCTTCATCTCCCTCAAGCACTTCGATCTCCACGTTATCGCCTTCTTTTTTGAAACGTTGAATGAGTCTGTAGCGATAGCCTGAATCAGGAAAAACCTCCTGTCCGAATTGCAGGGAGTCTTCTTCCAGAAATAAAAAGCGCCCTTCCTGGTGAGAGCGGATCTGTTTGAGAGCCTCTTGTTTTTCAAGTTGCTCGCTGACCTTATCCAGAGCCGATTTTACATGGAAGCTGAACTCCTCTTCTCGAAGAGATATATCATTACTGATCCAATAAAACTCGATACTGATCAAGCCGATCAATGTGAGTGTCATGATCAAAATGAGTAACTTTATGTTCTTGATCAGATTCATCTGCGAGATCAAAGGTATTCCTGCTAAGTCCCTTGGGCAGAATGCTTAACACTCTTTAACACATATTACAAAGCTCTTAACACAATAATATGGCCCCACAGGTAGTTTTGTTATCGGTTTCATAATTGAGGTTTGCATGTCGCTGATCATTGAGACGAGCAATCGTCTTCCAACCATGACAACCACACGTTTTACGCGGAAGTTTTAGCGAGATCAGTGACATCATAAGAAAAGGGGGCTTTAGGGCGGCCCCCTTTTTATTTGGGCTTTTTTCTACTTTTAGTCCTTCCAGAAAAAAGCATGACAAAGATCCAGAACTACATCAACGGAGCATTAAAAGCCCCCCTGTCGGGTGGTTATATTGATAACTACGATCCCTCCAGGGGAAAGGTTTACAGCCAGATCCCAAAGAGCGGAAAAGCTGATGTTGAAGAAGCATATGAGGCCGCTAAAGCAGCCTTTCCTTCATGGTCGAATACGCCAAAAGAAGAGCGAAGTAAGATCCTTATGCGTCTCGCCTCGCTCATCGAAGATAATCTTGACCGACTGGCAGCAGCAGAATCACTCGATAATGGAAAGCCACTTTGGCTGGCAAAAAAGGTGGATATCCCCAGAGCGGTGGCCAACTTTCACTTTTTTGCCACGGCAATTCTTCATTATGCTTCGGAGTCACATTCTATGGAAGATCGAGGGGTGAACTACACCCTTCGGGGGCCGATAGGTGTTGTGGGTTGCATTTCTCCCTGGAACCTACCTTTATATCTTTTCAGCTGGAAGGTGGCCCCGGCACTGGCTTCGGGGAATACAGTGGTGGCAAAGCCATCGGAGATCACCCCTATGACGGCGTATCTCCTTTCGGAACTGTGTCAGCAAGCAGGAATTCCGAATGGGGTTTTTAATATCGTGCATGGTATGGGCCCGGATGTTGGTGCCGCCATGGTGGAGCACCCAGGGATCAAAGCGATCTCTTTCACTGGAGGCACAAAAACAGGAGAATATATTGCCCGAACAGCTGCTCCGATGTTCAAAAAACTCAGTCTTGAACTAGGTGGGAAGAACCCGACCATTGTCTTTGATGACTGCGACTTTGAACATACTGTGAAAGCCACGGTCACTGCTGCATTTTCGAATCAGGGACAGATCTGCCTTTGCGGATCACGGGTTTTTGTAGAACGCAGTATTTATGATCGTTTTAGGGATGCTTTTGTTGAACGAGTGAAAGCATTGAAGGTTGGCCCGCCCAGTGAAGCAAATTCTAAAGTGGGTGCGGTGGTTTCAAAACCGCACATGGAAAAGGTTTTGTCCTACATCGAGCTTGCGAAAGAAGAAGGCGGAAAATTGTTGTGCGGAGGAGAGCAGCTTCATATGTCTGGTGAATATCAGGACGGATTCTACATTGCTCCGACCGTTTTTGAGAACTTAAGTTACGATTGCCGAACGAATCAGGAAGAGATATTTGGTCCAGTGGTCACCCTCATGCCCTTTGATTCGGAAGAGGAGGCGCTGATGATGGCGAATAGCACGGTTTACGGTTTGGCTGCTTCGGTATGGACCGAAAACCTAAGAAAGGCCCATCGCGTAGCTAGAAATATAGACGCAGGCATTGTGTGGATCAACTCATGGTTGGTGAGGGACCTTCGCACTCCATTTGGAGGTGTTAAGAATTCGGGTATTGGCCGCGAAGGAGGTTTTGAAGCCTTGCGCTTTTTTACGGAGGCCAAGAATGTATGTATCCAATATTAGCCTTGTCATGTGACCACGAAGCATGCGAGTTCAGGTAATTCTTAATGGCAGAAAACTCAAGAGTTCTGCGCTCAAAGGGATTGAGCGTGTCCCAAAAGAAAACATCCATGCTACGGAGTATCACAAACATGCCATAGGAATCTGTGAGGAAGTCATAGAAAAGGCGGACCACCTTATAGTGATTGGAGGTGATGGGACCTTTAATGAAGTGATGCAGGTACTCGGCAAGCGCATTGAAGAGGAGAGAAGTCTTCCTAAATTAAGCCTCATTCCAGCGGGTTCAGCGAACGACTTCGCCAGAAACCTTAAGCTTCCCGAAAATATTGAACAAGCACTCGATCATGAAAAAATGAGAGCATGCCCTGCCGACCTGGGAAAGATTACTCGCAAGCAGCAGGTACATTACTTCCTAAATATTGCTGATTTCGGACTTGGGGCTGAAGTGGTTGAGCGCGTGAACAAAAGCAGTAAGATCTGGCATCCAGGCCTTAGGTATTTGCGAGCAATTAGCCTGGCCTTTGTGAGATATGAACCATATTCAGTAAAGATAGCATGGGAAGGAGGCAGCTGGGAAGGTGATATTGCCGCATTGACTGTAGCAAATGGCTGCAGTTTTGGTAGTGGACTTTTTGTCGCTCCAGATGCGGAAATAAGTAGTGGACAATTTCAGATCACGAGGATTGAAGCCCTGTCTATCCTTGAATATATCCTGAATGTGCTAAAGCTTAAAAAGCGCCAAAGACTTGATCACCCCAAGGTGTTTTATCATAAAAGCCGATGGGTCACCGTTGAAACTTTAGATGAAAGATGTGCTTTGGAAGCCGATGGAGAATATTTTGGTGCGGGCTCTGCACGCTTTGATATCATCCCAAAAGCACTTAATTTGCTTTGCAAATAGGAGCACTTGAACTACACAAAAACGGATCTGATCGAAGCAAGACAGCTGATTGCCGATGAGGTCAACAAAACAGCTATCCTTCGATCAGAGTATCTCAACGAACTTGTTGGGGCTGAGCTTTATTTCAAGTGTGAGAACCTTCAAAAAGGGGGTGCCTTCAAGTACAGAGGCGCAACGCATGCCATTCGGAAGCTGCTGAAGCTCGAGAAACCAGAATATGTCGCCACCCATTCCTCTGGCAACCACGGTAGAGCTCTTGCTCTTGCTGCAAGAAAAAATGGGATCAAGTGTTTTGTGGTTGTACCTGAAAATGCACCGAAAGTGAAAGTGGAGGGCATGCGCAGGGAAGGAGCAGAGATCATTTTCTGTGAGCCCAACATAATGGCACGCGAAAGCAAGCTTGAAGAATTGTTGCAAAAACGGAACGCCAGCATTATTCATCCTTATAACGACCCAAATATCATCTTAGGTCAATCAACATGTGCCCAGGAGATCCTGGAAGAACTTGATGTACTTGATGCCATCATCTGCCCAGTTGGGGGAGGTGGACTTTTAAGTGGAACTGCACTTGCCGCAAAGCTGATTGGAAAGAACATAATGGTTTATGCAGGAGAGCCAGAGCAAGCTGATGATGCCTATCGGTCATTACAAAGCGGAAAAATTGAAGATGTTGGAAATCCCCAAACCATTGCAGATGGACTTAGAACCAATCTTGGTGAACATACTTTTGAGGTGATCAGGAAACATGTTGACCATATCTATACAGTCAGTGAAGATGAGATCATTAAGGCAATGAAGATGGTATGGGAAGAGTTAAAACAAACCATAGAACCTTCCTGTGCAGTTCCTCTCGCAGCAATCATCAAAAACAAATCGATTTTCGCCGATCAAAAAATTGCCGTAATCCTCACCGGCGGAAATCTAGATTTGAACAAAAAGTACTTTTAAGAGTCTAATCAACCTATGCAAGAGATCATTGAGCATCTTCCGATTCTAACTACCATTTTTTCAGCTTATTTTCTGGTGGTCATTGGAAAACACTATCTCCAAAAAAAGAAAAGTTATCTCTTTTGGTGGGCATTAGGAGTACTCACATTCGGCCTTGGAACACTTTCAGAAAGTATTAATGCACTATTTGGCTGGTCAGAACTGAACCTTAGATTTTGGTACGTCGTTGGAGCACTACTGGGAGGTTTCCCATTGGCTCAAGGGTCCGTTCATCTCTTGATGAACCGGAAATTCGCCAATATCAGTGGTGTTTTAGTGAGCACAGTAGTTGTCATGGCAACTGTATTTGTTTTGATGTCGCCAGTAACAACCGGGCCAGATTTTCAAGGTAAACTAACAGGAAAAGTATTCGATTGGGAATGGGTGCGATACTTCTCACCCTGGATCAATATTTATTCTTTCGTTTTTCTCGTGGGCGGAGCATTTTATTCTGCCAGTCTCTATCAGAAACAACCTGAACACCGAAGTCGATATGTCGGTAATATTCTGATCGCGATCGGTGCTTTATTGCCAGGGATCGGAGGATCAATGACCCGCTTTGGATATGTGGAGGCGCTATTTGTCACAGAGCTCATTGGTTTGATCATGATCTATTGGGGATACTCGGTCATCAAAGCCGATCGTTCCGCCTCCATTCACCTTAGCCAAAAGCAGAGCTAGGCACTCAGGTTTTTTTGATACTGCTTAGGGGTTACCCCGAACTGTTTTTTGAAGGATTCAATGAAATGACTCACATTGCTATATCCTAGTTCTGCCGCCAGGTGATTTACTGATGTATCGGTTTCCTCGAGTTGCCTTTTAGCATAGTCGTTTTTGAAGCCCTTGTAGTACTGATAGATCGGCTTACCGTAGATCTCTTTAAAGCCACTTTTCAAGTGACTTTCATTCAGTCCGACCAAACGAGAGAGCTCCTTGATGGTGGGCGACGTTTTTAGATCGGAGATCAATAACTTTTTCGCCTCTCTTACCTTTTCCACATTTTCCTGATAGTTCAGAAAAGGACACTCATAGTGTTCCTTGTTGTCGCTTTTTTCAAAGAAATTGCTGAGTAATTCAAGTTTTTTTGACTGCATAAAAAGTGGGCTTTCAAGCTGTGCGAGCTTCGCAGTTCTGATCTGTTCCAACACTGCATCTACTCCAGAGGTGTTTTGAAGCAACTTATGTATCATGTGGTCTTTAAGGTAGGCATGTTGTGAGAAGCTAATACTCAGTTCTTCATCGAGTACCAACTGATGAAGCAGCTCTAGAGGCAGGTCAAGAATGACCAAAGGCAGTTTAGCGCCAGAAAAGCTCAGCTCAAAATCACCCATGTGCATGCACATCATATAACTGGAGTGGGGTGGAAGGGCATCATTCACCTGCCTGCCCATGTATTCAAAGCCATAGCTTCCTTCTCCCGAAAAGATAATACTCAGGTGGCCGGAACGGTAGTTAAATCGAAACTGATTTTCCTCATTGATCAAGCTCAAACTTATTTGGGCAATATCTGTTTTCATTTCAGGGTATTTTGTGTGTGCATACTTTTCTCGTTAAGGTCTAAACGCGCTATTATGCCTATGGTTCACCGATTGGGGCAAATTTACCTAATTGGGGCATGTAAATTTTCTTTATGGGGTATTTTTATTTCTTCTTCAGGTATAGCCCCCCTGCTTTCAGACTTAAAATTGCAGTCTAATTAAATAAAACGATGAACAAACTTTACATCACGCTTACATTTTTAGTTTTCAGTTTGGTTCTGCGAGCTGAAAGAGATTCAGTCATTACACTCGATACGAATGACGTTTTTTATAGTCTCTCTGACGATTCAGAGACATTTGTTGACCGCACCAACTGGCATGTGGCCTTCAATGTTCAGAACCGAAGTGCAAGCATCCTGATCAACGAAGGAAACGGAGTTGAGCTTTACCTTGCATCATCGGATATGAATGATTGGGCAAGTTTTGATACGACGGGAATGTCGTGGGACAATATCTACAACTCATCAGAAGACTGGGAAACAGGAGCATTCAACAATGTGGGTTCAGGCGTACATCCTGATTATGGATGGGGAACCTACAACAATTTCACCAAGGACGTGAATGCCTCACGCTTCTTTGTGATGAAACTTGCTGATGGTAGCTTCAAGAAGATCAAGATCAACTCCATGATAGCCAATGGAACTTTTGATTTTACTTATGCCAACCTGGATGGAAGCTCAGAAAGCACCCAAACCATCAGTAAGTCAGATTATGCTGCCGTGAATTACGTTTATTTCGATGTGCTTTCTGGTTCTGTGATCGATGAGGAACCATTGGCTGCAGATTGGGACATACTCTTCACCAAATACGTTGCGGCCATTCAGGCGGGACCAACAACGGCATATTATCCAGTTTCTGGAATCAAAGTGAATTTAGGTTTGGAGATCGCCCAAAGAGAGGGCGTTCCAGCCGCAAGTGATGATACTTCAGGGCTTAACTGGGGAACAACGATCACCGAGATCGGATACGATTGGAAGAGCTTCAATAGAACCACCTTCCAATATGACATACAGGATTCACTGGCCTTTTTTGTAAAGAATAGCTCAGGTGAGATCTGGAAGTTGATCTTCACAGATTACGAAGGAGGCAGCCAAAGCAAATATGTATTTGAGCGCACGAAGATCTCTGAAGGAAATCCCACGGCACTTGATGCCGTGAGTAAGAAAGAGGTCAAACTCTATCCAAATCCAGCGAAAGGCATGCTCAACCTTAGTCAGGATGTAAAGAACTTCAGTTTGATGAATATAGCGGGTCAACAGGTCTTTAATCAGGCTCTTGTAAATGCAAGGCTCGACCTCAGTCATCTTCAGGCAGGAAGCTATATCGCAAGCTACGAAAGTGAAGGCCAATTATTTAGAACAAGATTGATTCTTGAGTAAGGCACAATTCATATCAATTGTATTCATTTTGTTTGCTTCTGGGCTATTTGCTCAGGAGCAAACTCTTGTTTTTGTTCATGCCGGAGGGCAAGCCGTTGAGAATGTGGAAGTCTTTCTGAATGGCAATGACAAGGTTTTCAGAACAGATAAAAAGGGCCGCGCAGATCTTGGGTCTATTAAAGAACCCAGCGTAGCGTGGTTCTATAAAAGAGGCTTCTCTTATCATGCCGACACCATATTTCCTGGTAAAAGCAACAGGATCACCATCAGTGAACTTCAGGAGGAGCTCAAGGAGGTCGTGATCACCGATTTCCAGTCAACGGCAAGTCTTACGGAAAGCGTGCTGAATGTTCGAAAGATCTCATCAGAGCAAATTGAAGCACAGAGCGCCCAGAACATCGAACAGGCCCTGGCCCATCAAGCCATGCTGCGTTCAAACCGAGACAATGCCATGAACATGAACAGCATGAAGATCATGGGTCTTGGAGGAGAGAATGTGAAAATACTGGTAGATGGGGTTCCCATGATCGGGAGAATGCTGGGGAATCTCGACTTAAGTGAGGTGAGCTCCAATTCAATCGAAGCTGTTGAGATCATTGAGGGACCAATGTCGGTGATATTCGGATCGAATGCTCTAGCGGGAGCCATCAATATTGTAACCAGAACAAACCTCAGTCAAAAGCACCGACTTAGAGCTGAGTCGCATATTACTGGTAATGGCACATACAATTTCGGAGCATCCTTTGATCAGGGTTTTGGCAAGAACGGCCTGAGTTTGTCTGCCGGAAGAAATTTCTTCCAGGGTTGGAATGCCGAGGACCTGGATCGCGGATGGACCTGGTTGCCCAAAGAACAGTATTATGGTAACCTCAAATTGAGTAGACAGACGAAAAATTGGATGATCAACCTGAGTAGTCGCCTGTCGGATTCATATCTACTGGATCGCGGTCAGGCCATTCAGCCATATGGAGAACAGGCGATCGATAGAGAATATCACAGGTTACGGGCAGATCAACTTTTGAGTACAGAATGGACGCCAGGCGAGAAGTTTAATGCGCGGCTAATGCTCCATCAAAACTATTTTGAGCAGATCAAGAATACTTTTTCAAAAGACCTGACCACCCTGGAGCAGCAGCTTACCCCTGATCCGGCAGAACAAGACACCCAAAGGTTTAATGCAGAGGGGATGAAACTCATCACCAATTATGAATACAGCGCAAGAACGAAATTTCTCCTCGGCTTTGATGCGAATCAGGAGCGCTTGCGCGGACCGAGGATCGCTGAAGGAATGCAGTCGAACAATGAGCTGGCACTTTATGGAAGTTACGAGCAAAGAGTGAAGACCACCACCTGGAGACTCGGTTTGCGACGTGGCATCATGAATCAAAACTGGACTCCATGGATCTTTGCCATTCAGGGTAGAATCCCCTTGACAGAAAATTTGATCATGCGCGCATCTTATGGAAGAGCCTACCGCATTGCGAGTATCAAAGAATCTTATTTGAACTTCATAGATTCAAATCACGAGGTTTATGGCAATGCAGAGCTAAACCCGGAGGATGGCGACTCCTACCAGCTAAAGTTCACTCAACTGCTCAAGTTCGGAAAATACGAGAGCTCACTGGAGGCGAGCTTTTTCTATAACGACATTACAAATAAGATCGAGTTAGTTACACTCACGCCACTCGAAGCCACCTATCAGAATATTGGCAATTTCAGAAGTCAGGGTATCAATACAGGATATCATCTTACGGCTGATGCCATTGATTGGAGAATCGACTACAATATCATCGGAATTGACTTTGGGACAGGGCTTGATTATTCCAATCGAATCAGCAGTCAGTTCATGTATAGCTTCGATGAGTGGAATACAAGTTTGTCTGTTTTTGGCTCAGCTTTTTTGCGCCAATACATCAGCATATTCAATTCAGAAACCGGGGAGATCGAAAGAACTCCTCAGGAGGCCTATGGCATGGTGGATGCACAGATCAGTCAAAGGCTATTTAAAGAAAGACTTAAGCTGACATTCGGAGTCAGAAATATTTTGGATGTCACCCAGGTACTCCAAAACAACATTGCGGGAGTGCATGGAGGAGGCAACGGGGCTGCCTTTGTGGCGAATGGAAGAAACTTTTTTGTGAATGCGAGTATCGATGTATTTAAATAAGCTCTGGAGCATTTTTTTACTGCTCATTTTGGGCTCTTGTATTCCAGAGGAGGAGCCTGTGGCGCCCTATGACAGAGGCGACGTAAACGTAGTTGAGCTCGAAATGGGTCAACGCTTCAGCAAAATGGTCTTCTATTCACTTTCTGAACAAAAGATCATTGATGAATGTGAATTATCCGACTGGGATTTATACCTGGATGAATCGGAAATCAGATTGAACCCTTCACGCTACATGGCGGCAGCGCTGACTAATGCCACTTCCTTTGATGAAATTTCAGATACCTCTGGATTGAGTTTTCAATATGATCCCTCTTCTGGCAAGGGTGAAAAAGTGCTCAAAGCAAATACAAATATTTATGTTCTTGATCTTGGAATAAGCGGCGAAGGTTTACCCCTTGGTTTTCTTTTGGCGCGAATTACGGATGAAGGAGATTCGTACCTCTTAGAGACAGCAGAACTTGGTGGAACAAAGCAGGAGAAACAAAGCGCACCAAAGGCTTCTTACTATAGCTTCAGTGAGCAAAGCACTTTTGACCTGATAGCCCCTGATGCCTATGATCTGGTATTCACGCGATACCCCCAGTATTTTCCTGATGAAGGAGTTTACTATTTGGTGACTGGAGCCCTTTCCGGTAATTCGACTGAGATTCGGCAGGTGGATGACCAGAGTTTTGATGAGATCGATTACGCCTTTTATGAAGCGCGTGCTGATGTTTTGGGTTCTGAGGAAGACATCATTGGCTATGACTGGAAAGAATACGATTTTGATGCCGCGTTCTATGAAATAGTGCCAAATCGAAGCTATTTGATCAGAGACTCAAAAGGCTTTGTTTACAAGCTCCGTTTTACTTCCTATTACGATCAGGAAGGCCAATCCGGACATCCGAGTTTTGAGTATTTGTTGCTTTAGCCGCAGATCGCAATAAAGGCCTGGTTGGCCAGGACACTTGGACTAAAATGTCCCAGATCGAGTCCGAGGCCTCTTATAATGAGCATGATACCCACAAGTCCCAACATTATGGGAATCATTTTTTGAAAACGCAAGCGCTGTTTCAAGTTGATCAGATCACCAGCATAGGCGAGTCCAAACATAAGTGGAATGGTTCCCAGTCCAAAAAAGAGCATAAAGTAGATTCCGCCTAAAACACTGCTACTCGCCAGAGCACCGGCAAGGGCAGCGTACACCATTCCGCAGGGAAGAAAACCATTTAAGACCCCAATGCTGAATAGGCTTTTGAGGCTGTTGCGTTTGAAGAATTTAGCGGTAGCGTTCTTCCACGACTGCTGAAATCGAACAAACCATCGGTGCTTGCCTGAGAAGAACTGAATAGAATTCGGAAGAAATGCCATGATCAGCATGAGCACACCGGCACCAATGGAGAGCCATTGTTGTTGGGTAAAAATATAGAGTCCTTTTCCCAGGGCCCCAAAGGTCAATCCAAGGCTAGCGTAGCTAAGTATTCGGCCGAAATTGTAGGCGATCAGGCCAGCGACCTTAGTAAATTCAGACTTGCGGTTAAGCGGCAGTGCGAGTGCAATGGGTCCGCACATCCCCACACAGTGCAAGCTGCTGGCAAGACCTAATATGATCGCAGCGCTCCACATACCCTAGTAGTAATACTCCGATTCAAAATAATAAGGTACTTCACCAGTGGTCCATGCCAGTTTGATCAGGTATTTACCTTTGCTCAGGTCGGCAGCGGGAACTTCGATAAGCGTATTGGAGCCCTTAAACTCATAGACCTTATCCATCAGGTCATCTGATGGTCGAAACAGGTGGAGCTGTGTTTTAGACTGATCATTTAAAGCATTTTCAGGCATAATGACCCTTAGGTTTTCACCAGAGCGTTCAATACGGATCTTCTCCCCGAGCTTTAGATAGTTTTCCGTTCTGTCGATCACATCCTGGTAGGCCAATTCCGCAGAATAATAATCTTCCGTTACCAGATCAAAGTCCTGCTGTGAGGTTTGATAGACCATGAATAACATGAATGCCACGAAGCAGCTAAAGAAGATCGCTATTCCAGTTCCCCAGGTAAATTTCATCGTTTCATGTTTGTTGGACCAAGAAAGTTGGTCGTTACTATATCAATTTCCTCTTCTCCATTGTAAACTCCCACTTCAAGTTCTGTAGCCATTCCCGTAAGCTGGTCATTTGGAACGGTGAGGAACATCACACCTTCAATTTTTTGCTGGCTTTCAATGGAGATCGTACTTGCTTCCTGCCCAATGAATTTGATCTCACCTTCTGCGTTTAGCAGCTTTAAAGTTAAGTCAAGATCATTGTTGGTTTTGTTTACCAGCTTCACATTGTAAAGGTTGCTAATATGACTTTCGTCCACGATCTGATACAGAGGGCCTTTGGTTCTGAAGATGGAAACTTCCACATCCGTTCTCAGGAAGAAAAGCGTGACCACAAAACTCATCAACAGGAAAAGCAATACAGAGTAAGCCTTCATGCGGCCGGTGAACTTAAACTCAGTTTTGTTTGCGATCTGCTCTTCAGAGGCATATCGAATCAGACCTTGTTCAAAGCCCACTTTATCCATAATGGAATCGCAGGCATCGATGCATAGCGTACAGTTGATGCATTCCAATTGAGTCCCGTTTCTGATGTCGATTCCTGTGGGACAAACATCCACACACTTATGACAATCGATGCAATCTCCCTTGCCCACCTCCTGGCGGTTTTCTCTTTTGCCTTTGAAGGGTCCGCGCTTCTCTCCGCGCACGTAGTCGTAGGCTACAACCACACTATTTCTATCCAGGAGTACCCCCTGCAGTCGGCCGTAAGGACAAACCGCGATGCAGACCTGTTCGCGCATGTAGGCAAAAACGAAGTAGAAAACAGCAGAAAAGATCAGAAGTAGTCCGAGCGTACCAATGTTGGCCATCGGCTCTTCTATTTGCATTCTAAGAAGCTCATCGCTACCGATCAGATAGGCGAGAAAAGTATGTGCTATGGCCACAGAAACAGCGTAAAATACGATATACTTCAAGCCGCGTTTCTTGATCTTTTCCCAATTCCAGTCTTGCTGGTCTAGCTTTTTCTGTTTGGGAGCGTCACCTTCAATGAAGTATTCGATCTTCCGGAATACCATTTCCATAAAAATGGTTTGCGGGCAAACCCAGCCACAAAAGATCCTTCCATACACCACGGTGAAGAGGATGATGAAGACGATAGAGGTAATGAACAAGAGGGCAAAAAGGTGAAAGTCCTGTGGCCAAAAGATCTGACCGAAGATCACGAACTTACGCTCGATAACATTGAGCATCAAAAGAGGCTCTCCACCAATCTTGATCCAGGGAGCTGCAAAGAACACGGCCAGGTATACCCAACTAAGGTAGGTGCGCCATTTAAAGTACTTTCCGCTTTGTTTTTTCGGGAATATCCAATTTCGTTTTCCCGATTCATCAACGGTGGCAATACTGTCCCGGAAGGACTCATCGCGTTCGTAAATTACTTTTTCTTCACTCATGTGTCAAACACCTCTATTTAATTTAAAATGGTGAATGGAGGTGTTCTCTGAACTTATAACTGAGCTACCTCTTCTTCAGAGCTAGCTTCAGCTTCTTTTGGTTCTTCAGAGTTCTCATCACTTGAGTCAGCCTCTGCCGGCGCAGGTGTTTCAGCAGCAGATTCTTCCCAAAGCTCACCTTCAGGTTCTTTCATTCCCGGTGGCTTGGTTCCCTCAAAGGTCAAGAGATAACTGGCAACTTTCTGCATCTCACCTGGAGAAAGCGATGACTCCCAGGAGATCATTCCTTTCTCAACCACACCGTACTTGATGGTACTAAATACATTTTTGATTCCACCACCGTGCTTCCAGTAGCGATCTGCAAAGGTTGGTCCAACCCCACCTTCACCGTTCATACCATGACAACTAGCACAGTTTGTATTGTAGATCTCTTTTCCTGAAGCCAGGTCAGATTCAGCCGTTAGCAGTGTCACGTTCGACTCATCAACCAAATTGGAAAGTGAACTTAAATAAGCGGCAACCTCTTTTTCGGCCTGAGCCATTTCCTGATTGTATTCTTCGGCCTGTGAGAGTCCACCAGCAAAGTGGAAGTAGATGACATAGACCACGGCAAACACGATACTTACATAGAAGCCGTAAAGCCACCATGGTGGAAGATTATTATCCAACTCACGAATGCCATCGTAGTTATGGTCGAGCATAACATCCCCTTCTTTTTCGAGAGGAACATTATCGGTTAACTTGATTCCGGCAACGGCCCAATCATTCTCTTCCACCGCTTCGGCTTCAGAAGGAGGGGCAGCCATTCTAAAGATCTTTTTGATCAGTGATATTTCGTAAAGGATCAGCGAGACCAACAGCACATCCACTGTAATGAAGGTCCAAAGCAGGCTATCGCTCATCACAAAAGGCAATGATTCTGCACTTGTAGCGTTTTGAGCCATCGCAGTTCCACCAATGCTCAAAAAGAAACCGATCAACATCACTTTCGCAGCGCGATTTGCTTTGATGAGGTCGCTTAAGCGTTTATTTGAGCTCATATTCTTCACCACCCCGGCAAGCACAAGAAAAATGACAAGCAGTAAAAGGGTAATTGTTGAATGAAGAAGGAGCATTCCCATGTCTGTCTGCAAGTTCATCATCGATTCGCTTTCTGCAGCAAACAGCTCGTTAGCTCCTAAGGTCAGGGCAAGAGCTAAACTTGATTTAATAACTAGTGATTTCATGACGATAGCTTTATTCTTTGTGATCTGATTGATTATCTAATGGAAGTGCCGAGATCTCTTTTACACTTTGTTTATCCATCTTAAAAACCCACCATAGCAAGGCGATGAAGAAGGTGAAGAAGATGAGGAAAGAGATCAATGGAAATATTTCAATTCCCGCGATCGAATCCATGTGTCCTTTGATATACTTTAACATAACTTATTCGTTTGAAGCGGTTTGTTCCTTTGCGTTGATATCTGTTCCAAGTCTTTGGAGATAAGCGATCAAGGCAACGATCTCGCGATCTCCTGAAACCTCGATATTATCTTTCTTAAGGCTGGCTACAATTTCATCAGCTTGCGCTTCCATGTCAGCTCTGGCCTGATCCTCATAACCTTCTGCATAAGGAACTCCGAGAGTTCTCATGGCAGTGATCTTCTTCTCAAGATCAGAGGAGTTCAGTTCATCTTCAATCAACCAAGGGTATCTCGGCATGATCGAACCTGTAGAGGTCAACACTGGATTATACATGTGATTAAAGTGCCATGAATCGGGATATTTACCTCCCACTCTATGAAGGTCAGGACCTGTTCGTTTTGAGCCCCAAAGGAATGGATGATCATAAACAAACTCTCCCGCTTTTGAGTATTCGCCATATCGCTCTGTTTCAGAACGGAATGGACGGATCATTTGAGAGTGACAGTTATTACAACCTTCTCTGATGTATAGATCTCTTCCCTCGAGCTCTAACGGAGTATAAGGCTGAACGGAAGATATTGTAGGGATATTTGATTTCACCAGGAAGGTAGGAACCAACTCTACAATACCACCAATGAGAATGGCAACGGTAGCAAAGATCGTGAGTTGAATTGGCTTGCGTTCGATCAAACGGTGCCAGTACTCTCCTTTATGTCCTGCATACGCCGGTGCAAGCGCTGGCGCTTCAGCAGATTCTGATGGGCTGAATTTACCAGCATAGGCTGTTTTTACCAGGTTGTAAACCATGATGATGGCGCCAACGAAGTAAAGTGTTCCCCCTACTGCGCGAAGCATATACATTCCCTTGATGTTGTTCACGGTATCCATGAATACTGGGTTGGCAAGACGTCCATCTGGAAGAAACTCTTTCCACATTTCTGCTTGAGCAAATCCAGCCCAATAAAGAGGAAGCGCATAAAATAGAATTCCAAGGGTACCTACCCAGAAGTGGGCATTGGCAAGTTTTGTACTGTAGAGTTTTACATTCCACATCTTAGGTACAAGGAAATAGAGCATTCCAAAGATCAGGAAGCCATTCCAGCCCAGTCCACCGATATGAACGTGGGCAATGGTCCAGTCAGTAAAGTGAGAGATCGCATTCACACTTTTCAGCGAGAGCATAGGTCCCTCAAATGTGGACATACCATAAGCAGTAACGGCCACAACCATAAATTTCAATACTGGATCTTCTCTAACACGATCCCATGCGCCACGTAGCGTAAGAAGCCCGTTCAGCATACCACCCCAGGATGGAGCGATCAACATGATCGAGAACACTGTTCCCAAAGACTGAGCCCAGTCAGGAAGAGAAGAGTAAAGCAAGTGGTGTGGACCCGCCCAGATGTAAATGAAGATCAGTGCCCAAAAGTGGACGATAGACAGACGGTATGAAAATACTGGACGATTAGAAGCTTTTGGAATGAAATAATACATCAGTCCCAGGAAAGGTGTGGTGAGGAAAAAGGCTACAGCATTGTGACCGTACCACCACTGCACCAGGGCATCCTGCACTCCGGCGTACCAGGAGTAACTCTTCATCATGCTCACTGGTAATTCAATTGAATTAACAATGTGAAGCACGGCAACCGTTACAAATGTTGCGATATAGAACCACATGGCAACATAGAGATGGCGTTCTCTTCGGTGAATGATCGTCATGATCATATTGATACCCAAGACTACCCATATCAGCGCAATGGCAATATCTATGGGCCACTCTAACTCAGCATATTCCTTAGAGGTAGTAATACCTAATGGCAGGGTAATAGCGGCGGCAACAATGATCAACTGCCAACCCCAAAAGTTGATATTACTTAAGAGATCAGAATACATTCTGGCCTTCATAAGTCGCTGGATCGAGTAGTATAGTCCAGCAAACATTGCATTTCCAACAAATGCGAAAATGATCGCATTGGTATGCAGTGGTCGGATCCTTCCGAAGGTCGTATATGGGATTCCGAAGCTAAGGTCTGGGAAGATCAGTTGAAATGCAGCTGTAAGTCCTACGAGCATTCCAACGATTCCGAAAACAACTGTGGCAAGAATGAATTTCTTGACGATCGAGTTGTCGTATTCAAATTTTTCCAATTCCATCTTTATTCTGATTTGGGCTTACTTGATTTGGTTTCGTTTGTATTTTCAGATGAGTCGTCAAATAGGATCTTAACCGCTGGAGAATAATCATCGTCGTACTGCCCATTCTTCACTGACCAAAAAAAGGCCGCGAGAAATCCAGCTGCCACAACTAAGCTCACTCCTACTAATAGATATATAGCGCTCATCCGTTTTTGTCGGTTTTTAACCGCTACAAATGTTCATTGCTTTTCTTGCCTGATGTATGATACGGGTCAGACAAAAAACTGATATCGGTCAACCTTTTTCTATGGTGCTGATATCTTGGATCTTGAGAAGATATTTTTGGCGCTAATGGCACTAAATATGCTCACAAAGGCTACTACCGTAACAGAACTCAAGGGCATGAGGATGGCAGCGACGATCGGAGAGAGCAAGCCTTGAACAGCAAATGAAAGTCCGACAAGGTTATACATGAATGAGATCACGAAACTCCATCGAATGATCTGTTTGGATCTTTGGCTGAGCTGAATAAAGCGGTCAAGTTCCTTAAAACTATCACCAGTAATGATGCCATCAGATGAAGGACTAAAACTGTAAATGTCGTCAACTACCGCTACGCCGACGTCTGCTGTTTTCAGTGCTGCGGCATCATTTAAGCCATCGCCAGCCATCAACACAACATCGCCTTTTTCCTTTGAATGTTCAATGAAGTTTTGCTTGTCGTACGGGCTCTGATTAAAGTGGATCTCCGCTCTCGCTTCCGTCATTTTTGTTAAACGTTCCTCTTCGCTTTCATTGTCTCCTGACAAGATACTGAGCTTAAAATGTTCCCCCAATCTTTTCATCAGCTTGCTAAGCCCCGATCGATACTCATTCTTCAGTTGAAAGAAGCCCCTGTACTCATTATCAATCTTCAGGTGAACCCCAGATTGAGATTGCTTTTCAATCCCAGTGAAAGCGGCAGACCCTAGACGAAGGTGACGGCCGTCAACCAGGCCTTCAATGCCTTTGCCTTCGTGCTCAGCAAACTCAAGTACCTCCAATGCTTCTCCGTTCAAGTTACCGGCAATTTGCATGCTCATTGGGTGGGTCGAATTCTTAGCCAATGAACGCGCAAGGATGGATTCGTCTTTGTTGAGTTGTCCATGAAAACCGAGTTTATGCAGATTGCTTTTGGTAAGCGTACCGGTTTTATCAAAGATGAGGTGATTCACTTTCGACAGTGTTTCGATCACCTCCGGGCTACGCAAATAAAAGCCTCTTCTGCCAAACACCCTGAGCAGGCTGCCATAGGTGAAAGGGAGTGTAAGTGCGAGGGCGCAAGGACAAGCAATGATCAACACAGAGGTGAAAGCCAGAATAGCAATACTTGCATCGTAGATCATCCAATAGATGAAAGTGAAGGTGGCAATACTGATGATCGCTATGGTGAAGTACTGACTCACCTTGTCAATCAAATTCCCCAGCTGATAATGGCTGCTCTTTTGATTAAAATCCTGATTCCAGAGTTGGGTGAGGTAGGATTGTGAAACCTCCTTTTCTATTTGGACCTGTATGTTAGCACCTTTCTGTCGCCCTCCAGCGAAGATCTGATCTCCCTTCTTTTTCTCCACCGGAACAGCTTCCCCGGTCACAAAACTATAGTCAATGCTCGCTTTATCACTAAGAAGCATACTGTCAGCAGGAATGAGCTCCTCGTTTCGAATCAGGATGACATCATCCTTTTTCAGATCGCGCACAGCCACTGGAAGCTCTTTTCCCTTTTGAATAAGCGTAGCAGAGATTGGAAAATAGGATCGAAAATCTCGCTCAAATGATAAGGCGCGATAGGTTTTATCCTGATACCATTTTCCAATTAAAAGGAAGAAAACGAGCCCCGACATAGAGTCGAGATATCCAGCTCCCATGTCCCAAATGATCTCATAAGCCGATCGAAGGAAGATGCTGATGATCCCGAGTGAGATGGGCACATCGATATTGACAATACCATGACGTAGTCCTTTGTAGGCAGAAATGAAATAGTCGCGGGCGGAGTATAAAAGCACTGGAATGGAGAGGGCCAAATTCAACCAGGCAAAGAATCGAATGTATTCTTGCTCCAATTCAAAATCTGAAGAAAGGTATTCCGGAAAACTCAGGAGCATGATGTTTCCAAAGGCAAATCCTGCAACACCAAGTTTGTAAACGATGCTACGGTCGACCTTCTTCTTGTCAGCGCTGCCGGCCAGATTGATCTCCGGAGCATAGCCAATAGAATCCAGCAATTCAACCACCTCACGCAGACTGATCTTCCCTGTATTGAAGCTAATGCCAACCTCTTTTTTAACGAAGTTCACCTGACTTGCCTGAATCCCATCTTTTAGCTTGTAGAGTTTTTCGAGCAACCATATGCAGGAGCTGCAATGAATGGCTGGAATATAGAAGTTGATCTTTGCCTGTTCAGCTTCTTTGAAGTCGAGCAGTTCATTCTGAATATCCTCCAGATCAAGGAAGGCATATTTATCCTTTCGGGCTATGTTCTTGATTCGAAGACCCGGGTTTTGCTCGATATCGTAATAAGTGCAAAGGCCGTTCTCATCGAGCAGCTCATAGACCAATTTGCAACCATCGCAACAGAAATGGAATTCACCCGAAACGGGATGATCTTTTTCGCACGGAGTGCCACAATGTTTACAAGTTTGCTCTGTTTGCATGAGAGTTGCAAATCTCACTTCATCTGCCTGTGTAGAAAATGATATTTGTCATTAGCCCAAAGTGGGGCGGTCGTATTTAAACAAAAAGCCCCCCGACAATGCCGAGGGGCTCCAACAGAAATTACATGTGTTCTCTTATTTAGAGAGCACTAGCTTCTTCAATATTGAGGTTTCTGCTTTCCTAAGTTCCAGGAAGTAGATTCCTCCATTCAAATTACCAAGATCGATCTCCTCTGTCAGGCGGGAGGTGTTTTCTGATAATTCAAAGACCTTTTGACCGGATATACTGTAGACATTCAGTTGAACGTCTTCTACTCGATCCAATTCTACATTTACCTTAAATACTCCGTTTGATGGGTTAGGCATTACCTCAAACTTACGCGTGGTGAATGACTCATCAAAACCGATCGTTGCGCAACTTACACACTCTTCCCAACATGCAACAGGAAGATTGGTGTCAGCTGTCAACTCAAGATATCTATTTGTAAATGCACCGGAAGTTTTTGTACAGGGAAGACCTACCATTAAAGTTTCTTCCACCGCCCATTTGTTAAGCTGATATTTGAATTCAATGGTATCTCCATATGCTAATGCGATCGTAGTTTCCCATACATCATCATTGTCTGAGTCAGACAGCGGGTTAGCATCTGGACTCCATCCGTTAAAGGTACCACTAACATATGCGTTAGAGAAAGTATCAGGATATGCTGATAGGTCTAAGGCAAACTTGACATTAACAGTCGTTGGAACTCCAGTACATGGTGCACAGGTAGACCAGCAAGTCACTGGCATTACGGTGTCCTTATTGTGCTCAAGATATCTATTCGTGAAAGCGCCCGTAGTTTTGGTACAGGGCTCGCCTCCGAGGAATCGCTCTTCACCGGCCCAACCATCAACCTGATATTTCCATTCGATAGTATCGTGGTTTAGTGGAATGGTCAACTCCCATACACCATCATTATCGTTATCGCTCATTGGATTACACTTGGCACAATATCCGTTAAAACTTCCACCCACATAAACAGTGTCGAAGTTTGAAGAGTAGTCATTCATATCAACCTTGAAGGTGATCATACTTGTAGATGGAGGGTTTCCACCGCCACCTGCAGAGAAGAATACGTCATCTACGTAATATGTTTTAGCTCCTGCTGTTGACCCTGCGACGTTAAAGTTGGGGAAGATCGAAAGCTTATCGTAAGTACTAGCGTAGTTGATCGCCGCAGTACCCTGAGCTTGATTAGAGAAATCGAAGGTCAAGGTGTCCCATGCATTGGCAACCGTGGTCATGGCATCAGTTTCAACACTGATGTTCGGATTTGACTCGTCCTCTGCTTTCAGCCTAACGGTAATACCAGCATCAGGAGAGTAGAAGAGGACCTTGATCAAATTAGCATTACTTGCAAAGGGAATTGCACTGGCAAGGCTATCATTTCCAAGAGTTACTCCTGCCCAGGTTTGAGCTGTATTGGACTTGTCGATCTGAAGCACTGGATTTGATGCGTTTGCTGGATCGGCAGTGATCATAGAGACCGTACCGCCAAAATCAGCTGTCGTGTAGTCGGTGTTTGCCGTATCATTCCAGCTAATTGGAAGATCGATCTGTGACTTCATTGGAGGAGCCACGAAGAAGACATCATCCACATAGTAAGTTTTTGCTCCGGCTGTAGCTCCATCTACACCAAAGTTGGCGAAGATGTTTAACTGATCATAGGTGTTAGAGTAGTTGATCGCAGCTGTACCTTGAGCCTGATTAGAGAAATCAAAGGTTAAAGTATCCCATGCGTTAGCAAGCATCGTGATCGCATCAGTTTCAACACTGATACCAGAATTTGCCTCATTTTCGACTTTCAGTCGAACGGTGATTCCACTATCTGGAGAGTAGAAAAGTACTTTGATCTCGTTTGCGTTGCTCGCAAATGGAATTGCAGAAGCAAGGCTGTCATTTCCAAGAGTTACACCAGCCCATGTTTGAGCAGTGTTAGACTTGTCAATCTGTAGTACAGGATTCGATGCATTCGTCGGGTCAGCAGCAATCATACCTACAGAACCACCAAAACCAACTGTGGTGTAGTCCGTGTTTGCTGTATCATTCCATGTTATTGGAAGGTCGATTTGAGAAAGTGATGGACCTGAAGCAGAAACGAAGAATACATCATCAACATAATATGTTTTAGCGCCTGCAGTAGCACCATCTACACCAAAGTTCAGGAAGATGGAAAGCTTGTCATATGTTGTAGAGTAGTTAATTGCAGCAGTACCCTGAGCTTGATTTGAAAAATCAAAAGTTAAGGTATCCCAACCGTTTGCAACGGTGGTCATTACATCGGTCTCAACACTTTTTCTTGGGTCCGATTCGTCTTCAGCTTTCAACCTAACGGTTATTCCACTGTCAGGTGAATAAACTACAGCTTTAATTTGGTTGGCTGTGGCCGAAAATGGAATGGCAGACGCCAGACTATCAGCACCGAGCGTCACTCCGGCCCAAGTTGCAGCTGTATTTGATTTGTCAATTTGCAATACTGGATTACTCGCATTGTTGGGGTCTGCAGCAATCATTCCTGTAGAGCCACCGAAGCCAAGTGTGGTATAATCTACATTGGCTGTGTCATTCCATGAGATCGGAAGATCGATTTGTGCTTTCTGCGCAAAGACAAGGCTAGTAGCGAGAAGCAGGGTAAATAATGTGTAAATTTTTTTCATAATTATCTGTTTTTAATGAAGCTAAGGTAGAAATAAAAATTAAATAAAGTATTTTGTACTATAAGTTTATAGTAAAGATTACCATATCTGGATTTCTTAATTATATTTGAAAACAGCTTCTTTTAAGACACTAATGAAAAGCCCTGATAAACAAGACTATAATTACGACATTCCTATTGAGGACTTTTTTCAGTTTGCCATTTCGGTCGACTGTGTGATCTTTGGTTATGAGCGTGGCAAGGTAAAAGTGATGCTCATTAAAAGAGGCGTGGAGCCCTTTAAGAACTCATGGGCACTTCCAGGTGACCTTATATATACCAAAGAGTCTTTAGAAGACGGAGCGGAAAGAGTGGTGACCGAACTCACCGGCATTGAGAATCTATTCATGAATCAACTTCGCGCTTTTGGTGAGGTTCACCGACACAGCTTCGGGCGCGTGGTGACCGTTGGATATATTTCATTGGTGGAGATCGAAAGTTGCAAACCTAAGGCTCAGGGTTGGGCTGAAGACCTTCAATGGTTTGAGATCCATGATATACCGGAACTTGCCTTTGACCACAATAAGATCTTTTCAGAATCATTGGACTACTTACAAGAAAACCTCGAGACACACACACATATTGGTTTCGAGTTACTTCCCAAGAAATTTACGCTACTGGAATATCAAAACTTAACTGAATATGTCCTGGATAAGCAGATGGATAAAGCGAATTTC